>JAUNWQ010000051.1 GCA_030540225.1 Coriobacteriia bacterium | reverse complement strand
CGTGCCGCTTGCAACATGCCCGTGCCGTCGTCACTTTCCCAAGGAGCCTAACCGATGTTCTGCGTGCAAATAGCCGAGGTCCTCATTGCCATTGAGAACCGCTATGCGTTTACCGAGCGGCTTTGCGCGGATTATATCGTTGATGTCCCCCCTGATGAGTGCAGCTTTTTGGTGTCGGTAACGCCAGAGGAGATCGCGGCGGAGAACAGCGATGGGGGCACATTCTCGCCCGCGTATTGCGAGTCACTGGCAATCTACCGCAAAATTTGCACGCGCATGCTGAACTACGACGCGTTCCTGCTCCATGCGGCGGTTATCTCGCATGCGGGCCGCGGCTTCGCGTTTGCGGCGAAAAGCGGCACGGGCAAGAGCACACACATCGCGCAGTGGATGCGCGCGCTCGGCGACGGCGTGACGGTGGTGAACGGCGACAAACCCATCCTGCGCTGGCGGAGTGGGGAAGGCGACGGGGCACGCGACTTGCGACCGGGTGAGTTCATAGCGTACGGCACGCCGTACTGCGGCAAGGAGAATTGGGGGCAAAACGCGAGCGTTCCCCTTCACGCTGTTTGCTTTATCGAGCGCTGCGAGCCGGGCGAGCCGGACCGACTGTCCCGTTTGGAAGATGACGGGGAAATCGTCGCGCGCATCATGAATCAGATTCTGATGCCGAATGATCCCGTTTTGGCTGCTCGTCAGCTTGATTTACTCGATAGGCTGGTGAGCGGTGTTCCGTTCTACGTGCTACGTTGCACGCCGACTCCCGCCGCCTTTGACGCGGCGTTCCAGATGACGCTGTGAGATAATGGGCGCGAACAAATGCATCGATGTGAAGGATCTGGGCATGAAGATTAAAGACGGCTTCATCGTGAACAAAGTGGGCAGCCAGCATGTGGTGGTGCCGGTTGGCGAGGCCAGCATGGAGCGCCACTGCATGATTCGCCTGAACGACACGGGCGCGTTCCTATGGGAGCAGCTCGGTGCGGAAACCACGGAAGAAGCGCTGGTCCGGGCTCTGCTGGCGGAATACGCTGTCGACGAAGACACGGCGCGCGCCGATGTCGAGGCGTTTTTGGGCAAGCTTCGCGACGCCGACTTGCTTGAGGAGTAGGAGCCTAACGGTTAGGCTCCAGTCGGCAAGCGATTCATGACATGCGAAAATGACATACCCTCAGCGGCGCCTGACGCAGGTGGGTCTTCCGCGGGCGCGGGCTCGGATGCCTCGGCGGCGCCTAACTTAGGTGCCTCGGTTGCCTCTTCCCATATGGCGACTTCCCCGACAACTTCCCATGCAGCGTCTTCGCCGGTGTCTTCCGCTGCAACCGCATCGCACGCCTCCTCGTCTTCCCATTATTCGGAACCTCTCAAAATCGAGGACGTGCTCGCATCCGAGGGCTTCTACATGGGGCCGCCCGTGGGCGTTTCCATGTGGCCGATGCTGCGCAACCGCCATGACGTGATGATGGTGGTGCCAGCCGAGCGCGAGCTGCGTCGCTACGATGTGGCGCTGTACCGCCGCGGTGAGAAGTACGTGCTGCATCGCGTGGTGGGGCATTACGGGAACGGCTCTGAAAAAGGCTACATGATCTGCGGAGATAACTGCGTCATGCTGGAATACATCCCGTGCGAGGATGTGCTCGGCGTGCTGCGGGGCTTCTATCGCGACGGCCGCCGCATCGATTGCGAGACCTCCCGCGGATACCATGCGTATTCGAAGCTGTGGGTGGCGCTGTTCCCCGCACGCAAGGTGTGCAAGGGCGCAAACGCTGCGGTAAGGCGCGCGGGCAAGCGCGTTCTTGTGGCATGTGGCCTGCGCAAACGCGATGCCGTGAGCGAAGCGGGGCGAAAATGATGCGCGGGGCAGAGGCGCGCGAACAGGACAAGGTCACCTACAAGTGGCTGTTCTCGCAATCGAAGGCGCAGCACGGCCGCATCGTTGCGCTGTCGGTCCTGTGCACGGTGCAAGCGGCGGTGCTCGTGAGCTTCGCGCTGGCGTGCCGTGCCGTTATCGACCAGGCGGTCGCGAGAAACGTCGACGGCTTGCTGGCAAGCGCGGCGGTACTTGCAGGCGTTATCATCGCGCAGCTGGTGCTTCGCCTGGCTATCAACAGCACCCAGGAGCGCATTCGGGCCCGTTTCGCCCTTGAGCTGCGGAAATCGATGCTCGATAGCATCTTCGCCGCGCGCTTTGGCAACGTTTTGCGCTTCCATTCCGGCGAGCTTTCCAACCGCATGTTCTCCGACGTGCAGGTTGTATCGAACGGCGTGGCGACCATCATCCCGAGCTTCGTGTCCATGCTCATGCAGCTCGTGTTCGCCATTGCGGTGCTTGCGCTGATCAGCCCGCCCATGGTGGCCCTGTTCGCCGCCGTTGCGCTGCTCTCGTTCGTGCTGGCGCGCACGCTGCGCGGACGGTTGAAGGCGCTGCACAAAACCGTGCAGGAAAAGGAAGGCGCCGTGCGCGTGTTTCTGCAAGAGGCGCTCGAGCATCAGCTGGTCATCCGTTCGTTCGGGGCCCAGCCTGCCACGAGCGCACGAGCCGACACGCTGCAGGTGGATCATTTCACCGCGCAGATGCGCCGCCGCGGGTATTCCATCGCCGCCAACGCGAGTTTCTCGTTCTTCTTCAACGCGCTGTATGCCGTGGCGCTCACGTGGTGTGCGTTCGAGCTTCTGCATGGCACCATGAGCTACGGCACGCTCATGGCGGTGCTGCAGTTGGTGGCGCGCATTCAAGCGCCGGTTTCAAGCTTGTCGGGCATGCTGCCGCAGCTGTATCAGACGCTCGCGTCGGCGGAGCGCCTGATGGAGGTGGCGGAATTGCCGCACTCGGAGGGCTGCTTGCCTGTGACGGCCAAGGAATTCTATCAGCGGCTCTCGGGCGTGCGGATGCGCGATCTGGCGTTTTCCTACGACGATGAGGACGCGGAAGGCTCTCCTGCACCCGCAGGGGGGATGGGAGTTTTCCCCGAGGAAGAAGCCGTAAGCTTAGCCTGCACAAACGTGTTCGTTCCGAAAGGTTCCTTAGTGGTGGTTGAGGGCCCTTCCGGCTCGGGAAAGTCCACGCTGTTTAAGCTGCTGTTAGGTGCCTACGATGCGGACGGCTTCGTGTACGAGCTCGCCGAAGACGCCACGACTTCCGCAGCCGCCGCGCTCTTTGCGGGCGCGCCTCGTACCGGCGCCTCTGCTGCGGGCGCTACGACCGCCGTTTCCTCCTGCGCCGCATCCGAGGTGCCGCCCGGCGCGTTCGCCTACGTGCCGCAAGACAACTTCCTGTTCGCAGGCTCGATTCGCGAGAACGTGGCGTTCGCCGCCCCTGATGCGACCGATGACCAGGTAAAACGTGCATGTGAGGTGGCGTGTGCGTGGGACTTCGTGGAAGAGCTTCCGCTGGGACTCGACACGCTGATCGGTGAGCACGGGCAGGGCCTTTCCCAGGGGCAGCTGCAGCGTCTGGCTATCGCGCGTGCAGTGTGCTCGGGTGCGCCCATCATGGTGCTCGACGAGGTCACGAGCGCGCTCGATGACGCGACAGAAGCGGCCGTTCTTGCCAATATAGCTTCGCTACCTGGTAAAACGATTTTCGTCGCCGCCCATCGCGCAAAGGCGCGCGAGTTCGCCACCATGCGCCTTCGCGTGGAAGACGGTGTGCTGACCGAAGCGCGTTAGGATACTTTCCTGACGCGGATCTTTCTCTTTTGCGAAAGTGGGGACATGCTCGCAAGCAGCCGCTATGGTTCCAGAAGCCCCGCCATAAAAATTGGCAGGTAAAGCACGTTGCCATCGCGGAAAAGGTTGGTCTCCGCAAAAACGAGAGCCCGGTCTACTCCATAGCCTCTTGCTGCAAGCGCATTGTCAAGTGCTGCATGCGTTTTATAGTACCTTCCCGACTTGACTTCGATGGCCAGCACGTCTCCAGCAAGCGTCTCCTCCACAAAGTCGAGTTCCCCTACCTTTTTCGATGTGAAGTAACGCAGCTTGAAACCCCTGGCTTTCAACTCCTGAGCGACAAAACCCTCGAATGCTGCGCCCATATTCATACCGAATGAGCCCTCTGCCCCTCCGTCAAATACACCCTGGGCAACTTTTTTCGAATATGACGACATGAGCATTCCGGTGTCAAGATAAAACATCTTAAACAGATTTCGTTGTTCGCCGACCAAGAGAGGAGCCACCGGCGCGCTTACGTTATACACGGGAAGAGCGACGCCCGCCTCAGAAAGCCAGAGGAAGTGCTCCGTCACTTGCGAGAACCGCTTCACGCCTTCGATCGATGACAGTTTGAATCGCCGATTCTTGGACCCGATCTCGCTGGGAATCAGGTCATATATGTCACGGATGGTCAGCCTAAGATCTGGCGGCGCATACTTTGCGATATCGTCATGGTACAACGAGTGGAGATCGCGATGTATTTTCCGTACCTCATCAATGTTGCGAGTGGCCAAAAAAGCGTTGACGGCGTCAGGCATGCCTCCCACCACCACATACTGGCGAAATAGGCTGAGCAGGCGGTCGTACAGATAGTCCGGAAGCTCTTTTTCTTCCTCGAGATGGTTTCTCAGCATGTCAAAAGCAACCGATGCAACACCGTTAGCCCAGCAAAACTCTTCGAAATCAAGCGGATACATCTGAATCTGCTCGACATATCCGACAGGAAGAGAATCGATGCCCTCAAGTTCCACACCAAGTAATGACCCTGTGAGGATGAAACGGAAATCTCCACGCTGCACGAGATATTTGATAAACGTTACTATGCTAGGGCACTGCTGAACCTCGTCGATAACTACGACAGTCTTTCGCGCAATCATAGGCTCATCTGCGGCGATGGTCATTCGCATCAGAAGTTCGTCGGCGCTTTTCGCTGCCGAAAACGAATCGCGTACAGAAATATCTTCAATTAAGTCGAATGCTACGACATGCTCAAACGATTCTCTTGCGAAAGCACTGACCAGAAAAGACTTGCCCACTTGTCGAGCGCCTTTGACAAGCAAAGCCTTATTGGGCGATGAATCGAGCCAGGACTGAAACTGTGCCTTCGCTTTTCTGTCGAGCATCATATTCCTCCCTTTCGTGTGCGGCTAATTCAAGAGAATACACTTTTCAAAATTTTAAAGTAATGTGATATTGCACTTTTCCGAAATTTTAAGGCATTAGTAACTGCATTTTTCTGAATTTGAAATCAAGCGTATCTGCAGGGGGAGAGCATCCCGAGTTCGTGGTCAACTGAGCGAGTTGTGCGACGTTTTTGTTGCGGAAAACCGGCGTTTTCGCGTCCTGCGAGGTCAGCTGGGGCACCTCTGCCAGCAAAAGGCCTGGTCGTAAATTTTCCGTGAGAGCACGAGAAGAAACCAGGCGTGCACAACTCGCTCAGTTGACCACCAACTGCCGTTTGTCCTCCAGGCGAGGTGGAAAGGCATCGCGCCAGGTCGCGTAATCGTCGCGGCATCCAAATTGTCGTGCGACAAGTTCGCTTCCCGAGCAAAACATGTGGTAGATTATCGTTGGCAAATCAGGCGAAGCGGCAACAAGAAAGGGATTGCGTGGTTTTCAGCAAGTTGATAGCCATCTACCTCTTCCTAGGCGGAACCGCCGCCGGTGCCTTCGCGCTCACCGCCCTCTTCGACGTCGTCAAAGCCGTGAAAGACCATCGCCGCGGCGAGTACGGCAGAACGTTTCTTGCCCCGCAATCGGTGATTTCAGAGCCAACGTACAAGCGCATTCGCCGATTTGTGTACGGCACCGCGCTGATCGTCGTCCTCACAGGCGAGTTATGCCTGGTCGCAGACCTAGGACGTCCCGAGGCATTCTTCTTCCTGTTCCTGTACCCGACGAGCAGCCTGGTCTCCATCGGCGCTTTCGCCTTGACGTTGCTCACCGCTTTCCTGGTAATCTCCCTTGCCGACACCATTTTCGTACTGCCGAAATGGGCGCGCGCCGTATCGTTCGCCGCAAAGGCGATAGGCCTTCCTGTTGCGGTCATCGTGATGGTCTACACCGGCTTGCTTCTTCAAAGCGTTATCTCGGTCGAAGTCTGGCAGTCGGCGTGGCTGCCCGCTCTGTTCGCGGCATCGGCGCTCTCGTGCGGCTGCGCAGTGATCATGCTTGCGGCCTGCACCTGCGAAGATGTGCGCGTGACACGTATCATGGCACGCCTGCTCGCCTGGATCGACATCGCGTTCATCCTGATCGAGATAGTCTCCATAGTTGCTTTGCTTGCCTTCGGGAAGGGGAGCGCCTCCATGGCGGTCATGAGGCTTCTCGAAGGCGACCTGTCGACCACGTTTTGGGCAGGTTTCGTCGTCTGTGGACTTGCGATTCCCCTTGTTGCGGAAGCAGTTTCCCTGGCGCGCAAGCGGGAGATTCCCACTCCGGGTGCGGCGGGAATTGCTACATTGGCGCTGGTCGGAGGGCTTTGCCTTCGAATCGCCATCGTCGCATGCGGCGTGGCGCCTTCGCCATAGCGGGGGATGGACGCGGAACGCAAGGCAAGGGAACGCGAGGCCGCAGCGCGCAAGGTCGCGCACGAAGCCGCGTAAACGCAGGGGGCGTAATGCCGCTTCAAGACCCTTCGGGGGGGGGGTGGCAACTACGAAAGGAAGCGCTGAAAGCAGGTGAGCGGGACAGGCTCGCACACGCGGGCAACGGACATACGAGGTAAGTGCAAGAAAAGGGAAACGTGAAGCAGCAGATTAAAGAAGTACCGCCGTTTTCGTTCGATGAGTCCAGCGATTTGCCGCTGTGGGTGCAGCTGCGCAATCGCATGGCCTACCTTATCACGTCAGGCTTCTACAAGCCGGGCGAGAAGCTGCCGACGGTGCGCAAATATGCAGCTGAACTGCGCATTGCGTACAACACGGTGAGCAAGGCCTACATGGGGCTCGAGCGCGACGGCTACGTGACCACGGTGCGAGGCAGCGGTGTGTTCGTGAACGATCCGGACGCTATCTTAAAACCTGCTCCGGAGGTGGACGAGCTTGTCGAAGAGTTCGTGAAAGGATGCCTCGAAAACGGCATGGCATATGATGACATTCCGAAGATGGTGTCTTCGTGCGTGAGGAGGATGAAAAAGGATCATGAGAAAGTTCAAGGATAAGACCCACCCTCAGGGGCAGAAGGACACGTATCGCCGCTCCGAAATGGAGTTCGGCGTTGCGGCGGACGCATATCGCTCCGACCCGACGAAGAAAGCCACGCGAAACGGCGCGGTGATGATCTCTGTGGTGCTCGCTCTTGTCGCGTTCGCGGTTGTGCTTGCGGCGTTCATTCTCGCGCTCGGCAAGTTCACGTTCGCGGGGATCATCGTCTCCGTGATCGTGGGCCTCACCGTCCTGTCTTCGGTACATGTGTGCATGGACTGGGAACGCGTCGTGGTTATGCGCCTCGGCCGGTTCGACCGCCTTGCGGGCCCAGGGCTGTTCTTCACCATCCCGCTGTTCGAATTCTGCACGCTGCGCGTCGACCAGCGCATGAATGCCACGCCGTTCGGCGCCGAGGAGGCGCTGACCAGCGACCTTGTACCGCTCGACGTGGACGCCGTGCTGTTCTGGGTTATCTGGGATCCCGAAAAGGCCTGCACCGAAGTCCAGGATTGCCACTTCGCCGTGGCGCTTTCCGCGCAAACGGCCCTGCGTGATGCCATCGGCCGCGCGTCGCTCCAGAACGTGGTCATGCGCCGACATCAGCTTGACCAGGAGCTTCGCGAAGCCGTCGAGCAGAAGGTGTCGGACTGGGGCATCTCCATCGTGTCGGTCGAGGTGCGCGACCTCATCATCCCCAAGGAGCTTCAGAATGTGATCTCGCTTGAAGCGCAGGCCGAATGCCGCAAGAGCGCGCGCATTACGCTGATGGAGGCCGAGAAGGACATCTCCGCGATCCTAGACGACGTGGCGCAATCGTACAGCCACGACGACATCGCCCTGACGCTGCGCAAGATGCACCTCACCTACGAGGGCATGCAGGACAACGACGGGGCACTGGTGGTCCCCAGTGCTTACAGCGACGGCTTCAACGCTAAGCCGGGCGAGGAGCCGACGAAGTAGATAGCGAAAGCCCCAACTATCTACAAGATAGAATAACGACACATGAAATTGTCGCACGACACTATTGATTGTCGTGCGACAATTTTGTTACAATCCACGAAAAGGATCACCAGCTGAGATCCTAGGCAAATATTCGGTGAAAGGTCATCTTTGTCGCCACATGGATGAACCGCTTGTCGAATAGGCGAAACGTGCGGGCGAGGCACGTTCCGCAAAGCAGGGTTGCCCGCACGACGCGGGCGCCAAAGAGATACTAAGGGGGGAAACATGGGTCTTGAATCCTTATTCCTGTTCACGTTGCTGGGAGGGCTAGCGGCAGGAGCCTACGTGTTCGAAACTTGCTTCCAGCGCACCCGCAAAGGCGAGCGTCCGTGGCTCGTTCCTCTGGTCGTTGTGGTGCTGTTCGCCGTCGGCATGATCGCCGCCGCGACGCACGTCCACAGCCTTTCCCGCGCATTTGCTTCCATCGGCGCGGGCACGGTCAACTTCGGCTCTGGCATGGTCAAGGAAGTGCTGCTTGCAGGCATCTTCTTCATTCTGGCGCTTATCGACCTCATCATCACCTTCGCGAAGAAGGAAAGCCCGTTCGCTCTGCGCGTTATCGGCTCGATTGCGGCGGTGCTCGTCATCGTGCTCATGGGCACGGCCTACATCGATGTGTACGGCAACGCTGTGTGGAGCAACGCTCCCGCGACCGTTCTGACGTTCGTCGCAGGTGCGTTGGCGATGGGCCTTGGCCTGTGCGCCGCTTTCGGTTCGGCTGACATTGCCGAGAAGCCGGTCATGTACACGCTGGTCGCCGTCGACGTCGTGCTCGCCGTCGGTCTGGCGCTCGAGATTGCCGCTTTCTCCGGCGCGGGCTTGAACCCGGCCATGCAGATCGCGGGCCTGGTCATCGCCCCGGTTGCGTCCGCGATCCTGGTGTTTGCCGGCGCAAAGTTCAACAACAAGAAAATGCTCGCGATCGTCGTGTGCGCCCTGCTGGTGATTGGCGTTGCCATTGCCCGCTACGGTTTCTACGCGACCTGCGCAATGTAGGAAAGCAGAAAGGGGGAACCAACAGTGAGTACGAACAACATTTCCCGTCGTGGTTTCTTGGGTGCTTCTGCTGCTGTTATGGCTGGCGTCGCGGGTCTGGCTGCGACCGGCTGCTCTGCGGAATCCAGTCTTGAGGCCACCGACGCAAAGGGCATGCCCGTCGATCCCGCGAAGGGCGGCGAATGGACGTCTGCGGCGTGCTGGCACAACTGCGGCGGCCGTTGCATGAACAAGGTTATGGTCAAAGATGGCGCGGTGATTCGCCAGAAGACCGACGATACGCACGAAGACTCTTTTGATTACCCGCAGCAGCGCGGTTGCGTGCGCGGCAAGGCGCAGCAGCAGCAGTGCTTCGGCGCCGATCGCCTGAAGTATCCCATCAAGCGCAAGACCTGGTCGCCGGAGAACCCGAACGGCGAGATGCGCGGCAAAGACGAATGGGAGCGCATCAGCTGGGATGAGGCCATTAGCTACATTGGCAATCAGTTCAAGACCATCAAGGAGAAGTACGGCAACCAGGCGTTTCTGCTGGGAAGCTACGGCTCGCGCCTCGCGTTCGCGCCGCTTCTGGCATGGGGCGGGCACACCAGCACCGCCGACACCACTTCCCATGGTGCCTATCTTTTGAATACCGCCGACACCATCGGCATTCCCCGCACCGACGCGGGCGTGTGCAACGATCGTACTGACATGCTGAACGCCGACACCATCGTGTTCTACGCGTCCAATCCTGCGTGGTCTGCCGCCGGCACGCCGAGCTACCACTACATCCGCGCGAAGGAAGCGGGCGTCAAGTTCATCACCGTCGACCCGATCTACACGGCATCCGCCCAGATGCTCGACGCCGAGTGGATTCCCATCCGCACCGGCACCGACACGGCGTTCTTGCTGGGCGTCGCTTCCGAGATGATCCGCCTGGACAAGGCCGAGGGCGATATCGTCGACTGGGAGTTTTTGGACAAGTACACCGTCGGTTTCGACGCTGACCACAAGCCTGAAGACTTGAAGGAAGACGTCAACTTCGCCGACTATCTGGAAGGCAAGTACGACGGCGTGAAGCACGATGCCGAGTGGGCGTCTACCATCTGCGGCGTTCCCGTTGAGAAGATCACGTGGTTCGCTCGCGAGATCGGCAAGAAGAAGAACGTGTGGCTGCTTCACAACTTCGCCGCTGCTCGTTGCGATGCGTGCGAGAACGTTCCGCAGCTGTTCATGACGCTTGGCGCTATGGGCGGCCACATGGGCAAGCCCGGCAACTGCACCGCGAACAACTACCATGCGAACGCTGGTAATGGTGGCCCCGCCCTGGTGAAGGGTGGCAGCTCAGGTTATCCGAGCCAGAAGAACGAGATCGACGGCGTCATTCCCGGACCTCAGGTGTGGGAAGCGTGCCTGACCGGCAAGTACCGCATGGTCGGCGACTGGTACTCCGGCAAGGGCTCGCAGGCTGGCGAGGATCGCACGTGCGACATCCACTGCATCATCCATGACGAGAACGCCTACCTGCAGACCGGCCCGAACATGAAGCGCGGCATCGAGGCGCATCGCAAGATGGACTTCGTTCTGGCAAAGGCCCAGTTCATGACCACGCAGGCGATGTATTCCGACATCGTGTTGCCCGTCACCACCCAGTGGGAAGTTCCCGGTGGCCTTTCCGCTTCCAACCGCGAGTTCCTGTTCTGCTTCTCGCAGGTCACCGAGCCGCTGTTCGAAGCGAAGACCGACGTCGAGATCAACTCCCTGATCATGGAGGCCATCGGCGTGGACCCGAAGACGGTGTACCCGATCAGCCCGAAGCAGGCGTTCTTCAACAGCATCGCGGGCGCCACGGTCATCGCGGACGACGACTCCGGCAAGTACGTGCCGCTCGTCACCGTCACCGAGGCCGACCTCAAGGAGTGGGGCGTCGAGGGTAAGACCCAGACCGGCCGCGTGGGCTTGAACGAGTTCGTCTCCAACGGCGGCTATCAGGTGGAGCGCAAGAAGGACGACAAGTACTCTTCGTTCCTGGGTTATGCCTCGTTCATTAAGGACCCTGAGAAAAACCCGCTCAAGACCAAGAGCGGCAAGTTCGAGATCACCTGCCAGGCGAAGGCAGACCTGTTCAACAGCATCGGCCTGTGCGACCACACCTACGCGCCGTACCCCGAGTACCTCGTTCCCGGCACGGGCTACGAGACTACCTTCAAGGACGGCAAGATCGGTGGCGAGAAGGGCGAGTACCCGTACCTGCTGTTCAACCCGCACTACTTCCGCCGTTCGCACTCCGTGTTCGACAACTGCCCCTGGCTGCGCGAGGCTTGGGCGAACCCCGTGTTCCTGAACGCCTCTGACGCGAAAGAGAAGGGGATCGAGGACGGCGACACCGTGCGCGTCTGGACGAAGTACGGCGAAGTGCTGCGCAAGGCGTGCTGCATGGAGAACCTCATGCCCGGCGAAGTCGGCATTCCCCATGGTTCTTGGGTTCGCCTGAACGAGAAGACCGGCATCGACGAGGGCGGCGCGGACAACTACCTCACCGGCAACAACATTTCCGGCTGCGGCGTGACCAGCTACAACAATAATAACTGCAATTTCGAGAAATACGATGGCCCTGCATTGGAAGACGACTGCTACACCGATGCACGCATCCTGAATCTTGGCTAAGGAGGGAATCATGGCTTTTGGTTTTTACTTTGATATGACGCGTTGCATCGGCTGCCGCGCGTGCCAAGTGGCGTGCAAAGACAAGAATCGTCTTGAGGTCGGAACCCTGTATCGCAATGTGAAGAGCTACACGGTCGGCACGTTCCCCAACGTTAAGTCGTACAGCTACTCTGGCAGCTGCAACCATTGCGAGAACCCGATCTGTTTGGCCAACTGCCCGACGGGCGCGATCAGCAAGGCTGAAGATGGCACTGTCGTTCAGGACCAGAACAAGTGCATTGGTTGCCGTATGTGCGTGATGAGCTGCCCGTACGGCCATCCGCAGTACTTCCCCGAGAAGGGAGTTTCCGGCAAGTGCGACGGCTGCTACGGCCTGCGCGCTGACGGCGGCCAGCCAGCTTGCGTTGCGGGTTGCCCGAACCGCGCGCTTGACGCTGGCGATGTTGACGAGCTTCGCAAGAAGTATGGCAACGACCTGGACAAGGGCACCATCGTGGTGCTCCCGAGCCCCGATCTGACTCAGCCGAACCTCCTCGTCAAGACCAAAGATCTTGCGTTCGATAGCTCTGCTGTCGAGTTGACCTGGTAAAACCGGGGTTGCATTTGCCGCCGCGCCGCATCTCGCTTGTGGCGCGGCGTTTCTTGTCGTGTAGTATTCACTGGAACGGTTGGTTAGTTGGCTGCCCGTGTTCTCGCTGCGGCGAGAGGGGGCGGCCTTCCCTTGAAAGGAGCGGCGTTATGCCTGATCAACAACTCGAAAGCCGCATCGGTATGGATCTTGCCCGCCACGCGTACCTCTATGATCTGCTTCATGCGGTCTTCGGCGGCAACTGCTCGCCCGATTTCGTCGCGAAGCTCTTTGGTTCGCAGGCTCGCGAGATGTTCACCTGCGAGGCTGCCGCGATCTCTGATGGGGACCTGTCCGTTGACAGCAAGTGCGCTCTCGCTAAGATGGACCGCTCGCTCGGCGATTGTGCGAGGGAGCTTCTGGCGTGCTACGACGAGCACGGGGGCCTGTCTTCGGATGTCGTGCTGGCTACTGCGTCCGAGATGGAAGGCGACTACGCGAAGCTCTTCCAGATTCCCGGGGACTGCTACGTTCATATGTGGGAGTCGCCGTACGTCGGCACCGAGCAGACGCTGTTCCAGTGCAGCACGCTCGATGTTCGCGCGGCGTATCATGCCGCCGGTTTAAAACTTCAAGCTGAAAAGCAGTTCCCCGATGACCACATTGCGGCTATGCTGGGATATCTGAGCTGCATGGGGTCTCGCGCGTACGAGGCGTATGCCGACGGGCGCGATTCCGAATGCCGGAAGGCGCTGCAGGATTCCAAGGCGTTTTTGGAAGCGCATGTGCTCACGTGGGTCAACGCGTTCGCTCAAAAGGTGATCGAACAGGACGCGTGCGGACTGTATGCCGCATTTGCCCAGGGGATCGTCATGGTTGCCCATGTCGATAGCGTGCAACTCGATTGGCTGATGGGACATATTGGCGAATAGGGATTGCGATGGATGTTCGGGAATACGCGAAAGCATTCAACCAGGTAGAACGCGATTATGAGGAAGCGGTCGCCGCTTTCGGCGTTCCCTTCGAGGCTTCGGAATCCTGTCCCCGAGAGCGTCGCGCACAGGTGGCCCGCGCCTGCGGCTGCCATTGCGAGAACGGGGGCGGCTCCCTGTGGCGCGGGTGGGTATCGCCTGCATGCTTGGCGTGCCGCACCGGCGAGCGCACGGCAACGTTTTTCATTGACCTGCGTTGCACGCGCCATTGCTACTTCTGCTTCAATCCCAACCAGGATCACTACGAGTATTTCCTTTCCCACCACCGCGATATCGTGGCCGAGCTCAACGCCGCACACGATGCGGGCGCTCAATTCGACTGCCTTGCTATCACGGGTGGCGAGCCTTTGCTGCACAAGGAGCAGGTCGTGGCCTTCATCGAACGGGCGCGCGAGCTGTATCCCGCCGCTCACGTGCGCCTATACACGTGTGGCGATCTGCTTGACGACGTGTGTCTGAAGCAGCTCGCGCAGGCGGGGCTCGACGAGATCCGCTTCAGTGTGAAGCCCGAAGACGTCGCGAGCGCGGATGCGCCCGTGTTCGAGCGCATGGCGGCTGCTGTGTCCTCGTTGCCGCACGTCATGGTTGAGATGCCGGTGATTCCCGGCACGCTCGCCTCGATGAAGCCGCTTCTCACGCGCCTCGACGCGATGGGCGTGCGGGGGATCAACCTGCTCGAGTTCTGTTTCCCCCTCTGCAACGCGGAAGAGTTCCGCGCGCGCGGTTTCGAGCTGCGCAAGCACCCGTTCAATTACCTGTACGATTATTGGTACGGCGGCGGCGTTCCCGTTGCGGGCAGCGAGGCCGAGGCACTGGCGCTGCTCGAGTACGCCGACGAGCAACAGCTTGAGCTGGGGGTGCATTATTGCAGCTCGGACAACAAAAATACGGGGCAGATCCTCCAGCAAAACAAGGCGTTTCTGGAGGATGCCGATTTGCAGGCTGCATATCCTTGGCTTTCCCTCGATGAGGGGGATAAGCTCCTGAAGTGCGCAAAGGCTTTCGGCAAGAACGCGAAGGCGGTTCGTGCGTGGGCGAGGGCATGCCGCGTGCCGCAGGATTGGGACGCGCAGGCGCCTTCGATTGCCATTCCGCTCGACCGTCTGGAGGAGGCGCGCAGGGCATGCCCCAGGGCGGTTTTTGCCGAGAGCGTCAACGTCTTCGAAGACCGCGAGGGGCAACCCTACTTGCGTGAGCTAGGCGTTCGCGAGATCGAGGGCGGGAAAGGCGCGTAGGGGAGCGTAAGGGGCACTGCCGGCTCCAGGGAGCACAACCTCGAGTTTGTGGTCAACTGAGCGAGTTGTGCGCTGCCATTTCTCAGAATAATCCAACTCGCTTTAAACTGACCTGGGGCTTTGTTTTCGAAGGATGTCCCAAGCCATCATGAAGGGGAGAACCGGGCGAAAAAACGTCGCACAACTCGTCCAGTTGGCCACGAACTTGCCTCATTGCTTCAGACGGGGTCTAAATGAGGTGGCCAAGTACCTCGGAGCGGCCCTTAGGGAGTCCAATTCGGGATGCCGCCGCAAACGGGGAGATGCATTTCAATAGTAATGAGGCAAATCATCCGACCCTGCCCCCATAATCTCCGACCCCCATTCCGCTTTCCTCGCCACGCTTGCCCACCACCGCAGTCCGCGCCGCTGAAGGCTTGACACCCCTTGCCGCAATCTATGGACAGTCGAGTGCCTTGCTGTGCCCCCCCCTGAAGAGGCGGAAGGGGCAATCAGACCATTTTCTCAGGCAGCGACTCAACAAGTGAAAGCCTCCGAGCAGAATGTTCGGAGGCTGAAATTCCTGCTTTATCGCTGACGACTTTGCCCCGCGGGATGCCCCACAGTATCGCAAGGTGCCGCGCGATATTGAAACGCGAGTTCAGAAGCCAGTACCCGTTATTCCCATTCAAAGTTCTGATTATGCATCGTCGTAAATCGTGGTTGCGTCTGGTTACGCGTCGTGTCCGTAGTGGACACTGGTGTCCAGAAGCCCTAGTACTCAAAACGCACTCACAATGAATATATTCCACAGTTTCTAAGTGACTAAAACGGGATGTCCTCAACAGGTGCTTCTTCAGCAATGTCATGAGACAAATAATTCACGAGACTCTCACCTTGAGCAAGAAGGTGATCATAGGTAATAAGACGTATTCCAGAAAGTCTGCTGTTAAGTCCGTGAAGCGCTTTGACCTTCTCATCACCCCAGCCGGACATCCTGCCCATAACGATAGTTGCCTCTGGATGGTATGCAACTACATGTCTTGCGTCATCTAAACCATGTCTGGCTGCTTCTGAAAACTTGTCCAAATATCTGTGGCATTGTCCGATGGCCATAGAAGCTTCTCGGGAAAAGAAGTAATCCCGATGCGTGTTGTCGTATTTCAGAATTTCCATGTCGGGACGCTTGAGTTCGATGATATCCCTAAAGCCTGCCATGATTCTCGGAACAAGCATATCCACTTGGTCGTGGATGCCGATGTCGCGAATTGAGTCGTTCACGACAAATTGATTGCCGAACGCCCACGGATACTTTTCGCACCAAGCTTGGTATTCCTTTTCAAGCGCAACGCCGCCATCGAGAAGCCCGCGCAATTCAAGCATTGCCGTTTTCATCTCGGTGAGCCTGACAGAGTACCGAAGGGCTTTTGCAAGTTCCGGACCAAGTTCCTTTCCATTGAGGTGCTGGGAAACGCCCTCCTGATTCAGGACTTCGAGCAAGCCATTTACGACGCGCTCCGGGTCCAGCTGTTCAAGGTTCGCTGTGCCATCAGACAACTTGATTGTTAGATACTCGCCAGGATCTTCTTCTTTTGAAATAGCAAGGCACTTGGGTAGTTCGGCGGCAAGTTTCGCGGTAGCGTCGCCTGAGAGATTGATTGTCTTTTCCGGAACCTCAATCCATCCAAGTTCAGGCTTGGCAAGGCTTTCGATTTTCGCTTTGAATTCAGTGTGATCGCTATGGCGAATATACCAACCACGCAACACGACTTTGGTCTTGGTATTCTCGCTGAGAACAATAGGGTCTATGTACTCTACATTCTCTTTCGCCGAGCTTTTCCTGTTTAGGATAGAGGCGTTTTGTGACTGATTGTCCATCTGCGTTACTTTCCAGTCCAA
>JAUNWQ010000050.1 GCA_030540225.1 Coriobacteriia bacterium | reverse complement strand
CTCGTTTTCCCAGGTCAGGGTGGGAAAACGAGCCTCTTCAAGTGCAAAAGTCAGGCACTAACATCACAATTGTGTTGAAATCGTGAATCAAGCTGGTGAAATATTACGCAAGAGCGCCCATGGGGTCCCATGGTGCGAGAGGGGCGGGGTCGCTATCGTAGACTGCAAGCTCGTCATCGGTAAGGTATTTCCTGTCAACGACGACCTGATAGACGTACTCCGAGAACCAATCGTCAGTCATAAGATCGTAGCCATCGTGGCCGTGGTCCTTGCCCCAGCTGTTCTCAACGCGCCATAAAGTCGGATTGCCGTCGCCATCGAGGTTTACTCCCTGAAACACCATCGCATGTGTCATGAGCGATTCACCATAATCGAGTCGAGCCGCTTTGTCCAAGCCTGCCATCACCGGCACGCCGAACAGCCCGTCGGCATCCATGGTACTGATACCCATCATTCCGTCATCCTGCAAGTAGTTTTGGTCGACATCGCAGCCGAACCATACGGGAAGACCGTCCTTGAGCTGGGCGATAGCCGCTCTTTTCAGGGACTCGATGGGAAGGTTCACGTAGCGGACGCCGCCATCCTCGGCTACGTTACCAAGGAACCTTACCGTATAGGAGCGATCGTAGGGTTTGTCGGCGGTCGGAGCGTTGATAACCGAGATGTAGTCGTCAAGGTTCATGCCTACGTATTCGTCGAAGAACTGCTTTGGGCTGAAGGTCCCCGAAACGACCAGCTTGTCGTCTTTGTCGCGGATACGGGCTTCAAACGACTTCGGCGGTTCGCCAAGGCAAATCGCAAGCATGCGGTAGAACTGCCCAAGAAGCTCAGCCTGCTTTGCGGCAAGGGTTTCCTTGTCGGTGCCTTCCGCAATCGTGTTGCGGAGCGTTTTAGCGCCGGTACGAAGGAATCGGGTAAGGAGGGCATCCATATCTCCCGTGTTCGACGAGCAGTGCGTTTCGGGCATGGCGTCCTTCGGCACGACGCCGTACTTCTTCACGATGGATCGGAACATGTCCCACTGCCCGCCGTCGCAGAGTGGGTCAAGGAGAAGAAACGAAACATCTCGCGAGGTCACAGGCTCATTTGCGGTGGCAATGATGTTCTGGAAGAACCAGTTAGCGCGCTCGTACTTGTCCCAGAAGAGGGGATAGGCTTGCGACAGCTCAAACGTCTTCAAGTTGAGCTTCTTCATGATGCGAAAGCGCATGGTGTTCAGGCTTGCGAACATCCAGCAGCGACCCGAACGCTTCTGGTTGGTGATGTCGCCTTGGGAGAGCTGGACGTCGAAGGTGCTCGCATCGAGGCTGAGCGCCTCGGGGACGCGGGCGACCTTGCGGATCGGGCTTGCGGAAACGGCATTCTTTGCGATGCGCGCGGCTGGGTCCGAGGCAAAGGCCGCATGCGCATTACGGGTGACCTTGTCGGGGATGGCGGTGTAGGCTATAGGGCCTTCGGTTTGATTCATAGATACCTCCAAACGGGAGTGCTGCAACTTATGTTCGGAGGTTAGCACAACGACGGGAAAACGGGCAGGCCGATGACGACTGGTAGAACAAAACCGCGCGACGCCAGAGATGGGCAACGCACTCTCAGGCGGCCGCGCGGCACAAGGCAATGAGGTCCTTTATTTCATGGCTTTGAGTTTCGCCAGTACTGACTCCTGCCCCTCGATAAGCTCGCCGCCCACGTAGAGATAGGGAATCTTGTTTGCGTCGCCGCCGAGCGCAAGCAGCTCTTGGTAGGGGGCTTCCTGCTCGACGTCGCGCTTGTCGAGGTCGATACCCAGCTCATCGGCGAGGTTCACCGCCACCGAGCAGGTTGAACAGGGCGCCCAGTAATAAAGAATAGGCTTTTCCATCGAGAGTCCTTTCGGTCGGAAACACTACGGCAAAGTATACGCTTAGGTAACTTTCTTGGTGGCTTCGATTGAGGCAGAGCCTTGCAGTGGGGTGAAAGTGGCATATCTGTGAGGGTTGGGTATCAATCTGGCGAAGAGTTCCCCTGGTTCAAATTCCCACCACATGAGGAGGATATGTTCTACCTTCGGAAAGCAAGCGAGAAGATGATAAGCACGAGGTTGAACATGACTGAACGGGCAAGAGGCACATCATTCACGGCGAAGAGCCTGTTCGAGGGGCTCTCTGGCGCACAGCTTACGGCGGGCGCGCTTGCTGCGGTGACGTCGATGCTGCTGTCGGCGCAGATTGGCATCGCGGGGTCGGTGATCGGCGTTGCGGTTGGCTCGGTCGTCTCGACGGTCGCGTCGCAGGTATACAAGCGCTTCCTGGAGCAGTCGGCGACCAAGCTGCGCGGCATGCGCGACTCGGATGAAGAATCGAGTACTGACGGCGTTGGCGTCGCTGAAGGGTTGGAAGGTTTCGAGGCGGTCCCATTAGGGGCGGAAAAAGATGTGCGAGCCGACGGCCTGAAAGCGGGGCAAACCGAACAAGCTGAGTTTGCGGGCAGGTCGATGAGGGCCGCCGATCAGCTCGCCTCGGGGCGTGTGATTGCTGGGGGAGTGCCCGGCCGCGCCACGGCGACGCCTCACCTGGGCGATAAGTCGCTCGCTGGGGACATCACTGCACAGCATGTTCGCGAGAAGCGCGAGCATGATAAGCGCATGCAGCGAGGCGTGATCGCCGTGTCGATAGTGTCCGCACTCGTCGCGGTGGCGGTGAGCGCGGGATTTGTCATGCTGACCACGCAAGGCCAGGGTCTTGGCGCGAAGCCAGCGGCAATCGAACAGGTTGTCCGAGGGAACCAGGATTCGGACGCGCAGCAAGATGCACAGGCGGACAAGCAGCATGCGATTGAGTCCGAAACGAGTAGCGACTCCCAGAACGCGTCCGCGTCGAGCGCAGCTTCGAATACGACGAAAAACGACTCCTCGGATGCTAACAGCTCGACCTCGCAAAATCAGTCAGGGTCCTCTCAATCGGGAGCACAAGAAAGCGGCAAGGGGCAAAGCGGCCCCTCGACCTCTTCAAGCCCGAATGCGGGCACATCCTCATCGGGGGAGCAGGGGAGCACGAGCGGTGGGAATACCTCATCTAGCCAGGACTCCGCATCGGGATCGTCGTCTGCTTCCGGCGGCACCGCATCTGGAAGCAGCAAATAGGGGTTTCGCAAACGCGGCCAGTCGCATGGATGCAGTCAACAATCAGGGCTTCGTCGGGGTATAATCCCTGCCATGTCTCAATACGAACCCAACATAGACGACGTCGCGCTCATCTTCGAGGGCGGTGGCATGCGTGCAAGCTATACGGCAGGCGTGGTGACGACTCTGCTCGAGCGCGAGCTGAATTTCCCGAAGGTGTACGGTATTTCCGCCGGGGCAAGCCATACGGTCAACTACGTGTCGCGCGATATCGAGCGCTCGCGCGCCTCGTTCACCGATTTGGTGCGCGACCCTGAGTTCGGAGGTGTCGGTAGCTTCCTATCTGGCAGAGGGTTTTTCAACGCGCATCACCTCTACGAGGGAATCGCGGAGGACTTGGCGGGCACCGACAAGGTGATGGCCTTCGACTTCGAGACGTTCCTTGCGAACAAGGCCGAGGTGCACATCGAGGGATTCGATTGGGAAACCGGCGAGACCGTGGCGTGGACGAAGGCGGATATGCCGACGATGCGCGACATGATGCTGCGCGTGCGCGCCAGTTCGACCATGCCCCTGTTCATGCCGCCGACGACGATCGACGGCCGCACCTATATGGACGGCGGAATGGGGACGAGCTGGGGAATTTGCCTCGACGCGGCGCGGCGCGACGGTTTCGAGCGCTTCTTCATCGTGCGAACGCAGCCGCAGGGATATCGCAAAAAGCCCCTTGGCGCTTTGCCACGCGCCGTGTTCCGCGCCGCTTTTCGGAACCATCCCTTGGTTGCCGAGCGCACCATCGAGAGGCCATCGCGCTATAACGCTCTGTGCGACGAGGTTGAGCGGCTCGAGCAGGAGGGCTCGGCCTGCGTTTTCTATCCCGACGAGATGTCCGTCGACAACAAAGAGACGAATTGGGAGAAGCTTTGCGCGTCCTACGATGCGGGCTACGCGCAGGCGCAACGCGAGGCAGCCTCGTGGGAGGCGTGGATTTACGGCCGGTAGGCGATGTCGCAAGAGGGGAGAGCAATGCCGATAATCACATTGGAGCAGACGGGCAACGCGGATGTCGAGAGGGACGGGGACCTCTCCCTGTTCACTCGCACGGCCGACGCGGAACTGCGCGAGAGAGGGCTGTTCATCGGCGAGTCGCTCAAGGTGATCGAGCGCGCGATGGCTGCTGGCGCCGTCCCGCGCGCGATGCTGCTTCCTGAAAAGCTGCTCGAGGGCACGATGCCCGTCATCGAGCATGCGCTTGAGACAGATTCCTCGACGCCGATTTACGTCGCGCCGAAGGCGCTCTTCAAGGAAATCACCGGGTATGAGGTGGTCAGAAGCGCACTTGCCGTGTTCGAGCGCCCGTCCTTGCCAAGCGCGACAGAGCTGCTGGACAGTCTGGGTGCACGTCGTGTGGCGGTGCTCGAGGATATCGGGAACTCGACCAACATCGGGGCGATCTTCCGCTCGGCAGCCGCGCTCGGCGTCGATGCGGTCCTCGTGACCCCGTCGTGCCACGACCCGCTTTTCCGTCGCGCCGCCCGCGTGTCGATGGGGACGGTGTTCCAGGTTCCTTGGACGCGGATCGGAAGCGTTCAGTCTTGGGCGGGGGAGGGGATCCCTCTCCTTCACGACCTGGGGTTCAAGGTCGCGGCGATGGCCCTGTCCGACGAATCCATCTCGCTTGATGATGAGGCTCTTCGCTCCTGCGAGAAGCTCGCGATCGTTCTCGGAACTGAAGGCGAGGGCTTGTCTCAAGCCACGATCGACGCGAGCGACTACACGGTGAAGATACCCATGGCGCACGATGTCGACTCCCTGAACGTGGCCGCGGCAAGCGCCGTTGCCTTCTGGGAGCTGCGGGTGCGGTAGGCTTGCCCCGGGCGCGGGACAAAGGTTGGGCGAGTGTCTCTTTCCCGCTTCTTGGGAGGAGCTGGCATCAAGAGCTGCGGGATCGACGGTTGCAAGGGGCTGCCCCTGCGTGCTTTGCAAACTTAAAGCTCTTTTTGCTGGAAGAGGCCGTGTTGCTCGAAGCCGAGGGACGCATAGTATTCGCGCGTCCCCACCGCGCTGATGACGTTTATGCGCTCGTAGCCTGCCTCTCGCGCGATATCGCATGCCCGAGCGACGAGCTTGCGGCCCAGCCCCGTGTGCTGGGCTCCCGTGCTTGCATGCCCGAGCGCGGCGACGGCGCCGTACACGTGTACCTCGCGGACCATGGCCTCGCCTGCAGCTAGAGGGAAGGCGTTATGGGCGGAGCGTTCCGCTTGCGCGCTTGCGCTTGCGGGCGCAATATCTCGTGAGGCCTGGTGAGAGGTGGCCTTGCCTTCGAATGGCATTGCCTCGCACCCCGTTGAGCCGATCGCCCCGCGCTCGTTTTCCGCTTCCGCGCGTGCAGCTGCGATCGCATCGGGTTTCGGCAGCGACAAGCGCAAGAAGCCTGCAATTTTCCCTTCGGGCGTTACCCATTGCAGGAAACGCTCGCTCGATACGGTGGTCTCATAGGGGAACTCGACGAGCTCAAGCTTGCTCAGGTTTGCCGCGTGCGTGCCAATTTCGCGCGTCCTGATTTCGGCCACCGCAGCCTCGCGGCGCGCCAGCTCGCCATCGACCATCTGGCGCAGGTTCACCTTCTTGTTGCCCGCCATGATATCGTGCGAGGAGATGTCGCGGATCATGCGCGACACGCGCACGTAAGGAGGCGTGACTTGCATGTTTGCAACCAGAACACCAATAAGCTCCTCCTCGGCGTAGGGCCTCCACGTGCCGTTTCGCCAGTGCTCCACAAGACCCGTGCCGTCGACGAGCGCGCAAGGGTACATTTTCACCTCGTCGGGAAGGAAGTGCCTGTCGGTCACGAGCGCACGGTACCCCGCGACGTCGCTTTCAGGCGTGGCCCCGTAAAGGTTGGCCATGAAATGCGCATGGATTTTGAAGCCGAACAGCCTTGCGAGCTCGAAGGCGCGCCCGATGCGATTGAGGGAGATGCGGCGCAGGTTCGCATCGAGTATGTGCTGGTCAAGGCTCTGAATGCCGATTTGAACCTTCGTTGCGCCGAGTGCCCGCATCTCGGTGAGCGCTCCGGGGGTGATGCAATCGGGGCGCGTCTCGATAACAAGTCCCACCGAGCGATGCGCGGCCTGCACGTTGCGCGCATGTTCGAGAGTGACGTCTGCGAGCGCGGCCGTCTGGCTGTTGCTCGCCTGCCGCCAGCCCGCATCGTCCCCGTAGAGTTCGCGGACTGCTTGGTTGTAGGTGAGTTCGCCGCAAGTGACTCGCGCCTGCTCGTCGCGAGTAAATGCGGCAAGGTCGTCTCTCTCGCTTTTGATGCCGCATTGTTCGTAGAAGGCGCGTCGCTCGGCGATGCTCGCCCGTTGCGCGTTTGCGTCCGCGGCCTCGTTCAGCGCGCGGAAAAGCTCGCGCATGAACCAAAAACGGTAGGCGCGCGGATAATCTGTCCAGGTGCCGCCGAGGATGATGAGCTCGACCTTGTCGGTCGTGTGTCCCATGTCGGCGAGCGTGCGCAGCCGCAGCGCCACCTGAAGATAGGGATCGAACCAGTTGCGCTCGGCTCGCTGGCAGGCAGGCTCATCTGCCAGATAGCTTTTGGGCATGCGGATGTCGTTCGGGCAGTAGAGGCAGGCGCTTGCGCAGGGCCACGGCTTGGTGAGCACCGTGACAGTCGCCACACCCGACGCGGTGCGCATGGGCTTCATCCGCAGGGTGCGCACGAGGAGCGCTTCGAGTGCGTCGTCGATGCCCCAGCTGCGCCACAGGTCGGGATTGCGTTCTTTCGTTTGCTGGTAGAAGGGGAGGAGCTTCTTCTTTGCCACCGCGCGCACGGGTCCTCGTAGCTCGCGATTGCGCGCGCGGATAATCCGGTCGAGTGCGTTCGCGTCGAGCGGCTGGCCCTGCTCTTTTAGGGCTGACAATATGGTTTCGAGGGTTTTCTGCATAAGCGGCATTGTACGCTATGCGGGCCCGGCGCGCGCTGGCGGATCGCCGGCCCGCTGCGGACGGCGCGTTGCGTCGCGAAGCGATACAATGCACGGGATGACTTATGGATGCTGAAACCGCCCGAAAACTGTGCGACATAACCTCGACTTTCTACCGCGAGAACGCCTCGTCGTTCTCGTCGACCCGCCGCGCTTCGTGGGCGGGTTGGAGGCGCTGCCTCGACGAGATGGGAGTCGGCGCTGAGCCGTTGTCGGATGCGAGTGTTACGGTTTCCCCCGGGGGCGCGCTTCCCGAAGGCGCCGCTCTCTCCGCCGGCAAAATTCCTCGCGATCCGCTGCGTGTGCTCGATGTGGCGTGCGGCAACGGTCGCTTCCTTCGCTTTCTGCAAGAGGCGCTGCCCGGTGCGGCGATAGCCTACTTCGCGGTGGACGATTGCGAGCAGCTTGCGCGCGATGGGCTCGCGGGCGACGCTGACAACGTTGCCTTCCAGAAGCTTGATATCGCAAACTCGCTGATAGACGGTTCGATTGAGCGCGCAATCGAAGCGCCGCCTGTCGATATGGCGGTGTGCTTCGGGTTCTTCCACCATATTCCCAGTGCCGATTCGCGGGCGGCGCTTCTGCGGGCGCTCGTCAAGAGCGTGCGTCCCGGCGGGCACGTTGCGGTGTCGCTTTGGCAGTTCGCGAAGAGTCCCGAGCTTGCAGCAAAGGCGGTAGAAACGACGGCGAAAGCTCGCGTGGGGTATGGGCTGCCCACGCTCGACGAGGGCGATTACCTGCTTGGATGGCAGAACAGGCAGCATGCATACCGTTATTGCCACACCTTCTCGGATGGGGAAGTGGCCGACCTCTCTCGTGCCGTCGACGGCTGGGCAAGCCTTGTTGCGCGGTTCGAAGCGGACGGCCGGACGGGCGCCCTGAACAGCTATCTCGTGTTTCGCCGTCGGGCTTAACCGCTATCATGACCTATGCTCCGCGGCCAATCGCGGACTTGGCACCGAGAATGCGGGGCTTTCTCGTTTAGTAGCCAAAAGGTGCCTTGCTAGCTGCGGTACTCGCAGTTCAGCGGGCGATTCTTCCACGGTTCCGTTTGACAGGTTCGCTGGATTCCCAGCTTCTGGCGGCCGCTGGCCCGTCGGCGGCGGACTCGTCGAGGGCGGAGTCGGCGGCGGCAGCGGCAGCGGCGTTGCCTCCCTTGTCGCCAAGCTGAGTTGCCGCGATGGAAGCGAAGATGAGCACGAATCCCAACGCCATCCTCGGCGTGAGCGCCTCGCCGAAGAATGCCACGCTGAGCAGGGCGCAGAACACGCTTTCAAGCGAGCAGAGCAGGCCCGCCTCGGAAGGGGACACATGTGCCTGCGCTGTGTTCTGCGCCACGGCTCCAAAGGCCGCCGAAAGGACGGCAACGTAGGCCATGGCGCCGATGAACTCGGGAGTGATCACCTGCGCCGCCGTTGGCATGGGCTGCGTGGTCAAGGCGAGCAGCAGGGCAAAGATTCCGCTGGTGAATTGTTGGACGACGGTGGTGGTCAGGATATCGTTATCGCGCATGACCAGGCCGATGATCACGATTTCAGCGCCGTAGAGGAACGCCGAGAGAATGCTGATGCCGTCTCCCAGGCTGATGGAGAAGCCTTCGGTCAGCGATACCATCCCGATGCCGGCCGTGCATATTGCCGCGGAGATAAACACTTTGGCGGACGGGCGGCGGCGCGAGACCACCCACCAGATGAACGGCACAGTAAGGCAATAACACGCGCTCAAAAAGGCGTTCTTCGATGGCGTCGTCATGCCCAAGCCCAGAAACTGAGTCCAGAACCCGAGGAACGTGGCCACGCCTATGACCATGCCCGCCTTCAGCGTCTTTCGGCAGAAATTTCGCTTGATATGGGGAAATAAAATGATGAGCAAAACGATGCCCGCCCCAAAGAAACGGATGGCGGTGAACCAGGTGGCGCCAACGGTGGCGATGGCGCTTTTGCCGATCACGAAGCCGAGGCCCCAGATGGCGGCGGCCGTGGCGAGGATGAGTCGATAAACGCTCGTCGGGTATTGTCTGTCGAGGATGCTCATAATTGCTTGTGCTCCTGGCAACTCAGAGAAATGATACGGCTAGCATGGAACTAGGATGTCAGCCACCTCTTCAATTGAGCTTGCGAAATGAACCCCCTGCCGCTTGCGCGGCGAGGAGACCCCATGTTTCCCGTGCGGTTGAAGAGGGTATGTGGGCTATCGTAGAAGCCATTCGAATTGAACATTATGCACGGTGCGCCCAGCGGTTCAAGTGATATGAGGGAAATGACCTTGCTCGTCCAGTTGACCACCAACTCGCCTGTTTGCTCTACAATCGATCCGATAAACGAAGAGGAAGGTGGCGGAAATGCCCAAGATCGTGGTGGTCGACAACGATTTCGAGAACTCCGTCTTTGAGGAGAGCATGGCGCGCGAGGCGGGAGTCGACATCGCAGTGTTTCACGAGCGCGATGCCGACGCGGTCATCAGGAACGCCGTCGACGCCGACGGCATCGTGACATCCTACGCGCACTTCCCGCGTCGTGTGTTCGAGGCTCTGTCCCCTCGGCTGAAGGTGGTCAGCCGGACGGGAGTCGGCTATGACAGCATCGACCTTGAAGCCGCAACCGAATATGGGGTGGCGATCTGCACGGCGCCCGGATACGGCACCGAGGTGGTAAGCGACCACGCAATCGCCCTCGCGCTGTGCGTGCTGCGTCGCATGAACGAGATCGACGCGGACATGCGGGCGGGGACGTGGGACTACGCCTGCCGCCGTCCGCTTGGACAGGTGCACGGGCGCACGTTCGGCGTGGTGGGAATGGGCGAAATCGGCCGCGCCACCGCGCGCAAGGCGGCTGGCCTCGGCTTTCGCGTGGTATGCCAGTCGCGCTCGCTCGTGCCGGGGCGGCGCACGCCCGAGGGCTACGACATCCTCGCGCTCGATGAGCTTCTGCGCACCTGCGATGTGGTGAGCTTCCATTCTGCGCTCACACCCGAAACCCACCATCTCCTGTCTGCCGAGCGCATCGCGACTATGAAGCCGGGGGCGGTCGTCGTGAACACGGCGCGCGGTGCGGTTATCGATACAATCGCACTCGCCCAGGCGCTTGAAGAGGGGAAACTGTGGGGCGCGGGAATCGACGTGTTCGAGGACGAGCCGATCGATTTCACGCACCCGATTTTGCGCGCTCCGCATACGGTGCTCACCTCGCATGCGGCGTATTGGTCGGAGGAATCGGGTCGCGAGCTTCGCGAGCGAACGATGCAAAGCGCCATCGACGTCGTATGCGGGCGCCGTCCAGCCGATTGCTTGAATGCCGACGTTTTCGATAGGCTATCATAGGGCCGTGCCCGCCCAGTTCGCGACGTTGCGTGCTGCGGACCCTAACTTCCGTTGCGCTGGAATCCTCCAACGCCTTGACCCTACATAAGGAAAGGATGTCCTATGAACGTGGTTTGCTTGGATTTGGAAGGTGTGCTCGTCCCCGAGATTTGGGTCGCGTTCGCCAAGGCGAGCGGCATCCCCGAGCTTGAGCGAACGACGCGCGACGAGCCCGACTACGACAAGCTCATGAACTTCCGCCTGGACATCCTGCGCGAGCATGGACTTGGCCTGGCCGAAATTCAAGACGTGATCGCCACGATCGACCCGATGGAGGGCGCCCGCGAGTTCCTCGATGCGCTGCGCGAGAAGACGCAGGTCATCATTATCTCCGACACCTTCGAACAGTTCGCGCAGCCGCTGATGCGCAAGCTCGGCTGGCCCACCATCTTCTGCAACTCGCTCGAGGTGGACGAGGGCGGCGCCATCACCGGCTACAAGATGCGCTGCGACCAGACGAAGCTCACGACCGTTCGCGCACTGCAAAGCTGCGGGATGGAGACCATCGCCGCGGGAGATTCGTACAATGACCTGGGAATGATTCGCGCAAGCAAGGCGGGCTGGCTGTTCAAAGGTGCGCCGTCGACGAAGGCCGAGAACCCCGATGTCCCCACGCTCGAGGAGTACGACGAGCTGCTTGCCGCAATCGAGTCCGCGCTGTAGAAAGCTGCCGAGGCCCATCGGTTCGAACGCAGCAGTTGGTATCGCACTCGCACCGACGGGCCGTCCTCCTGGTTTTTAGATTGTGAAGGCTGCGAGGGCTCCCATGCGCGCTATTCAGCTACGCGCAGGTCGAGCTCCTGAATATACGAGCCGTTCTCGTCCGATTCGAGCACAGCATACGCAACTGCCGGCGTGACGTTCACGCCGCGCAGAAATTCCAGGTAGCGCAAGGGAAAAGTCGTCGAGTCTTCCTCATCGTTGTCGACCATCGTGTCGCAGCCGGCAGTGGCAAGGACGGGGCGCGCCACCTCGCGGTCGGGGCCGAACACCTTCGCGGTCTTCAGGAAGAAATCTCCCTTGTCGAAGGTGAAGCAGGGGTGCGCATGGGCGGCGCGCTCGTTACGCTGTCGCATCTCGCTTCGGTGCTTGTTGTCGAGCGAGCAGTAGTGCATGCCGAACGAGAACCCCTGGTCGTGTGCCCATATCATCAGCGAGAGCGCAAGCTGCTCGCTGCCGGCGATGGGAAGGCCGCCCGAGTAGCCGTAGTCGTACATCACGTCGAAGGGCGGGTTGCGCACGACAAGGCCGCGGCGCGCGAACTCGTCCCAGCTGTGGAAGGGGAAGCAGAACTCGAGCATGTTGATCCCGCGGATGCCGATCTCTTCGAAGCTTGCGAGCAGCTCTTTCATGCGCGCCTCGGTGCCGGGGATGATGGGCATCTCCACCATGACGTCGGGAATGTAGCGCTTCGCCAGGCGCATCGCGTCGAGCACGCGCTCCTGCATGGGCTCGGGGTCGAAATCCTTCACGCTGAAGCGGATCTCTTGCAGTCCCGCGTCGCGCAGCGCTCGCGCCATGTCCTCCGTCAGCAGGTCGCCCGAGGTGTACATGCGCTTGTGCGCCTCGGGGAAAAGCTCGCGCGCGCGGTTGAGGAACGCGATTGACGCATCGAAGCTCAAAAGCGGCTCGCCTCCCGTGAGCCCGATGACGGCGAGGCCGTTTTTGTAGGTTTCGGCGGCGCGGGCGAGGCCCTCTTCCCATGGACAGCCCTCGCGGACGAACTTGTCGTAGTCCGCCTGGTTGTGGTTGAAGCAGAAATAGCAGTCGCGGTGGCACCTGAATGTGGTGGAAAACGTCTCGGAGCCTTTGTTTCCCGTGCACTCGATGCATGCCTTCGAGATCCAGCCCATGCGAATTGACGCACCTGCGTTACGGAACTCGGCTCCGCGTTGCGCAAGCTCGTCTCGCAGTTGGGCGCTCTCGGCATCGGAGGAGCCTGCGGGCGCGAATTCCACGCCATGCTCAGCGAGCGCGCGAAGATAGGTCTCGCGGACCTCGTCGTAGTGGCGCAGTGCCGCGCGAAGGGAATCGTTGCCTGCCAGGGTGCCTGCGTTCATGAAGTCACATCCAAGTCGTCGTCCGGTTGCATCTGTCTTGCGATTATAGCCGACCTTGCTCGCTTGCGCCCTTCCCGATAATTTGACGTCTTCTGAGACAACTTTGGGACGGGCAAATGTCATAATCGACGTGATTTTTGTAACGAACGCTAGTTTACCTGGGGAAACAAAGAAGTATAATCATTATGGTAACTGAGGTATAAAAGGGAGGGTGTCCCGTGGCGGCAAATTTGCAAAAACTCAAGCTCCTCTACATCGCGAAGATGCTCGTGGAGGAGACCGACGCTGTCGCCGGCTTGACCATGGCGCAGATTCTCGAACGCCTCGAGGCTCACGGCATCACGGCGGAGCGCAAGTCGGTCTATCGCGACATCGAGTCGCTGCGGGAGTTCGGCCTCGATATCCAGACGTTTCAGCGGGCGCCGCTCGAGTATGCCCTTGTCACGCGTTCTTTCGAGCTCGACGATCTGATGCTTATCGTGGACGCCGTGCAAAGCTCGCGCCATTTGACGCAGCGCAAGTCCGATGCGCTCGTCCGCTCGATCAAGCGTCTCGCGCCCAAGCGTGAGCGCGATCTGCTCGACCGTCACCTTTCCGTGAGCGGGCGCATCAAGATCCAGGGCGACTCGCTGCTCTACAACGTCGACCACATCCTGGAGGCGATCGCGGGCAAGCGCAAGGTGTCGTTCCGCTATTTCAGCTACAACGCCGCGAAAGAGAAAGTCATGCGCCGCAGCGGCGAGCGCTACGTGGAGACACCTGTGGAAATCATCGTGAACCAAGGCGTGTACTACCTGGTCACTTACAATCCCGAAACCGAAATCTTCGAGGGCTTTCGCGTCGGGCGCATGGATTACGTGGAAGTCTCCGAGGAGCGGGCGGCGAAGGTTCCCCGCCAAAGCGATTTCTCGGTCGAGCGACTCGACAATGCGGTTGTCGGTGCGGCTGGTGGCGCGTTCGTCGACGCGACGCTTATCGCCGATGGCCATGCTATGAACGCCGTCGTCGACCGCTTCGGACGCGATGTCGCCTCCACCGACCTCGGTGACGGCACGGCGCGCATCGAGGCCCGGGTTGAAGAGGGCCCCGCGTTTTACGGATGGCTTGTCCGGTGCAATGGCACGGTTCGCATCGAGGGGCCGGAGTCGCTCGCGGAGAGCTACAAGCAGTATCTGCGTGCCATTCTTGAGCAGTGCTAGCATCATTCGGCTGCGCTGCGCTACACTTCGAAGAACTGAATGCGAATTCGCGGTGACTGAGTCGGGCGGGCCAGCAGGTCCGCCCGTTTTGTCGCGCGGGCGAACCTGTACGAGGAGCGACTTTTGTCTGAACGAACCAACGACGGCGCATCTGTCCACGTCACGATCTCCGAGAGCGAGGTCGCGCAGCTTGCCGACGCGTCCCGTGCGCACAAGCCTGGCGAGCTCGGCGCACTTGCCTGCAAGCTCTACGATGAGAACCCTAACCTTACGGAGGAAGAAGCCTACGAGGCGTTCATCGGCTGGGTCGAATCGCGCGGCATCGAGCTGTGGCCCCATCAGGAAGAGGCCCTCATGTCCATCATGGTCGGCGACCACGTGATCTTGGGCACGCCGACCGGTTCGGGCAAGTCGCTCGTCGCGCTCGGTATGCACTTCATCGCGATGTGCTTCGGCGAGCGCTCCTACTACACGGCGCCCATCAAGGCGCTTGTGAGCGAGAAGTTCTTCAACCTGGTGGACATCTTAGGCCGCGAGAACGTGGGCATGATCACGGGAGATGTGCACATCAACACGTCGGCCCCGGTCATCTGCTGCACGGAGGAGATTCTCGCGAACCAGGCGCTCGCCGAGGGGAAGGATGCTCCCATTGAGAGCGTCGCTATGGACGAGTTCCACTTTTTCTCTGACTCCGATCGCGGCTGGGCCTGGCAGGTGCCGCTGCTTGCACTTCCCAATGTGCAGTTTTTGCTGATGAGCGCCACACTTGGCGATGTTGACCAGATCGCGGGGCTGCTCGAGCGCCAGACGGGCAAGGACGTCTCCCGCATCATCGACGCGCCGCGCCCGGTGCCGCTTTCCTACGAATACGCGCTCACGTCGCTTGAGGGCACCGTCGAGCTCGCGCTGCGAAAAGGGGAGGGTCCGCTCTACATCGTCCACTTCTCGCAGGACGCGGCGCTTTCGAGCGCGTCGGCGCTGGCGAGCTACGGCGTGGCGACGAAGGAGCAGCGCGAGGCGGTGAAGGAGGCCATGAAGGTCGCGCGATTCACCACGGCGTTCGGCAAGACGTTGAAGCGCCTGCTCGGCTGCGGCGTCGGTGTGCATCACGCAGGGATGCTTCCCCGTTATCGCCTGCTGGTGGAAAAGCTCGCCCAACAGGGCGTTCTCCCCGTCATCTGCGGAACCGACACGCTCGGCGTGGGCATCAACGTGCCCATCCACACCGTTGTGCTCACCGCGCTTACGAAGTTCGACGGCCACAAGATGCGCCGCTTGCGCTCGCGCGAGTTCCACCAGATCGCGGGGCGCGCGGGGCGATCGGGCTTCGACACCGAAGGCGTGGTCATCGCCGAGGCGCCCGAGCACGAGATCGAGAACCACAAGGCCGAGGTGAAGGCTGCGGGCGATGCGAAGAAGCTTCGCAAGATAAAGAAGAAAAAGCCGCCCGAGAACTTCGTCAACTGGAACGAGGACACCTTCAACCGCCTGGTGGAATCGGTGCCAGAGAAGCTCACGCCCCGCATGCGCATCACGCACTCGATGGTGCTCGCCGAGGTGGAGCAGGGCGGCGACGCGCGCGGGCGCGTGGAGGAGCTCATTGCCGACTCGCTGCAGTCCGACGAGGAGAAGGTGGGCCTTTCGCAGCGCGCCGACGAGGTGTTCGCGACGCTCATCGCCGCGGGCGTAGTGGAGAAAGAGGAGATGCCCGACGGGGGCGCAAGCTACTACGTGACGGTCGATCTTCCTGAAGACTTCGCGCTCGACCAGCCGCTTTCACCCTTCTTGCTCGCGGCTTTGGAACTATTGGACCCTGAAGACGACGACTATGCGCTCAACGTGGTGTCGATGGTCGAGGCGACGCTCGAAGATCCGCGCCAGGTGCTGCGCGCCCAGGAGCGTCGTGCGCGCGATCGCGCCATGGCCGAGATGAAGATGGACGGCGTGGAATACGAGGAGCGCCTCGAGCGCATCGCGGACGTGACCTACGAAAAGCCGCTTGAGGACCTGCTCGATGCCGCCTTAGAGAAATACTGCGAGGGCGTGCCGTGGGCGCGCGACTTCTGCCTGCGTCCGAAGTCGGTACTGCGCGACATGCTGGAGAGCGCCGCGGACTTCAAGGGGTATATCCAGAAGCTGGGTATCACGCGCTACGAGGGTGCCCTTCTCCGGTATCTGTCCGAGGCGTTTCGCGCCCTCGATCGCACGGTTCCCGAGGGCAAGCGCGACGAGCGGCTCGAGGACATCGTCGCTTGGCTGGGGCTCATCGTGCGCTCGGTCGACTCGAGTTTGGTCGACGAGTGGGAGAACGCGGGTGCAGCGTTTGATGCCGCGCCGCCTTCGCCCGAGGACGAGCCGGTGGTGCGCGATCGTCGCGGGCTTACCGTTCTTGTGCGGAACGCCCTGTTCAGCCGCGTGCGTGCGGCTGCGCATCGCGACGTTGCAACGCTTGGCGAGATGGATGCGGACTGGGGCTTCGGCGAGCGCGCCTGGGCGGTGGCGCTCGATGAGTTCTACGACGCTCACGAAGAGGTGCTCCTCGATGCGGATGCGCGCTCGAAAGCTTATCTCGTGCTCGACGAGTCCGACGAGGAATCGGCCCACGTGTGGCATGTGCGCCAGATTTTCCACGATGCGGAAGGCGACAGCGATTTCGCGATAGCTGCCGACGTCGACCTGGACGCTACGCAGGCAGGCGATGGGGTGGTGTTCACGAACTACCGCGTAGGGTTCGCCGAGGACCTGGGGAAATAAGAAGATGCGTCGCTGGCAAGGGGGAGCTGCGGGATTAGAGGAGGGGCAGCAACTCAGAGCAGCTGGCACTGGTTCTCGCAGATGGCGCAAAAGAAGGCGGGCCATGAGGTCGGGATGGCCGACATCGATTCCTATACCGTGTTTGGCCTTTTCAACAAGGGAATCTCCGAAGTCAACAGAAAGTCGATCATCGCTGGTATTGCCGAAGCGTTCGATATCGAG
>JAUNWQ010000150.1 GCA_030540225.1 Coriobacteriia bacterium | reverse complement strand
CACCGTTGATGCGACGACAGGCGCGACTCGCTCGATTGATTACGGCAACATTCGGGACAGCGCCGCAGAAGCCCACGGCGATACGCTCAAAGGCGAGAAACGCGAAGCGAACACCGTCGACGCCACCACGGGCGCAACACCTGGCGTATCCGCTGCCTGCAAGGAGCTCGGAATGGCGAGCCTGTCCGACGTAATCGCCGATATGGGAATCAAGCCGCCAGGGCAAGCCTAGGCCCACAAGCTTTCGTCAGTGACGAGCCTGGAAGCGCGCCTACCGTGTTTCCAAGAAGCATAATCGCGTATCGGAGGGGAAAAGCTTTATACTGAACACCAGGGATTTTGGGGCGCACCGTGCGAAATACCGCTTTGCGTCGTGGTCAGTTTCTCTTGTGTATCGGTATCTTATTCAAGGGGGAAAGATGGCGAAAGAGAAGCAGCGCAGCGGCGCTGACGGTGCAATGGAGTTGTTAGGGGTTGGGGGCTTCGCCCTTTTTTTCGGGTGGATGCTCATCACCTTCTACTGGCTGTTTGCGATTTTCTTGCAGGGTCTTCCCACCGGCGAGCGCGACATGATCCAGCTGTTCATCTTCGTCGGCATCGCGCTTGGGGAGCTAATTTGCCACTTCCTCGGTAAACGAGCTTCCTACACGCCGTTTAAGACATCAGTCCTTGCAAGCGAGGCGGTATTCGCCGCAATCGTGCCCCTCATCAGCTTCGGCCTGCTTGTGCACGCCCCGATACCCACCCCCCTGCTCTGCACCGCCAACCTTCTCGCCGGCATCGGTGGAGGCTTCCTCACCGTAAGCTGGCTCGACGTGTGCGGCAGGTCCAAATCGCGTGCCTATGCCCGATTCTGCTCTGAAGCGCTTTTGGGCGGGGGCGCCCTTTTCGCACTCGCGGCGCTTATGCCAACTGAGTTCCAGCCCGTCTTCTGTCTCGTTTATCTCGCATTGTCGGTGGGATTGCTGAAGTACACAAGTGAGAACTCAGACAATTCGCAGGCCGCGCCGCTCAGCGCCGTTGAACACAAACCATGGAAATTCGCGCGCGAAGTCGAGCCGTCCTTTATTGCCTTCGGTATCGTTTTCGGGATGACCTTCGTCTTTTTGTTCAACTACGGCTCTCATTATGTCTTCATCGGCCTTCTTGCAACGATCCCCGGCGCTCTTGTCTTAGTTGTACTCTCCCTGAAGAAAATCTTCCTGAACATCACTGTTCTGCAGCGAATCCTGCTGTTCGTGACGGTGCTCGCCTGCATCTGCATCCCCTTCTCAACTGGGTACGTCCAGATTGTCTGCGCGTTTCTTGTCATCGCATCGTGGGCGCTGTTCTTGCCAACGACCTATGCACATCTCGTGCGTAAGAGCGTCGAGCTCGGAGAAGCGGCGGTATTTCGTCAGGTTCCTCGTCGCCTTTTGGCAAGCGCGCTGGGATTTCTCATCGGATGGGCCGTCGCAAGCGCGACGACCGTCGTCTTCGGCGCCCACTCCGACGCTTTCACGGTCATTCGCCTGTGCACCGCATGTCTCGTCGTCCTCGCCGTCACCGTGTTCTTCCCGCAATCGGAGCATCATGACGAGAATGCCGACCGTGCGCCTGCCCCAAGCGAGGCTGTTGCAACCCCCGCACAGCCGGCGCCTGCCGGCATGAGCGAGCATGAGGTGTTCGAAGCGCGCTGCAACGCCGTTGCCGAGATGTACCAGCTCTCCCCTCGCGAGACCGATGTGTTGCGCTACCTCGCCAAGGGCCGCAACGCCGCCTATATCCAAAACAAGCTGACCATCTCGCCGCACACCGTGAAAAGCCATATCTACAGCATCTACCGCAAGACGGACATCCACTCCCAACAATCGCTCATGGACTTCGTTGAGGACTATCCAGTATCCGTGCCGCACCAATCCCTGGAAAAGAAGTAAGCTCCCCCTCCCGATTGCACATTGCGATGCAGCGGTATGACTGTTTTGGCAAAGTCGCAGCTCACCGTCTCATACCACCATACTGATTTACGTTATTACATACCTATTACACGATAGCGTCATCATCGGTTCGTGGTCAGCTGTTCTCATCGGTTAAGGGAATGCTCGCGCAGGGGAATTAAGCGCGCGTGCTCAAGGCGGAGCGTACGAGAGCGCTCCGAAAGGAGACCAGCTATATGAAGTCAAGGGCGAAACCGTAAAGAATTGAGAGTTT
>JAUNWQ010000049.1 GCA_030540225.1 Coriobacteriia bacterium | reverse complement strand
AGCGCCTCGGCCGCATCGTGGTCGGCTACACCTTCGACGACCAGCCCGTCACCGCTCACGACCTGCACGCCGAAGGCGCCATGGCCGCGCTGCTCAAGGACGCGCTCAAGCCGAACCTCGTGCAGACGCTCGAAGGTACGCCCGCATTCATCCACGGCGGCCCCTTCGCCAACATCGCGCACGGCTGCAACTCCATTATGGCGACGCAGATGGCCTTGGCGCTCGGCGACTACGCCATCACCGAGGCTGGCTTCGGTGCCGATCTGGGCGCGGAGAAGTTTCTCGACATCAAGTGCCGCCTGACGGGCCTCAAGCCCGACGCCGTGGTCGTGGTTGCCACGGTTCGCGCGCTTAAGAACCACGGCGGCGTGGCGAAAGACGAGCTCAACGAGGAGAACCTCGAGGCGCTCGAGGCGGGCCTTCCCAACCTGCTGCAGCATGTGGAGAACATCACCCAGGTGTTCAACCTACCCTGCGTGGTTGCCATCAACCGCTTCCCGACCGACACCGAGGCCGAACTGAAGCTTGTCGAGGACAAGTGCCGCGAGCTGGGCGTGAACGTGGCGCTCTCCGAGGTGTGGGCGAAGGGCGGCGAAGGCGGCCTGGCACTGGCCGACGAGGTCGTGCGCCTGTGCAACGAGGGCGACGAGGCCGGCCGCGGCGCCGACACGTTCCAGTTCGCCTACGACAGCGATTTGAGCCTGCGCGAGAAGATCGAGGCGATCGCTGTGCGCGTCTACCGCGCCGATGGGGTGGATTTCGATGCCAAGGCGGCAAAGGAGCTGGCAAAACTGGAGAAGCTCGGCTTCGGCGACATGCCCGTGTGCATGGCGAAGACCCAGTATAGCTTCAGCGACGACCAGAAGAAGCTTGGTGCGCCGCGCGGGTTCCGCATCACGGTGCGCGACGTCAAGGTGAGCGCCGGCGCTGGGTTCGTGGTGGCTCTCACGGGCAACATCATGACGATGCCGGGCCTGGGCAAGTCACCTGCCGCCTTCAAGATCGACGTCGACGAGGCCGGGAAGATCACGGGGCTGTTCTAAGGAACGCCCGCTTCGGCAGCCCTGCGCTCGTGTAGCGGTGCACGAGCGCTCGCGGCAGTCGTTGCATGCTCGAGACAATGGTGGGTTACCGTACCCTAATCGCTCTATCAGTTTGAGGGCTTGAAACGAGGAAGAGGCTTTTATGGTAGACGCCCGTTTCGTTGAAGATCTTGCGTCCGCGGCCCCCGCTCCCGGCGGGGGCGGGGCGTCGGCGTACGTCGGTGCGCTCGCTGCGGCGCTCGCGTCCATGGTGGGCAATCTCACGGTGGGGAAGAAGACATATGCCGAGGTCGAGGGCGAAGTCATGCATCACCTTGAGGAGCTTGGGGATCTTCGCGAGCGACTAATCGCACTCGTCGAGGAGGATGCGCGCGCGTTTAAGCCCCTTGCCGCAGCGTACCGCATGCCGAAGGGCACGCCAGAAGAGCTTGCGGCGAAGCAGGATGCGATCCAGCGAGCGCTTGTCGGGGCGACCGAGGTGCCGCTTGATATCATGCGCACGGTGGCGCGCGTGGTCGACCATGCCGACTATCTGGCGCACCATGGCAGCCGAATGGCCAGGTCGGACGCGGGCGTTTCGGCTGCATTCGCCCGGGCGGCGGTCGATGGCGCAAGCTTGAACGTGTATATCAACGCGGCTTCGATGGACGACCCCGCAAGGGCGCTCCGCGTTCGCGAGGAGGCTTCGGCGATCGCGTCGACGACGCGCGAGCGCTGCGATGAGCTGTTCGATTATGTGGTCAAAGAGGTTTCATAGGTAAGGGACCTCAAGGGTTAAGGTGTATTATGGCAACGCTTCTCAAAGGAAAACCAGTCGTCGATCATATGGCGGTTGATCTGCGCAGTCGCATCGAGGCACTCAAATCGCGAGGCGTCGAGCCCACGCTCGCGCTCGTGCGCATGGGGGAGCGCCCCGACGATTTGTCCTACGAGCGCACCGCGAAGAAGCGCGCCGCCAGCCTAGGGCTTTCCACCAAGCCCTACGTGCTTGACGACCTGGCGCCGCAGGCTGCTGTGCAAGCGACGCTGCAATCCATCAACTACGACAAGACCGTGCACGGCTGCCTGATGTTTCGTCCCCTGCCGAGCTTTCTCGACGAGAAGGCGCTGTGCAACATGCTTTCGCCGGAGAAGGACATCGACGGCATCTCGCTCGCGTCGCTCGCCTCCGTGTTCACCGACTCGAGCGATGGGTTTCCTCCTTGTACGGCGCAAGCGTGCGTGGAGATTCTCGACTTCTACAAGATTCCCCTGGTGGGAAAGCATGTTGTGGTTATCGGCCGAAGCCTTGTGGTGGGCAAGCCCGTCTCGATGATGCTCCTGCGCCGCAATGCGAGCGTCACTATCTGCCATTCGCGCACCGAGAACCTGCCCGAGCTGTGCCGGACAGCCGACATCGTCATCTGCGCCGTCGGTCGCGCGCATGCGTTCGGCAAGGAATACTTCCGTGCGGGGCAGACGGTGCTCGATGTGGGCATCAACTTCGATTCGCACGGTACGCTGTGCGGCGATGTGAACTTCGACGAGGTTGAGCCCGTCGTTGACGCCATCACTCCCGTTCCCGGTGGTATCGGCACCGTCACGACGAGTGTCACCATGGCACATGTGGTGGATGCCGCCGAGAAGATGGCGGGGAGGTAGGGCCGCCGTGCGACGGCCTCTCGCGTGCGCGATTCGCTTCGCACCGTCGAGCTATCGGGGGCCTAGCACCGCAAGTTCGCGGGGGTAGCTGTTGAGTACCTCGCAGCCGTCGTCGGTCACGCACACCAAGTCCTCGATGCGCACGCCGAACTCGCCTGGCAGATAGATTCCCGGCTCGATGGAGAAACACATCCCGACCTGGACTTCCTCGTCGTGAACGGAAGAGACGTCTCCCGGCTCGTGCTCGTCAAGGCCGATCTGATGCCCTAAGCGATGGGTGAAATACTCGCCGTATCCGGCTTCGGCGATGACATCTCGCGCCGCCTTGTCGATGTCGCAGAAGCGCGCGCCGGGGTGCACCGCTGCGCGGCCCGCTTCGTTTGCGCGGCGCACCAGTTCGTACACCTCGCGCTGCTTGGCGGTCGGCTCGCTCCAGAAGAAGGTGCGCGTCATGTCCGAGCAGTACTCGCCCTGGCGGCATCCCACGTCGAACAGCACGACGTCGCCGGCTTTCAACTTCGTGTCATCGGGCATATGGTGCGGATCTGCCGCGTTTGCGCCGAAGCTCACGATTGGGTCGAACGAGTGTCCCGAAGCGCCCAGCTCGCGGTAGATTCCCTCGAGCCTATCAGCGATTTCCCGCTCGGTCGCACCCTCGTGCACGAGTTCTCGAAAACGTGCCATGGCCTGATCGTTTGTTGCCGATGCCGCGCGCATGAGCTCCTGCTCCTCGACGCTTTTGATGGCGCGCGCGCCATCGACGGCGGGTGATCCCAGGGCGAAGGACTTCGCCGCATGCGCCTCCATCAGCGGCACGAGGAAACGGGCGGCGAGGTTCTTGTCGACGCCGCAGGTCTCCTCAGCGCGCAGGAGCTTTGCCACCTCAGGAAGCGGGTTGTCCACATCGTCGAACGAGAACACTTCGCAGGGAAGTGATTTCGGAGCCGTGAACAGGCGGTTCAAGAAGAGGACGGGCGCTTTCCCCTTGGTAATCACGAGTGCCAGGAACCGCTCGCCCGGTTCCACGTAAGCGCTGGTGAGATACTGGATGGAACGCGGGTCGCTCACGATCATCTGCGTGAGGCCCATCTCTCCGAGCAGGTGGCGAACGGTTTCTATGCGCTGTTCGTGCATGGTGGTCCTTTCTTGCGTGACGCCGACGCGACTAAGGCGCTCGTGGCTCGTGTATCCTCTCGGCGACGTGGCCTTGCTCGTTCACCGCGCAGCGAGAGCGTGCCGACGCCTCGGCTCATGCGGCGCACGAGCCGAGGCGCGCGAGGCGACTGGCTGCGGGGTTTCACCTGCGAACCTCGCGCCGCGCGCGTTGCGGCAAGCTGATTCTTCCCGTTCACTATAGCGTGAATCGCGCGGCGCGGAGGCGGCGAATGCCGGCGTGCGCGACGGGCTTCCCGGAAAAGATACACGTCGAAAGGAAGAATTGGGCACAAAAACCGAGGTATCCCACGAGAAGTGCCTCTATTCGAGTTGTTGCCCAGGGTCTGGGGAATTCTCCCGAAGAGAAAACCCAGGTCGCGAGTATCCTCAATTTGAGAGAACTTTCTAGCCCTTGCTTTCTTCGTGGGATACCTCGGTTTTCGTGCCAGAATCGGCTGTGAAACGTGTACTTTTTCAGTGCGGCGGGGTGGAGGCGTTCTCGTTTTTTCTCAGTGAGCAGGCGCGGACAGGGTCGGATTGAGCATGACCCCGAGTTTGTGGTCAACTGGACGAGTTGTGCGCTGCCGCTTTCGCTCGACTTCCAGATTGAAAAATTGCGACCAGGCATTTTGCCAACGGGAAAAGCCGATCGACTTTCGCAGAGAGCGAAAATGCGAGTTTTTGGCTTCATGAGCGTCGCACAACTCGCTCAACTGAATCACGAACTATGGGTTTTGCTGCAGACGGCCGGGAAAGGGGCGGCATCTGGCGCGGCGGGGGCCGAGGGCTGCTTTCCAGCCAGCTGGGAACGGGTTGCGTTCAGCTCAGCGGGAGTTTGAGAGCGGTTTGTCCGAGGCGGGCGGGGAAGGGGATCAGCGTCGGTGTAGGCCACCGATTTGGCAGTCGAAGGCGCGAAGCAGCGAAGATGTTGCCGCGGTTATGATCCTCGTGCCTGCGATGATGCCGGCAGCGCAAGGCTCGCTGCACGCTTTCGTGCGTTTGTTGTCGGGTTGCTCCGCCCGCCTGGTGCAGGGCGTATGATGGGCGCATGGCAAACGGACTTTCATACATGCGGAAAACCACTTCCACCGAGGCGACCAAGAAGCTCGGCCAGACGCTCGCGCCGTATCTCCATGCGGGCGATGTCGTGGTGCTCTCGGGTGATTTGGGTGCGGGGAAGACGCAGTTCGTCCAAGGCGTCGCGGCTGGCCTGGGCATTTCCGACGATGTGGTCAGCCCGACCTTCAACATCGTCATTGAATACTCCTCGGGCTCGGTTCCGCTCTACCACTTCGACCTCTACCGTCTGGAAGATGCCTCGGAGTTGGAAGACGTCGGCTATTATGACCTCGTCGAAGGCGATGGCGTCGCGTTCCTCGAATGGGGCGAGAAGTTCCCTGAGGAGCTGCCCTACGGTTATCTCGATGTTTCGATTACCGTCAGCGACGATGGGTCTCGCGTCGTGCGGGTTCGCTCCGTCGGCGACAGGGCGCGCCAGCTTCTGTGCGTATGGTCGAACGATTCGCGCTCTCATCTGGTGAAAACGTCATCGAAGCTGAACTGACGCGTGCGGTGCGCTATCATGCGCACGAACGATTCTCCCTCTGAAACGGAAACATTGCATACTATGAGCGAAACGAAATCTCCAGCATCGGCTGCGCTTGGCGTCGATGCGCCCCGTCACGAACCCGCCTACGTGCTCGCCTTCGACACCGCCAACGAGGTGATTGCCATCGGCGTGGGCATGCTTTACGAGGAAGCGCGCGCGATCGAGCTTGTCGCACATGCTGAAATCGAGGCGCGCCGCCAATCGAACACCCAGCTCATTCCCCGTATCGATGCGCTACTCGCCGAAAGAGGGATCGCGCGCGGGAACATTGCATGCGTGTGCGTCGGGCGCGGCCCTGGCTCGTTTACCGGCGTGCGCATCGCCATGGCGACGGCGAAGGGCATCGCGAGCGCGCTCGAGGTGGGGCTTGTGGGCGTGTCTTCGCTCGACGCGGTGGCCTGGGGCGTTTGGGAATCTGGCGCACGCGGCGAGGTAGCCGTGGTGGCTGATGCCATGCGCAAGGAGGTCTACCCTGTTCGCTATCTCGTGGACGACGCTGGTGCTCATCGCCTCGAGGCCGATCGTGTCGTGAAGGCGGATTTGGCCGCTGAAGAGCTTATGGAATGCGATACGACGACCCCTGGCGCTTCCGGCTCGTGCGGAACTCGTTTTGTGAAGGGCGTCGAAAGCGGCGATGATGAGCTGCTATTTTATGCTGACGCTCCTGAGGCTGGGGGGCATGCTTCGCGCGCAGTTCCGCAGCGCAGCGAGGACTGTTTGAGCACGGAGTATGCCCCCCAGCCTCTTCGCGCCGCAGGTTCATGTGGTCAGCAGCTTCTCCTTGCGGGGGATGCGCTGAAGAAATACCGAGATCTGTTCGCGCCATGCGGGGAGGCTCTTCCCGAGAGCACGTGGACGCCGACGGGCGCGGGGCTTCTCCTCGCGCTTCAGGCTGCGTGGCGCAGCGGGGAATGCGACCCGTTCGATGCAGCGCGACATAACCCGGCGTTTGCGCTTCCCGTGTACACGCGCCTGTCCGACGCAGAAGAAAACGAGCGTGCCCGTGCAGCTCGTGCGGCTCGCGAAGGGTCAGCTCGTGCGGCTCACGGAAGCGCAGGTCGCGAGGGCACGGCGACGCTGGGCGTTCCCGATGCGAACCTTCGCACGGGCGTCCAAGATGCCGAAGCGGTGGCCCATCCGTCGCTCGTCCATTCGCTCGCGGGGAAGGAGCCCGCTTACGAGGAGACCTCGCCTGCACACCACGCCACGCTTCACGAGCAGTCTATTCTCGTGGCTCCGCCCGATGAACAGGGGATATCGTACAAGCCTCTCGACCTTTCCCATGCGGGATGCGTCGCGGCGCTCGAGTCGCGCATCATGGGAAGCGATGCGTGGAGCGAGGCGCTTGTGGCCGACGAGATCCCGCGGCGCGATCGCACCTGGTGGGCGGCGTACGCGAGCGAAGGCAAGCCTGGCGAGGTCGGCATGCTTGTGGGGTATGCCGGCGGCTGGGTGGTCGACGGCGATGCGCAGATCCTGAAAGTGGGAACGGACCCGGCGTGGCGCCGCCGCGGCATCGCCCGCGAGTTGCTCGCGCACGTTGCGGCAGATGCGCGCAATCTCGGTGCGCAGACGGTCTCGCTCGAGGTCCGCGCGGGCAACGAGGGCGCGCAGGCGCTCTACAAGGCGCTTGGCCTCGTGCCCGTGGGCACGCGTCCCCGCTATTACTCCGATCGCGAGGATGCGCTTATCATGCAGGGCGACCTCGCTCCCCTCGTGGGTGCGGCGGAGCCTGTCGAGGAGTCGTCGCGGCTGGTCGCGGGCATGGAGCTGCAGGTCGACGCCTCGCACGACGTGCAGGCGACCGCAGTCGGCGCGGTGGGAGTATCGCGCCCGCTCATCCTGGCGATCGAGTCTTCATGCGACGAGACCGCCGCGGCGATTGTCGACGGGGAAGGGGCGCTTGCCTCGGACGTGGTGGCAAGCCAGATCGACTTCCACGCGCGCTTCGGTGGCGTCGTTCCCGAGATCGCGAGCCGCAAGCACATCGAGGCCATCTGCGGCGTATGCGACGAATGCCTCGAGGTCGCGGCGAAAAACCTCGGGATGAAATCGCTTCGCTGGTGCGATCTTTCCGCGGTTGCCGTCACGTATGCGCCGGGGCTCGTCGGCGCGCTCGTGGTGGGCGTTGCGTTCGCGAAGGGCGCGGCGTGGGCGGCGGACGTGCCGCTCATCGGTGTGAACCACCTGGAGGGCCACCTGTACGCCAATCGTATCGGGTGTCCCGATTTCACCCCACCTGCCGTGGTGTCGCTCGTGTCGGGCGGCAACACCATGCTCGTCCACATGAAGGGCTGGGGCGACTACGAAACGCTCGGCACCACCATCGACGACGCGGTGGGCGAGGCGTTCGACAAGGTCGCGAAGGCGCTCGGGCTGGGATACCCTGGCGGGCCTGTGATCTCGCGTTACGGTGCGAAGGGCGACCCGCGCGCCATTGCCTTCCCGCGCGCGATGATGCACTCGGGAGATTTGCGCTTCTCGCTTTCAGGCTTGAAGACGGCGGTTGTTACCTATATCAACGGCGAGCGGGAGGCCGGGCGCGAGCTCAATGTGCCTGATATCTGTGCGAGTTTCGAGGCGGCGGTGGTCGACGTGCAGGTGGCGAAGGCGAAGCGTGCTCTCGAGATGACGGGCGCGCGCACGCTTTGCGTGGGCGGTGGCGTTGCGGCAAACCCTGTGCTCCGCGCATCGTACGAGAAGATGTGCTCGAAGGCGGGTGTGCGCCTGGTGCTGCCGCCCCTCTCGGCATGCGGCGACAATGCGGGAATGATCGCGCTCGTGGCGCTCGATCGCTTCAAGCAGGAAAAGTTCTTCCCGTTTGACTTCGATGCGAAAGCGCACGTCAACCTTGACGAGCCCTACTAGGGCTCAGGGTGCGGGGCTGCCGCTGGGAACGAACGGGACAAGGCAAATCGTCTCCCGACAAGGACGTCTTTGTTCGTGACCTACGATTCCTTCGGATAGACGGCCCGCGCGACGAAGTACGACGCCACGATGCAGCACATCGCGCAGCAGATGGTGACGGGGAACCCGAAGCAGTCGTTCACGATTCCCCAGATCACGCAGGCACCCCCGATGCCGACGTCGTTCGCGAGCTGGAAAAGCGCGTTGGCGGCTCCCCATCGCTCGGGCGGCGTGTTCTTCACCGCCACCGATTGGTTGAGCGGCAGAGCGATGCCGATGCAGAAGCCGTACACGATTCCCGACAGGTTGAACACCGCATCGCGCATGGGCGCGCCGTCGAGAGCCGTCCCGCAGGCGACGAGCATGGTAAACGCGACGAGGCCGCACGCCAGCGCGAAGGGCAGGATTTTGATGGGCGCGAAGCGGTCCATGAAGGCGCCCGATTTCAATCGCACGAGAATCATGCTCACGGCTGACAGGGTGTAGAACAGCCCCGCGTTCTCCACGCCGAGCGAGGCGCCGTAAAGTCCGACGAAGAAGATCACGAACCCGAACGCCGGAGAGAGCACGATCATGGGCAGCGTGCCAGGGAGGGCATGCTTCTCGAAGATGCGGGAGGCGATGCTTTCGCGCCTTGGCTGTCCTTCCATCCTGGACTGCGCGGTTGACGTGGTCGTTTCGCTCGCCTCGGCTGCCTCGGCGGCTCCTGCTCGCCCAGTTACCTCAAGTGCCTCGGCTGTCCCCCTCCGAGCGGCCTCGCTTTCCCCCTCCTCGAGCCTGCGCCGGTAGACCGCTTCCTCGGGCAGCATCTCGGGGTGCTTCTCGTAGCGGCAGAGGAAAATCATCGCAAGCCCGACCACGGCGATCGCGGTCACACCGATAAAAAGGTTCTCAGGCGGGTCGGTCGACACGAGGGCGAGGGCGAGGGCGGGTCCAACCGACATGGAAAGCGCCTGGCCAAGCCCGTAGTAGCCGATTCCTTCCCCCATGCGCGACGCGGGAAGCGCATCGGCTGCGGCGGTCGCCGACGCGGTGGTCACTGCCGAGAAGCCGGCTCCTTGCAGGATGCGGAACACCACGAAGGGCGCGACGTCGTGGGTGAACAGGGGGCCGACGGTCCCGACGATGAGCACGGCAAACCCGACGAGCATCACGATGCGGCGTCCGCGCCCGTCGATCAGCGGCCCCGAGAGCAGGCGCACGACGGCCGCCGCTCCCGAAAACACGGCTGCCAAAACGCCAGCGTAAGCGGCGGTTCCGCCGTAGAGGGCGACATAGACCGACGTGCTCGAGTTGAGCCCTTGGCCCACCATGAAGCAGCACAGCGTCGAGATGACGACCAAGACGAAGGTGGTCGACCATAGCTGCTCGCGTGGGCTTTCCCTGCGTGAATCGTCGGTTTTCGAGGCTCGTTTTCCCATGTGTCCATCATAGCGATTTCTCGGGACCTGCATAGATGGTGCAAAAGATTCGCAAGCTGAGCGATGATGCACAAGGGACAATACTAGGAGGAATCTAATGATAAGTGGTGGAAACGATGTCCCCCTCCCGTGCAAAAATGGACGTTTTTTGGAGAAAGCATGCGTCAACAATGATTTTACGATTACACGTAAAAACTGGTGATGCTGGTGCATTTTCGTCCCAGTCGCAACTTTGTGCGGTAACTGTGTAGTGTGACCTTAGATAACTTGTTGCATAAGGGAAAAAAGTGTATCAAATGAGCAAGTCAAAACACCGCCTCGAAACGAGAAGGGAGACCTCATGGCATCCCAGAGTAAGAAGCCGAAGAACAAGGATGCACAGCTCGTCGATTTGTTCCATCATTGTGCGCACGTCGCTGTCCATCGCGGAAATCGATCCGGTGGGCGTTCCGGCACCCTGTCGGCGTTGTTGAAAACCGGTCCGGTGAGCCAGCGTGAGCTTGCGGAGGTCATGAACGTCCGCACCGCGACGCTCTCCGAGCAGATCGCTCGCCTTGATCGCGCAGGTCTTGTGGAGCGCACCCCGAGCGAGAAGGATCGTCGCTCGGTAATCGTCTCGCTTTCCGAGGAGGGCAAGAAGGAAGCCCGTCGCTGCTCCCGCGAGCGCACGAAGTACAACGAGCAGCTGTTCTCGGTTCTCTCCGACGACGACAAGGCCGAGCTCATCAGCCTGCTCGAGAAGCTCTCCGACCACTGGAGCGAGAGCAATCTCGACGGCGGCAAATAGAAGTCAAGCTGAGCGGGCTGTCCGAGCGGCACCGTCCTCTGCGGGCGGGGGCGCGCGGACAGCCCGCTCAGCCTAAAAAGCGCTGCTTTCAGCGGAGCTTGCATGGGCATCGCGTATCAGCGCTTACGAAACGAGGACCCCGCATTGAACTGCGGGGTCCTCATCGTTACGCCCCGCATCTCACGCTGCGGGGTCCTCGTCGTTACTCGGGCTTTTTCGCCACATGCACCGCGGCGATGCCGCCGGTGTAGTTTTTCCAGGTGACATCGACGAACCCCGCCTCGCGCATCATCTTTGCGAGGCCCTCCTGGTTCGGGAACGCCTTTATGGACTTCGACAGGTACACAAACCCCGCCTTGTCCCCGGTGATTAGTCCGCCCCAGAAGGGAATCAGGTGCTTCAGGTAGAAGTTGTACAGCGCGCGCCACGCCGCGTTCGGCGGCGTGGAGAACTCTAGGCACACCAGATGCCCGCCCGGCTTCAGCACGCGGTACATCTCGGAGAGCGCGCGCGGGCGGTCGGGCATGTTGCGGATGCCGTATGCCATGGTGAGCGCGTCGTAGCTCGCGTCCGCATAGGGGATGTCCTGCGCGTCGACCACCTCGAAATCGACGGGCACGCCGCACGCGGCGCCGTCGGCGTAGTGCGCTCGGGCAACGTCGAGCATCTCGTTGACCAGGTCGGTGCACTGGATATGGCGCGGATGCTTCGTGCGCGCAACCGTGAAAGTCACGTCCCCGGTGCCTCCCGCGATGTCGAGCACATCGTCGGTCGGCTCGATGGGGGCCTGCCTCATCATTCCCGCGAGCCAGGACTTGTAGGTGCCGAAGCTCGATACGGCGTTGAACCGCTCGTATTTCTTGGCGATTGACGAGAAGATGTCCTTTACGCGTTCGGAAGATATCTCGGCGGGCGCTTCCTTGCCCGTTGCGGTGTCGATGCTCATGGTGGTCGTGCTCCTGATGTGACGCTTTCGCTTGTCTGCGGGACGCTTCAGTATACGCCAAATCGCCCGCCTTCTCCCCGTCGCCGATTGCCAAGGTGTGGATTCGGGGGATGTGCGAACCCAGTGTTATCATATCGTGACTAATGAAACCAAGGGCGAGTGAGGCTCAAGCTATGTTGTTGTGCGCACAATATGTTCTGCCCGTCACCTCCGACCCCATCGTCGGGGGCGCCGTTCTCGTTCGAGACGGACGAATTCGGGACATCGGCAAAACCGAGATGCTCAGGCTGCGCTATCCGGACGAAGAGGTGCTCGACTACGGAACGGCTGCCATCATGCCCGGTCTGGTAGACCTCCATACTCATATGGAGAACTCGATCATGCGGGGCATCGTGCACGATGTACCCTACATCACCTGGCTCGCTTCCGTCGCCGCCCTCTCCGCGAAGATGGAAGTGTCCGACTGGTACGACTCCGCCATCTTGGGCGGCCTGGACGCGCTTGCATCTGGCATCACCTGCGTGGCGGACATCACCACCACGGGTGCTGCCTGCACGGCGGCCCAGAAGCTCGGCCTTCGCGGCGTGATCTATCGCGAGGTGGGCGTCATGGACAAGCGCCGCATCGACTACGCCATGCGCGCCGCCGAAAACGACATCATGCATTGGTCCCAGGAAGTGGATCCCGACCGCATCTCGATCGGCATCGCGCCCGCTCCCATCTACATGTGCCACCCCGCCGTGTTCGGCAGGGTCTCCGAGCTCGCCACGCGCGACGACCTGCCCGTGGCCATGCACCTTGCCGGCAGCCGCGAGGAGTACTACTTCGTGAAGCGCGGCTCCTCGTCGTTCTCCGTGCACGGCGAGTCGGTCCGCCGCGGCTTCCTCGAGATCCCGCCTTGGCTCCCGACGGGCGTTTCCCCTGTTCGCTATGCGCTGAACTGGGGCGCCTTCGAGTCTCCCAACGTACTCGCCGTCCACTGCGTGCACACCGACGAGGAAGACGTGAAGAAGCTCAAGGAGTACAACGTGGCCATCGCCGTGTGCCCGCGCTGCAACGCGCAGCTCGGCATGGGCGTGGCGCCCGTCGACGAGTTCATGCGCGCCGGCCTGCGCGTTGGCATCGGCACCGACTCTCCCGCCGCCACCGACTCGACCGACATGCTCTCCGAGATGCGTCTTGGCATGCTTATACAGCGCGCTGTCAACGTCGGGCGCTTCCTCGATTCCGAGTCGATGCTCGAGATGGCGACCATCGGCGGCGCTCGTGCGCTCAAGCTCGACGACGAGATCGGGTCGCTTGAAATCGGCAAGCGCGCTGACATCATCGCGGTCGACCTTTCGAGCTCGCAGCAGTCGCCTTCGACAAACCCCGTCTCGGCAATGGTGAACACCTGCACCTCCGCCGACGTCATCATGACGATGGTCGACGGCAAGACGCTCTACGAGCGGGATAAATGGCACATCGACGTAGAGGTTGCCAAGCACATTGCCCGCGTCATCGAGATTCGTGGAAAGCTGAGGCTGTAACCCATGGCCAAGAAATCCGGCAACAAACAGCAGAAGCTGACGGCGCAGCAGAAAAGCGACCGCATCAAGGCGGCGAAGGAACGTGAGGCGCGCGCGCAGGCGCAACGGGAGCGCTCGGCTAAGATGAAGAAGATCTTCACCGTGGTCGTGTGTGTGATTCTAGTTCTGGCGCTCGGCATTCCCACGATCGCGCTGTCCGTGCTCACGGCGTAACGGTGGCAGCCGGGCAGTCTTGCGGCGAGCCGCAGGGCTGCCCGGCTGTTTTTTCGTTTGAGGGGAACGTGCGGAAATCGTGGCGTGGTGCGCGGTGTGCTACCATAGACCGCTGCTGTGCCCGATAATGGTTCGGTACGCGTGGCAACCCTTTCCGGTTTGTTCCTCCGAAGGAGTTTATTTTGTTTGGCATAGGTGGATTTGAGCTTTTCCTCATTCTGCTGTTCGGTTTCCTTATCTTCGGCCCCGACAAGCTTCCCGCCATGGCGAAGACGCTTGGCAAGGCCATCGCGAAGTTCCGCAGCGCCCAAGATGAGATGAACAAGGTCATCAAGGAAGAGAAGATCTTCGACCCCGACGCAGAAGACCCGTTCAAGAACCCGCTCGACGCGCTCGAGAAGATGGGCAACGCTGCAGAGTCGGGTGCGAAGAACGTGAAGAAGGCCGCAACGTCTACAGTGAACGCCGCGAAGGACGCGAAGCAGGAAAGCTTCTCCGAGCGCAAAGCGCGCTACGACCGCGAGCGTGCTGCTCGCAAGGAGGCTGAGAAGGCCGAGGCCGAAAAGCAGGCGGCTGCCGATGCGGTCGCTGCGACCGCGGCACGCGCCGAGGCGAGCAAAGCCGACGCGAAGCCGACCGCCGATGAGCTCTACGGCAACGCCAACGCATCTGAAAGCAAGGAAGCGAAGGCGCCTGCCGCCGACGTGCCCGCAAGCGAAGAGAAGGGGGAGTAAGCGATGCCTATCGGTCCTGCCCGAATGCCCCTTTTCGACCATCTGGGCGAGCTGCGCATGCGCCTTGTCCGTATCGTGGTCGTGCTGCTCATCGCCGTCTGTGTGTTCTACATGGCAACGCCGACGCTTTCGGTCATCCTGTTCGCGCCTATCTCGGAGTTCCTCCCCGAGGGATTTCAACAAGGCATGTACACGACGCCCTTCGACGCGTTCGCAACGCGTTTCAAGCTGTCCTTCTGGGCATCGGTCGTCGCGTGCTCGCCTGTCATCCTCTGGCAGATTCTCGCGTTCTTCCTGCCAGCTCTCAAGCCTAAGGAGCGCAAGTGGTTCATCCCGACGTTCGCGATTGCGGTGTTCCTGTTCATCTTCGGCACGCTGTTCTGCTATTTCATCATCCTGGATCCGGCGTTCCAGTGGCTCACCGACCAGGCATACGGCATGAGCGCGCAAGTGCTTCCGCAGGCGTCGTCCTACCTTGACATCATCATCAAGTTCGAAATCGGATTCGGTTTCGCCTTCGAGCTGCCGGTCATCGTGTTCTACCTGGTCATCTTCGACATCATTCCCTACAAGAAGATGCGCGGGCAGTGGCGCACCATCTACGTCGTGCTTATGGTGCTCTGCGCGATGATCACCCCGGACGCGAGCCCTATCACGATGCTGCTCATGTTCGCCGCACTTGTCGTGCTCTACGAGGTGTCGCTTCTGCTGGCGCGCATCGTGCTTTCGAAGCGCATCAAGAAGCAGAACGCCGAGCTTGCTGCGGAGGAAGCGGAGGAGTAGCTCGCCTCGCTTTGTTGATTCGGTTAAGGCCACTCGTCTAGGGTGGCCTTACGTGTATATCTGCGTTCTACTACCATAGAAGGCGGATGGACGGCGCGTCTGGGAAGACGCCTTTCGCGATGGGGGTTTCATGCACGAACTGGGAATCATGACGGGCGTCATCGAGGCCGCTGAGAAAGCTGCGCGCGATTCGGGTGCGACCCGTCTTCTGAAGGTCAACTTGTCGATCGGCGAGATGACCGAGGCGATTGAGGATGCGCTCGTGTTCGCGTGGGAGGCCCTCACCGAGGACGACCCGTATGCGAAGGGCGCCGAGCTTACCATCAATATGATCAAGCCGAAGAGCCGCTGTCTCGAATGCGGCGCCGTCTTCGAGCACGATAGGTTCCATATGTTCTGCCCGGAATGCGATGGGTTCGCAACCGAGCTTCTGTGCGGGCGGGAGCTGCAGATCGATTCGATCGAAGTCGACCTGCCCGACGATGAGGAAGGAGATTCTCATGAAGATTGATATGAAGCAGCCCATTCTCGATAAGAACGACGCCATTGCGCGCGAGCTGCGCGAACGGTTCGCCGAGCACCACGTCTACGTGGTTGACCTTTTGGCAAGCCCGGGGTCGGGCAAGACCTCGACCATCTTGGCCACGATCGACGCCCTGCGCGACGAGTTCAACATCGCCGTCATCGAGGGCGATATCGCAAGCAGCGTCGACGCCGAGAAGATCAAGGCGCAGGGAATCGCTGCCGTACAGATTAACACCGGTGGGGCATGCCATCTGGAAAGCGCCATGATTAAGCGCGCCATTGACGTGCTCGACCTTGAGCGCCTCGACCTGATTATCGTGGAGAACGTGGGCAATCTCGTGTGCCCGACGGACTTCGATTTGGGCGAGAACGCCAAGGTCATGATCTTGTCGGTGCCGGAAGGCGACGATAAACCGCTCAAATACCCGGGCGTCTTCCAGGTTTCTGAGGCTGTCATCCTGAACAAGGTTGACACGATGCCGGTGTTCAACTTCAACAAGGAGGCTTTCGTGGAAAGCGTGAACCAGCTGAACCCGCAGGCTCCTATCTTCCCTCTCTCCGCGACGACGGGCGAAGGTTTGGAGGCGTGGACGAGCTGGCTTGCCGAGCGCATCCGCAAGGCGTAATTCGACCTGCGAGGTTGCCTGCCGTAGTTCAACCTGCGAGATTGCGGCCGCGGGCGGAGGCCCCGTGCTCAGACAGTCCGCGCAGCGCGGCGGGACAGCGCGCGGGCCCCCCCCCCCCGCCCCGCGGGGGGGAGGGGGGGTTGAACCTGCGAGGTTGCAAGTTGGGATTTCTGTTTGGACGGTTTTGCTCGCGCGGAGGAGTCGCTGGCGCACCCGGATTGCACTGATTTCTGTGCAAAGCCCTTCGTTGTAGTTCCTCATCCTGAGTTATTGCTGTGACGTAGCTCCTGAATACGGGCGGGGGAGCTCGCGCGCAGTTCCGCAGCGCAGCGAGGACTGTTTGAGCACGAGTTTCCCCGCCCGTATTCAGGAGCGGACAAGGCGTTCTACTTATTCGCGTGGTTCAACCTGCGAGGTTGTAGGTTGCAACGCGCCTGAAACAATTGGCTGGCATACTAAAGCGCATCACGCGGATTATTGCGCAAGGAGGCTCCATGAAAGCTGGGGACAAGTATCAGGCATGTGTCGACGCGCTCGCAGCGTACGCGAAGGGCGCCGGCTTCTCGCAAGTCGTCATCGGTCTTTCGGGCGGTATCGACTCGTCGGTGACGGCGGTCATGGCGGTTGACGCGTTCGGCGCCAAGAACGTGCACGGTGTGCTTCTTCCCGGTCCCTACTCGACTGGTCACTCCATCGATGATGCCCTCGCCTTGGCGGAAAACCTCGGTATCGAGAGCCATACGGTGTCGATTTGCGAGCCCTTTGAAGCATTTGAACAGGTCATTCGCAAGTCATACAAGGAAAAGCTCGAAGGTTTGGCTTCCGAGAACACGCAGGCGCGTTGTCGCATGGTGGTTCTCATGGCCCTCTCGAATGCGAATCGCTGGATGCTCGTGAACACCGGTAATAAGTCCGAGGCCGCCATGGGCTACTCCACGCTCTACGGCGACACGGCGGGCGCGTTTGCCCCGCTCGGCGGCTTGTACAAGACCGACGTGTACGAAGTGGGCCGTTGGCGCAACGAACAGGCGCGCGCGGCGGGCGACGTCGAGCCCATTCCCGAGAACGTGTTTGTGAAGCCGCCGAGCGCCGAGCTTGCTCCTGGCCAGAAGGACGAAGCTTCTATGGGAGTCGATTACGCGACGCTCGACAAGCTGTTGATCGCTGTGCAGGAACAAGGCCGACCGGTCGAGGACGCGTGCGATGCGCTGGGCTTCGACATCATGCAGGCGACAGGCCTGCTCGCACGAGTGGACTCCTACGCGTTCAAGCGCGCTCAGGAACCTCCTTTCCCCGACGTGAAGTTCTACGGGTAACGCTATCTTTCTGTGAGCAAGAAGGCCATGTAGAGCGGCAGGGTCAGAATCGCGCCTGTACGGCCGATGTTCAAGTCTGCGAGCTTTATCGCTGAATCGACACGGTATTTTTCCGGGTGCTTGAGCACGGTTTTCACGCTTTTCGCGTTGCCATCGCGTGCTTTCACCTCAACGGGTACGCATTTGCTTCGAGTCGCTGTGCTCCTTCGTGCGCCCCGATTGGGGAATTGTCACCCAGGTCGG
>JAUNWQ010000001.1:26036-63691 GCA_030540225.1 Coriobacteriia bacterium | reverse complement strand
CGCAACTGTCACACTTGGTTGGCTCAACTGGCGAAAACTATATTGGCATTAACAGCGCGCTCGCGCGCCGAGCCGCCCAGGGCGACGGCGCACGGCGGGGAGCGCTCGTTCTCCGCGTTCATGGGGCTGCCCGAGGAGGAGCGCGCCGCCGCCTGCGAGATGGACACCGTGATAGGGCTCAAGTCCGACCGCCGGTGCCTGCTCACATTGTACCTGAGGGCGTTCAGGCTCCAGCTCGCGCTGCTGATGCCCGACAAGACGGCCGCGTCGACGGAATCGGCGCTGGACATGCTCGAGAGGGCCGCGCCGAGGGCCTTCGACCGCCTGTTCCCCCTGCTCCTGACGGACAACGGCGCCGAGTTCTCCGACTGCGCGGCCATCGAGCGCTCCGCGCTCGACCCGGCCGCCAGGCGCTGCTCGGTCTACTACTGCGACGTCCGCCAGCCCCAGCAGAAGGGCGGCTGCGAGCGCAACCACGTCGAGGTCCGCAAGATACTGCCGAAGGGCCGCGGGATCAGCTTCGACCGGCTGGGCGGGCGGGACTGCGCGGTCCTGATGTCGCACCTCAACTCCGAGCCCAGGCCGTCCCTGGGCGGCATGTGCGCCATCGACATGCTGCTGGCGGCGCTCGGCGACGACGGGCGCGAGCTCCTCGACGCGCTGGGCGTCGAGAAGGTGCCCTACGGGGAGCTCGACATGACGGTCGGGGCGGTGGAGGCGGCCCGCAGGCGCCGCGGCGAGGGGCCGCTGATGCCGTAGCGCCGGCGGGCCGGGAAACCGAATAGGCAGGGCCCTCCAGCCCGTCCGGATGAGTCCGAAAACCGACCCGGGCGGGCCGGCGGAGCCATGCCCGAAACTCAGCCGGACGCCCCGGTCGAGGGCCCTCGGGACCGGACCGACCTGGAAAAACGCAGGACGGGCGCTCGCGCGCCCGTCCTGTTAGCTGCGAAAACGCCGGTTACGGCGCGGGTGTTCGGCTAACAATGAAAATCAACCTCAAGGGCTTATTCCGACGCCGCCGATCGCGTCCCGATTTGTGGTGTATCGAGAGCCATCGCCGGAACCGCCGGCCACCCCTGTTCGATGAATGCTACCCTGCCCACCCCGAGGTCAATCGCCGCCGAGTTTCAAAAACTGCTTGACGCGCTTGTTTCGTTCGGTTTAGAATGCGCCCAGGTTGACAACCAAAGACACCTAAACCGTTGAAGCGGGAGTAAAAGCGACAGAAGCGCTTACAGAGAGTTCGGGGTGCTGAGATCCGGCAGTAGCAAGTCGCCACAATGGGCCGCTGAGGGCGCAGTTAATAAGCTGCGACGCAAGGACCGCGTCAGAGTCCACGGATGTGATGGCATCCAAAAAAGCGCGCCCGCAAGGGCGAATCAAGGTGGCACCGCGAGTTTTCCGATTTCGGCTCATCGAATCGTTTTGAAAGCCCGTCCTTGAGGAGCATGTTTCGCTTCATCAAGGGCGGGCTTTTTCGTTCTTGGGGATGCGGACATGCGAACCCATCGCTGAGCGCTGGCAAAGGCCAAGCCGGCGCCCGACCGTATCCCGCGGGGCAGCCCGCACGTATCTCGAAAGGACGAGACGACCATGAACGACCAGAAGAACACCGACATCTCTATCGAAGGCGCTGTTTCGACGGCGGCTGATTTGGGTTACACGCCCGAAGCGGGCAAAGAAAAGAACGAGCCCTATCGCCTGTACCTAAGGGAAGACCAGATTCCGGCTCAGTACTACAATGTTCGCGCCGACATGCCCGAAAAGCCCGAGCCTATGCGTCTTCCGAACGGAAAGGCGGCTACGTTCGAGGACATCCGCCCCGTGTTCTGCGACGAGCTGGTGCGTCAGGAGTTTGACGACGACACGCGCTATATTGACATCCCCGAAGGCGTGCGAGAGATGTACAAGGTATACCGCCCGTCTCCGCTGTGTCGCGCTTACAACCTGGAACGTGCTTTGGGGACGCCCGCCAAAATCTTCTACAAGTTCGAAGGCAACAACACCTCGGGTTCGCATAAGCTCAATTCCGCTCTCGCTCAGGCGTATTACGGGGCTCAACAGGGGCTGAGCACCATCACTACTGAGACAGGAGCCGGCCAGTGGGGTACTGCTCTTTCCGAGGCTGCCGCGCACTACGGGCTTGATTGCGAGGTGTTCATGGTCAAGTGCTCATACGAGCAGAAGCCGTTCCGCCGCAACATCATGCAGACTTTCGGCGCCAATGTCACTCCGTCTCCTTCCGATACGACCGAGATCGGGCGCAAGATGCTCGCTGATGACCCGACATGCACGGGTTCCCTTGGAACAGCGATTTCCGAAGCGGTTGAAAAGGCGCTTCATGTACCCGAGAACCGAGGCCGCTATCAGCTTGGCAGCGTCTTGAACCAGGTGGTGCTTCATCAGTCGATCATCGGTTTGGAATCGAAAACAGCCTTGGAAGAGCTGGGCGAATACCCCGATATCGTCATTGGTTGCGCAGGCGGTGGAAGCAATGTGGGCGGTTTGATGGGTGCCTTCATGAAAGATAAGCTCGACGGCACGAAGCCCGACACCGACTTCATTTGCGTTGAGCCTGCGAGCTGCCCGTCCATGACGCGCGGTCGCTACGCCTACGACTTCGCGGACACCGGCCAAACGTGCCCGCTGTGCAAGATGTACACGCTTGGCAACGGGTTCATTCCCTCGGCCGATCATGCCGGCGGCCTGCGCTATCACGGCATGAGTCCCATTGTTTCAAAGCTGGTGCACGACGGCTATGCGCGTGCGGTTAGCGTCAAGCAGACTGAGGTCTTCCAGGCGGGCGTGCAGTTCGCGAAGCTCGAAACCATCCTGCCCGCACCGGAGAGCTCGCATGCCATCAAGGTGGCCATCGACGAGGCCCTGAAATGCAAGGAAACGGGCGAGGCGAAGACGATCCTGTTCGGCCTTACGGGAACGGGCTATTTCGACATGATGGCTTACGACGCCTTCATCAGCGGAAAGATGGAAGATCATATCCCGACCGACGAAGAGCTTGAAGCTGGATTCGCAACCATCCCGGCTGTTCCCGGCATTCAGGCGGCAGGCGGCCTTCCTTTGGAATAGGGTCACTTCGTTGCGGGCAACGCCGCCATGTCCGAACAGATTCGAGCTGTGGAGCTGAGACAGCTCGAATACCAGAATTGTATTTAGCCCTATTATTCGCCCACCCCATTCTCGTCCTCCAAGGCAACCCCATTCTCGAATTCGCGGCGGCTCGCCTCCATCTGCTCCTGAAGGTCCTCAATGGAAGGCAACTCGAGCATGTATTTCGAGGCGAATACCTGTTTGCCGTCCGCGAGGGCCGAGTAGCGCGCAATCGCCTCGTTCTTCTGCGAGCACAGGATGAGGCCGATGGTCGGGTTGTCGTCGTCACGCTTTCGCAACGCGTCGAACATGCGGATGTAGCTATCCATCTGTCCGACGTCGGCGTGCGTCAGCTTGCCGATCTTCAAATCGATGAGCACGTAGCATTTGAGCACGGCATGATAGAACACCAGGTCGAGATAGAAATCCTCGTCGTCGTAGCGCATGAGCTTCTGCCGAGCGACGAAGCAGAAACCCGTGCCCAGTTCAAGCAGGAAGTCCTGAAGGTTGTCGATGAGCGCCTGCTCAAGCTCGCTCTCGCGCAGCGCGGGGTAATTCTTCAGATCGAGGAATTCCAGGACGTAGGGGTCCTTGATGAAATGCTCAGGTGCAATTTGCGCGAGTTTTTCGTTGGCCTCGGCAACGACGGGAGCCTTGTCGCGGCTCGCGAGCAGGCGGTCGTAGTACAAAGTCGAAATCTGCCTATCGAGCTGGCGCGTCGACCATTGCTCGTCGGCGGCCTCGTTCATATACCAGGCTCGGGCCTCGTCGTCCTTGACCGTGATGAGCTTGCGATAGTGCGTCCATGTCAATTCAGGACGCAATGCGTCCTGAATTGGAAACGCGAGGTAAAAGCGGCGCATATTGAGCAGGTTCGAGGCGTCGAATCCTTTGCCGAAGTCCTCGGTCAAGCGTGCAGACAACCCCTCTATCAGCTTGTCGCCGTAGGCAGCACGCTCCGCGCCGCCTTGTTCCTCGACGATGCTGCGGCCGATTTCCCAATAGGCCAGAACCATCGAGTAGTTGACGGCTGCATAGGCGCGCTTGCGAGCCGAGGAAAGGATGCCGCTGATGCGGTTGTAGAAGTCGGCGGGGACGATGCCCGCCGTTTCGCGTTTCGAAATCTCGCCCATAACCTCCCCAATCACTCGTCCGCCGTCTTCTCGGCATACAGCTTGAATAGGTGCGCGACGATTTTCTCCTCGTCGCCGCCGAAATCGACGCCGTAGGCGGCCTCGACAGCGACGTCGAGCGCCTTGTGCGCAGCAAGCAAATCAGCCGGCATCTTTTCAGGATCGTACAATTCGGCGAGCGTCGCTTCCTCATAGCTCGCGCGAATCTCAAGAATTTTCCGAGCGGCATCCTCAACGACCATTCGACATTCCTTATCGGCACCCGGATAGACAAATGTGTTATAGACGACGGGATTGTAACGATAGTCACTTTTCATACGTCCCGCCACCGCTCTCATCCAAGCATTATGCATCCTTGAACTCAAAAGACCGAAGTCATACAAATGGGCATCCTGGCTCACCCAAATTTGATCAGTAGCAATGACATCCTCGTCCAACCAAGCGAAAGGTATATATCTCCTTCTTTCACTCGATACTTTAGGGGCCGCAAGATATCCACTCGATGGCTGCCTATCTTGCTCAAAGAGCCAGGGCGTCGCCGCAGCGTCACGGAATTCTTTTGTCGGGCTCTCCAGGCGCTTCTCCCTCACGCCCTTAAGGCGCGTTTTGATTACGGGATTGTCGATAAAGAGTTCAGCAGGCACATCTCTCAGCCAAAAACAATACCGGACCTTGCCATTCAATAATTCCGTACCACCCGTCAGGCGTTTAATCAAATTAGATAATTCTGGGTACTCGGATAGAAATTCCTCCCTTTGTCCGCTCGACAGGATAAGGTTGCCACCGTCGACCAACTTACTTCCCTGCGTTAAATAGCAATGTTGATTGTCGACGGCTTTCGACCTCGTTTTCAGGAACACATCCGGAGCATCCAAAAGATAGCCATTGATATTGCTGGCAAGTCGTCGTTCCGCACTCGCCGCATAGATGAATTTGGCCTTCTCCATCCGAGAAAACCCCACAATTATGCAGTGCACATGAGCTTGGTCGGTCGCTTCGCTGTTCCAAACAAACGTCCGATAGGCAAAATCAATATGGATGCCAATAGCGAAGAGGCTTTTCCACATGGGCTCAACTTGTTCGCCCTGACATAGACTATTCGTCGAGACGAGCGCAGCGCAAATACGATGATTGCTGTCCATGTATTTAGCCGCCATATGATGCCAGGCACCGCAATAATCTACCTTGCCCCATTTCTTAAGATCGGCGAAAGCGATCTCGCTCATATCTTCAGTCTGAACGTTGGTTCTCATGGAGGAACCCACGAACGGCGGGTTTCCGCAAATATAATTGCACTTCTCCGCCGGCAGCACATCATTCCAATCCATGCGCAGGGCGTTGCCCTCGTGGATGTTGCCGTTGCTCTTCAGGGGCAGGAAGTCGAAGGGCTGCAACAAGATTTCCTGCGTAGCCTCCATCATTTGTTCCTCGGCGATCCACAGCGCGGTCTTGGCCACGCTCACGGCGAAATCGTTTATCTCGATGCCGTAGAACTGCGATATGGACACCTCGATGAGCGACTCCTCGTCGAATCCCATGCCGATCTGCTCGCCCTGCAGGCTCTCTATCACGCGGTTCTCAAGCTTGCGCAGCGACAAGTAGCTCTCGGTAAGGAAGTTGCCCGAACCGCAGGCCGGGTCGAGGACGTTGATGCTGCTGAGCTTCTTCTGAAAGCGGCGCAGCTTCATCTTGCGGTTCTTCTCGACCTTCTCGCCCTCGATCTCAGCGAGTTCGGCCTTGAGGTCGTCGAGGAACAACGGGTCGATGACTTTGTGGATGTTCTCGATGCTGGTGTAGTGCATGCCGCCCGACCTGCGGGTGTCGGGGTTCAGCGTGCTCTCGAACGCCGCGCCGAAAATGGTGGGGCTGATGCCCGACCAGTCGAAGCTCTGCGACGCCTCAAGCAGAAGATCGAGCCTGATTTGGTCGGTGAACTGCGGCACCACGATGTCATCGGAGCCGAACAGGCCGCCGTTGACGTACGGGAACGCCGACAGGTATTCGGGCAGGTACGGGTCGCGCTCCGCGTCGGGCGTGTCGAGCACCCTGAAAAGGTCGATGACCGCCTGGCGCATCTGGTCGACGGGGAAGCGCTTCAGGTAGTTGAGCAGGGCGTCCTTCTCGTGCAGAAGCCCCGAGTCCTCGGCGTAAAGCATGAAGACAAGGCGCACGATGAGCACGTTGAGGCTACGCTGTTCGTGTTCATCGGTCTCGATATTCCTGTATTGCCGCGAGAGCTGCGAGTACAGCTTGCCCACCAGCTCGCCGGCCTTCACCGACAACTGTTTCTCACGCTCGATGCGCGAGTTGCCTTTGTTCGCGAAGAAGGCCAGCAGATGCAGCTGCGCCGACAGCTCGTCAAGCGCCAGCGAGACGTAGTCCTCCTGATTCTCCTTCTCTTGGTCGTAGATGCGGAATTCGTCGAAATTGCAGGTGACGATCCAGCGCGGGCGGATCGAGAACGGCAGGTTGTCGGCATACCACTTCGCCTGCTGGTAGGGCGTTTCCTCGCCCGCCCTCTTGCTGCGCTCGGACGCCTTGTCCAGGCTGATGCCGCGACCCTTCATCTCGACCAGGATGCCCATGTCCTCGTAGAACACGTCGATCTTGCGGCCCTTGACCTTGCGCTCGAATTCGAGGAAATGCGTGGCATTGGGCAGGCCCAGCACGTCTTCGAGCAATTCGATCCAGAACGAACGCGAATGTTCCTCCTCAACGCACGGCATCGCCTTCCAGCGCTTCACGAATTCCTGCGCCGCGCGCTTTTGCTCAATGGTGGTCATACGCATTCACTTTCACCTTGGGGTTAGTCAAGGTTGATTCTACTTCAATGCGGCGTCCGACGGCGCCCAAGCACCACAACCGAACGAAGCAAGGGCCTTTATGGAGAATGAGGCCAAAAGGGCAGAGAAGAAGGACATACCCTCATCGCAACGAACGACACGCACAAGAACGATGAGGGCACTTTCGCCGAGAGCGTATTTGGCAGATTCGAGTACGGGCGCAAATTCTTCGGAAACTTGCGCGAGCACTATCAGGTGTTCATGGGTGACGACATCAGGGATATTTGACACGAATCCGGTAGATGGTCCGTCCGCAAGTAAGCCCTCGTAGAATATGAAGGAAATATAGATATGGGTCGAATAATTCTTTTTAGGAAAATTCAACCCATATTCGACCCAAAAACAGGGTTTTCCACAAGGCGAATAAAAGCAGGCCAGCCGCCTGAAAAAAGCTAGCTGACCTGCTGTAGCGTTTGGTCGCGGGGGGCGGATTTGAACCACCGACCTTCGGGTTATGAGCCCGACGAGCTGACCAGACTGCTCCACCCCGCAATGTATGTTTGGCGCTTTCCGCAATGGGAAAAGCTGCAAGAAAGAATATTACCCTCATAGGTCACACAAGGCAAGAATTAAATTTCGCGTCACAAAACCACCACATGCAGCTCTCGGCAACCCTTCCGCAACCTTTCTCGAATTATTTCGTTTCGCCACAAGTGGGGAGCATATAATAGTGTCTCTACGGAATAATGCGAGCAAGTCATCTATCTGGGGAAAGGAGCAGGGGCGAATGGCCGATGCGAACCATCGCAACACGGACGGCTCCGCGCGCCCACACGTCCACGCGCTTCCCTCCCATCACATGGCACGCCGCGCCAGGCCCCTCCCCGAAAAGCTCACCTTCTTCCACCTCTTCTGGATCTTCGTCATCTGCAGCGTCATCGGCCTTGTCGTCGAGACCATCGTGAGCTACCCCATCGACGGCATCTGGAAAGATCGCGCGGGCCTGGTCTGGGGCCCGTTTTCCCCGATCTACGGTGTCGGCGGCATGCTCATCACCATGGCGCTGTGGAACCTGCGCGACAAAAGCGCGCTCGCCATGGGAATCTGCGCGGGCTTCGTCGGCGCGGGCTTCGAGTTCATCGCCGGTTGGTTTTGGGAAACGTTCTTCGGGATCGTCGCATGGAGCTACGCCGACCAGCCCTTCAACCTGGGAGGACACACCTGCCTCGGCATCGCGATCGTCTGGGGATTCGCCGGCCTCGCCTGGATGCGGATCGGCCTGCCGCCCATGCTGCGCATCATCGAGGACATCCCGAAAAGCGTCCGCAAGCCGCTCACGGCCATCCTCTGCGCGTACATGATTGCGAACATCGTGATGACCATCCTCAGCTTCAATTACTGGTACGAACGGCAGAATGGCAACCCCATCGAGACGCCGCTTCAGTCATACTTTGCAGAGAACTACAGCGACGAGTTTATGAGCGAACGCTTCCAAACCATGTCGCTCTACGCCGACCTTGTGAAACGTGGGAATCAATGATAGCTAGCACTTACCATTTGGGAATCGACGTCGGATCCACCACCGCGAAAGCCGTGGTGTTCGACCCGCTCGCGCAGCGCGTGCTCTTCTCGCGCTACGTGCGCCACAACGCGCATCAGGTGGAAACGGTCGCCTCCCTCCTGCGCACGGTGGCAAAAGAATTCCCTGGGTGCTCGTTTCGCCTGGTAGCATGCGGGTCGGGTGGCACCACCATCGCCGACGCCCTCGGCGTGCCCTTCGTGCAGGAAGTCGTTGCGAACTCGCTTGCCGTGCGCCGCGACCACGAGAACGTGCGCTGCGCGATCGAGCTTGGCGGCCAGGACGCGAAGATGGTGTTCTTCGAGCGTGACGAGAAGTCGGGCGCCACCACCGTGGCCGACATGCGCATGAACGGCTCGTGCGCCGGCGGCACGGGCGCTTTCATCGACGAGATGGCCGCGCTTCTGAAGGTGCCTGTCGAACAGTTCGACGAGCTCGCCGCGCGCGGGCAATCGGTCCACCAGGTATCGGGCCGCTGCGGCGTTTACGCAAAGACCGACATCCAGCCCCTGCTCAACCAGGGAGTTTCGAAGGAGGACCTGGCACTGTCGTCGTTTCACGCCATCGCGAAGCAGACGATCGGCGGCTTGGCACAGGGCCTCGACATCCATCCGCCCGTCATTTTCGAGGGCGGCCCGCTAACCTTCAACCCGACGCTCGTGCGCGTGTTCGCCGAGCGCCTGGAGCTTGCCGACAACGATATCGTGATTCCCCAAAACCCGGAGACCATCGTCGCCTTGGGTGCTGCCCTCGCAGCCGACGAGCTGTTCGCGGATAACGAGAACTGCCTCGTCGCAAACCTCCTCGATGCAGCCGACACTCTCGACAAGGCTGCGGCGAGCCCCGCCCCCAGCACGCGTGGGACAGCCTACTTCGTCTCGGACGAGGAGCGTGCCGCGTGGGAAGCCTCGCATGCGCTCGCCCCGCAAACGCCACCCGACCCCGCCCCCGGCTCGACGGTGCGCGCCTACCTGGGCATCGACTCGGGCTCCACCACCACTAAGTTTGCACTCGTTTCCCCCGATGGGAAGCTTGTCGACTCGTTTTACGCCCCCAACGAGGGCGAGCCGCTCGACGTCGCACGTGCGGCGCTCATCGCACTGCGCGACCGCTATCGCGCGGCGGGCGCCACGCTCGATATCCTGGGCGTGGGAACCACTGGCTACGGCGAGCTCATGTTCGCGAAAGCCTTCGGCGCCGATTACCACACGGTCGAGACCGTGGCGCATGCTCGCGCGGCCGAGGCGTGCGTGCCCGATGCGAGCTTCGTTTTGGACATCGGCGGGCAGGACATGAAGGCCCTTTGGCTCGATGGCGGCATCATCACCGACATCGTCGTGAACGAGGCCTGCTCATCGGGCTGCGGGTCGTTCCTGGAAAACTTCGCATCCTCACTTAACATCCCCGTGGAAAACATCGCGCAGGCCGCGTTCTCCTCGACCAACCCCGCCGTGCTCGGCAGCCGCTGCACCGTGTTCATGACGAGCAGCATCGTGTCCGAACAGCGCTGCGGGAAAACGCCCGCCGACATCATGGCAGGCCTGTGCCGTTCGATTATCGAGAATGCGTTTACCAAGGTCATCCGCATATCGAACCTTGAAAGCCTCGGCAAGAAGGTCGTCGTGCAGGGCGGCACGTTCTTAAACGACGCCGTGCTGCGCGCGCTCGAGCAGCACATCGGCCGCGAGGTCACGCGCGCGCCCTACCCGGGGCTCATGGGCGCCATCGGCATCGCGCTGCTCACGCAGGAGCATCTGGAGGGCGCCCGCCGCGAGAGGGGCGAGGTCGCGACAAACTTGGAGAACGCGAACGCGACCAGCAAGAACGCAACCAGCGAGGGGCGCGAGCCCGCGCGCGCGACCGCCTTCTCCCTCGATGCGCTCGACGCCTTCTCGTATACGCAGGAGTCCAACCTCGTCTGCCCCTTCTGCGCGAACCACTGCAACCGCACGCGCATCACCTTCGCGAACGGCGACTCGTGGGTGACAGGCAACCGCTGCCCGCGCGGCGAGGTGGTGGGCGACCCGAAGGATAAATCCATCCGCGACCAGGTAAAACGCATCGCTGCCGCCGTCGACAGCGTGCCGAACCTGTTCGACGTCCGCGAGAAGCTGCTCTTCCGCGACTGGCCCCGCACGCCCAACCCTGCGCCGCAAAACACGGTCATCGGCATGCCCCGCGTCCTCTCGATGTGGGAATATGCTCCCTTCTGGACGACGCTGTTCCGCTCGCTCGGCTTCACGGTGAAGCTGTCGCGCCCGAGCACGCGCGCCATGTACGAGCGCGGACTCTCGGCCGTGTCCTCAGACACCGTGTGCTTCCCCGCAAAACTTGTCCACGGGCACGTGCGCGATTTGGCCGATCAGGGGGTCGACCGCATCTTCATGCCCTCCGTCACGACGGTGACCTCGGAAAACACCTCGAAAACAAGCCAGTCGATGTGCGCGGTGGTGAAGGGCTACCCCATCGTCATGCGCAATTCGGACAACCCCGAGAAGCGCTTCGGCATCCCCTTTGACGCGCCGCTGTTTCACTGGCTCTCGCAGAAAGACCGCGACCGCCAGCTCACCGAGTACCTCACACGCGAGTTCTCCCTCGACACCGCAAGCGTGCGCCAGGCAATCGATGCGGCCGACGCTGCGCAAAAAACGTTCAAGGTCGAGCTCGCGCAGGAAGGCGAGCGCATTTGCGACCAGGTGGAACGCGAAGGCTCCTTCGCCGTCGTGCTCGCAAGCAGGCCGTACCAGAACGACAACTTGGTCAACCACGAGCTGCCGCGCGCCTTCACCGAGCTCGGCATCCCCGTGATCTGCGCCGATGCTGTGCCCCATGTGAACGAGGTCGACCTTTCGAGAAGCCGCCTCGACGTGGTGAACAATTTCCACGCGCGCATGCTGGGCTCCGCCGTGGTCGCTGCGGGAAGTCCGAATCTGGAATATGTCCAGCTCGTTAGCTTCGGCTGCGGCCACGACGCCTACCTCTCCGACGAGATCATCCGCCTCATGCACCTCGCCGGGCCCAAAGCCCCCCTCATCCTAAAGGTCGACGAGAGCGACATCCAAGGGCCGCTGCGCATCCGCGCGCGTTCGTTCATCGAGACCATCCGTCTACGCAGGAAAAAGACCGGGAACGAGAAGACGAGCGATCGGGAAGCTGCCGCGGCGCCCGCGACCATCGCGAGCGCCGCGACCCCCGAGGCCTCCGCGAACACGCCCACAACCGCGCAAGCAGCCTCGGCCCCCGCTCCGCGAACGAGAAAGCACTCCCGCGAGCTTCCCGACCCCTATCCGCAGAAGTTCACGAAAGCCGACCGTCAGGACAAGGTGGTGCTCATCCCGAACACCTCGCATGCGTTCTGCCGCCTGATGTCAGTCGCCTTCGAGAGCCAAGGGCTGCGAACCGTCCCGCTTGAAATCGGGCGCGAAGAGGCCATCCGCCTGGGCAAACAATACGTGCACAACGACATCTGCTTCCCCGCGCAAATCGTTATCGGCGAGGCGCTCGCCGCGCTTCGCAGTGGGAAGTACGACCCCGACAAGGTCGCTGTCGGCACCGGCAAGTACATTGGCGACTGCCGCCTCACGCACTACGAGGCGCTCCTACGCAAGGCGCTCGACGACGCCGGTTATCCGCAGGTCCCTATCATCACGAACGACGACGTCGACTTCCACAACGTGCACCCTGGGTTCAAGATGAACGTGAGCTCGGCTTTAAAAGTCGCCTTCACGCTGCCGATGATCGACGCGCTCGAGGAGCTGCTGCGCAAGATGCGCCCCTACGAGACCGTGCCGGGAGCTGCCGACCGCGCCTTCGACGAGGCGCTCGACTTGCTGATGGAAGGTTTGCGCGGCAGGTCGCTTCGCTCCCTTAAACGTGGATTTTCCCAGGCCATCGACGTGATGAAGAAGGTCCCTTACGACCGTACGCACCGCAAGCCGCAGGTGCTCATTGTCGGCGAGTACCTGCTGAACTTCCACCCCGGCGCCAACCACGACGTCGAGCTGTACCTGGAGCACAACGGGCTCGAGGTCATCGAGGCGCGCATGACCGACGTCATCAGGAAGACGTACTTCTACCAGCACGCACAGGAGAAAGAATACCGCGTCACGCGCCCCCTCAAGGAGAAGGCATGGCACGCGGTCGCGGACAATGTGTTCGACGTGGCCCACAACGTGTGCGACAGCATCGCGTGCGCGCACCCGCTCTACGAGCCGCCCTGCCGCATGCCCGACCTGGTACGCGCGAGCGACCCCATCATCCACCACACGTTCGATGCGGGCGAAGGCGTGCTCATCCCCGGCGAGATCTTGCACCACGCCGCCCACGGCTGCACGTCGTTTTTGATCCTGCAACCGTTCGGGTGCTTACCGAATCACGTCGTCGGGCGCGGCATCGCCAAACGCCTGAAGGAGCTCTACCCCCAGGCGAACATCTTGCCACTCGATTACGACCCCGACGTCAGCTTCGCGAACATCGAGAACCGCTTGCAGATGCTCATCTTAAGCGCAAAGGGAACAGAAAATTCCCAGGTAGAAGCTGAGGGAGCGTCTGCTCGCGCCACGCAGGCGGCAAGTTCTGCTGTCTCGGACGCGGCCCTTGCCGTGGCGAGCGCCGCGGACAGCGCCGCTTACGCAGCCGCCGACGTGGCCGCCCACGCGATCGACGCCGGCAAGTTCGCAGCCAAGACCGCCTCCTCCGCTCGCAGCGCCGCGGGTGCCGCCGCCGAAGCCGCTAGCGACGCTGCGGCGGCAAAGGCGGCAGACACTGCAGCCCGCGCCCACGAGGCAGCCGCGCGAGCGCACGAAGCCGCAGGGAAAGCCCAGGTCGCGGCATCTGCCAAAGCCGCTGCCGCTTCCGCTCGGGCCGCTGCCGCTGCCGCACGGGCCCACGAAGCCGCCGAACGCCTTGCTTCCGCAAAAACAACCGAAGACAGAAGCACCCAGAAGTTGGACAATCAAGCAAGCACCCAGAGAAGAAGCTAGAAAGAAGATTCCATCCCATGACCGTCGTCGATGCCCACGTTCACGTATATCCTGAGAAAATCGCGCTCCGCGCCGCTGAAAGCGTGGGCGACTTCTACCAGTACCCCATGTTCAAGGAGGGGTCCATCCCCGCAATGCTCGCCGCTGTGGAGGGCTCGCCCATCACGCATCACATCATCTATTCGGTGGCGACGAAGCCTTCCAACGTCGAGTCCATCAACGACTTCATCGCGGCAGAATGCAAAAAGCACCCCAGCTTCGTCGGCTTCATGGCGATGCACCAGGACTATCCCAATCCGGAGGCCGAAATCGAACGCGCGATTGGCCTGGGACTTCGAGGGATGAAGCTCCATCCCGACACGCAGAAGGTGAACATGGACGACGATCGACTCATGCGCATCTACGAGCTGATCGAGGGCCGCATGCCGCTCGTCATGCACTGCGGCGACTACCGAACCGATTTCTCGCACCCGCGCCGAATGAAGCGCATCCTGCACGAGTTCCCGAACCTCGTCGTTGACGCGGCGCACTTCGGCGGCTGGTCGGTGTTCGACCTGGCTGTCGAGTATCTGGAAAACGAGAATTGCTTTCTGGATATGTCAAGCTCGCAAGCGTTTCTGGGACGCCGCCGCACGCGCGAGCTCTGCGAGATTTACGGTGCCGACCGCATCCTGTTCGGGTCGGATTTCCCCATGTGGAACCCCTCAGAAGAGTTCGAGATGTTCGAGTCGCTCGACTTCTCCAAAGCTGATTTCGAGAAGATGACCTGGCATAACGCCGAGCGATTCATCGGGATGGACATTCGCTAGAAACCTTTAGGGGCCAGGCTATCACGTTCTCGCTGCCACAAAAAAGCGGCGGCGGGAGTACTCCCACCGCCGCCAACGCGCAGGCTATTCCTCAGCGTCCTCGCGGGGAATCTGCTCCACGCGCACGAGAATCTTATCGACGCGGTGACGGTCCATGTCGACCACCGTGAACGTCGCCTTCGCGTCGCGCCCCGTAAACGTCACCGTGTCCCCCTCCTCGGGGATGCGGTCGAACGCAGCGAGCAAAATGCCTGCCGCCGTTTCGCATTCGTTCGCTTCCTCAGGAAGGAAGCCAAGCAGATCCTCCAGGTCATCGATGGAAAGCGAGCCGTCGATCAAGTAGCGGCCGTCGCCTTTCTTCACGATCTCGTCGGCCAAGCCGTGGCTGTACTCGTCATCGACGCGTCCCACGATCTGCTCCATAATGTCGCTCATCGTGACGATGCCCGCCGTGCCGCCATGCTCGTCCACGACCACGGCGATCTTGGTATGGCGGCGCTGCAGCAGCTGCAAGAGCTTCGCGATGGGGATGCTTTCGGGTACTGCGTACAACTCGCGGATGGGCAGATCCTCCATCGAAGCGTCGGCGTCCATCATGAACAGGTCCTTCACGTGAACGAACCCGACCAGGTGGTCTTTGCTCCCCTGACACACCGGGTAGCGCGTGTACTTGTAGCGTTCGGCAAGCTCTCGGTTCTCTTGAAGCGAGTCCTCCATGTCGAGGCAGGTCAGCTCGATGCGCGGCGTCATGATTGCCTCGGCGTCCTTGTCGCCCAAATCGAAGATGTTGTCGACGTACTCGTTTTGCTCAGGCTCGATAAGCCCGCTTTCCGTGGACTCGTCGATGAGCAACTTGATTTCCTCGCCCGTATACACATCGTGCTCGTTGGCAGGATCGTGCCCGGTCAGGCGCACAACGCCGTTGGTAATGCCGTTGAACAGCAGCATAATCGGGTAGGTGATGCGGTAGAACCACAGAAGCGGGGTCGCCGTCATAAGCGCGTAGCGCTCCGTCGCGAAGATGGCGAACGATTTGGGGATAAGCTCGCCCACGACCACGTGCAACGTCGTCATGAGGAAATATCCGATTGCGACCGAAATTACCGAGATAACGGCATCGGGCAGGCCGAACAGAACGAACAGCGGGCGAATGAGCGCCGAGATCGCGGGCTCGCCCAACCAGCCGAGAGCAAGCGAAGCAAGCGTAATTCCAAGCTGGCAGGCAGACAGGTACGCGTTGACGTTCTCGGTGATGGTCTTCGCGTTCTTCGCGCCGCGCTTGCCCTCATCGTAGGCAAGTTCGATCTGCGACTTGCGCACGCGCACCATGGCGAATTCCGCGATAACGAAAAACGCGTTCATCAAAAGGAAGAAGACGACAAGAATCAGGCTGACAGCTATGGACATCGGGTATGCGGGCCTCCTCAGGGCGCGTTTTATTTTCAAGCGACGTTTTTAACCTTGAAGTATGGCATATTCCGCATTCGAGAACGCGTTTGTTGCCATTTTGTTCACCTAGATAGCCAGATGAAGCGGTGAGCGAGCGCCTGGGGCACAGACGAGCTGCAAGGGAGTTGCATGACGGGCCATCGGCGCGCGGCTGGCGCGATAGATCGCCAGCCTGGCCACCAACAGGTTGCCCACAGATCGGCCACACCCCGCCAGCGTCACTCAATCACGATGCGGTCGGTCTGCACACTCGAAATCGCCTCGGGGCACAGGCCGCACCCCAGGCCGAACTCGTACCCTGCCCGGTTCAGCGTCACTTTCCCGCGCTCGGCGGTATAGGGGGGCATGGTCACATCAACGTCGAAATAACGCGAGGTCGACCCGATATCGCCCGGCATCACCACTTCGTCGAGCGTTTGGAACGCCGCGTGCATGCGCTTCGAGATTCCCGTATCGTACATGCCGCCCATCCACACCTCGCGCCCGCGTGAACGCGCCGCAAAGATGAACTTGAGGGCAGCCTCCACACCCCCGAATTTCGCGACTTTCACCGCAAAACACCGCAGCTCAGGATATGAAAGCGCCTGGTAGGCCTCGCGCTCATTCACGAACGACTCATCCAAACAGATGGGCGTGGCGATGGTCCTCTGCAATGCTGCCAGCCGCGCGAAAGCCCGGGCGGTCGACCCACCGCACGGCGTCAAATCGATGGGCTCCTCGACCCACGCGACGTTGAGCGGATCGAGCGCGCGGAGCTCGGCGATCGAGCGGTCCGTAAAGCTCTGGTTCGCATCGAGCGTGATGAACAAATGCGGGTACTTTTGGCGAATCATGCGGACAACGCCCAAGCTACCAGGAGCAACCTTGAGCTTCACGCGGCAATAACCTGCCTCCACGCATCGCGAGACCGAGGCGAGCGTTTCCTCCACGCTGCCCATGCCGACCACGGCACCCGCCGAAACAACGGCCTCGCGCGCATTCCCAAACGGCGTCCTCGTCTTCCCGTGCACCCGCTCGCGATGCGCCGCGCGCTCGATCACGTCGTACTCCTCGGCAAGCAAGCGCCCGAGGGGCTTCCCCACAATCTTGCCGTAAAGGTCCCACAGCGCAGGTTCGATCGCGCCGCAAGCAAGCGGGAAGCGCTCCATCCCCGGGATGGAGGCGAATGCGGCGGAAACCTCCCTTGGATGGAGAAAAACCTCGCCGATCACCTTCGGTGCGAGCGTGCCGCGCAGCACCTCAATATCCTGCTCGATTGTTTCCGGAAGATACCAGTCAGAGGAAAATGCAACGCATTCTCCCAGGCCAACGCGCCCTTTTGCGTCGACGACCTCAACGATCACCGACTCGCGGAATTCCAGCGTCGCTTTCGCCGTCACAAACGGCTTCTTGAAGGGGATGCGCACGCGATGCAGGATCACGCGGCGCACATCGAGGCATTCCGAGTAGATTCGCTCGATGGCAGCGCGGTCAATCTTGCCGATGCCCTGACGCGGCAGGCTTTCCATGACGAAAATCTGCTTGGGATGATAAAGCTTCGAGAGCACGCCTTCGAGCTGGCCGTGGACAGAGGCGACAAACGCGCGATCGCTCGGCCGAGAGGGGGCGAGCGGCTTCGGGGCATGCCTTCTTACCTGCGGTTTTATCACCTCGCGACCAAAGCGCGCCGTCTTCACTGGGGAAAGCTTGTCGAAAGCCTGATCGCGACTGCCGCGTTCGGACGTCTTGCTCGTACGCTCGATGAACGCCACGGGGCGCCGTCCCCACACGGGGTCGGGGGCGCCGAACACGTAGGCGTCCGCCACGCCGGGAATCGCCATGAGCTTGTCGGCAATCTCTGCGGGATAGACGTTTTCCCCGCCCGAGACGAACATGTCGGTGGTGCGCTCCTTCACGTAGATCTTGCCCTCGTGGAGCGCCGCCACATCGCCAGTAAGGAAAAAGCCATCAGCGGTGAAGGCAGCGCGCGCGTTCAAGTAGTTCGACAACACGCCCGGCCCACGCACCGCCAGGCGGCCGAAACCGCGCCCATCGGGCTCGACGATGCGCGCCTGGTAGCCGGGCAGAAGCTTCATACCGCCCGTAAACGACTCATCTATCAGGCTGTTTGCAACCTGACTGCACGTTTCGGTCATCCCGTAACTCGCATACAGGCGAAGCCCCGCCTCGTGCGCGCGAGCGATGGTAGCGGGATTGAGCGCGCCCCCGCCAAGCAGGATGCAGCGATACGCGGCCAGCGCGGGGCCGCCCCCCTCGACGGCAAGCATGTCCTGCAGCATCTTGTCGACCACGGAGATATGGGTGAAGCCGACGCGCGCGGCGTCCTTCAGGATTCGCGCCGCGTCGAAGCGCGCGTAGAGGCGAAATGGCGTGCGGTTCGTGATGCTGCGCACGACCTGCTCGAAGCCCCCAATATGGTACAGGGGAAGCGCCACCTGCCACATGCCACGGCCCCGCACCGAGAGCACGGCGTTGGACGATTCGGCAGCAGCCGTGAGCATGCGCCAAGTCGACGGCACCGCCTTCGGCTTGCCCGTCGTACCCGACGTGAAGAGGACGAGCGCTCGTTCCTTGTCGTTGAACAGGTGCGATTCTCTTTCCGCAAAATGGGTGGCCTCAAAGACCGCATCGCGCTCGGCGCTCATGATGACGCGCTTGCCGCTTTGGAGCCGCGACGCCCCCGCAAGGTCGTCGGCCACGTGGCCCATGAGAGACTCCGCCCGCGCTTCGTCAATGCGACATGCCACGCGGATTCCCGAGCTTTCCAAGTCGAACAGGCGCGAGAGCTTCTCCGCCGACGTGAGGCGGTTGTTCAGCACGACAAGCGAGAACGCCCCGTACCCCGCGGCCAGGGCGAGAAAGATGAACTCCGGACAGTTCGGAAGGTCGACCGAGACGCAGTCGCCGCGCCCGACCCCCTTGCTCCGCAGACGACGGGCGATTGCCGCCGCCGTGAGCCTGGCCTGGCGATAGGTGCACGAATGCTCCGAGCCGTCGCGCGCGACGAACGTGAAGAAGACCCCGTCGGGATCTGTTCTCACCAAGCTTTCGAACGCATTGATCATCGCGAGTTCGGACCACTGTTCTCTTCGGACGCCGCATCAGCGACTTGGGCGGACAAAGGAAATGAGAAGCGGCCTTGCGCGCTGCACGCGAGGCCGCTGGGCTTTAGGGAAACTTAGGGTACTGAGTGAAGTCGGGGGCCCGCTTCTCCTTGAACGCGTCGCGGCCTTCCTTCGCCTCGTCGGTGGTGTAGTACAAAAGCGTGGCGTCTCCGGCGAGCTGCTGGATGCCCGCAAGCCCATCGGTTGCCGCGTTAAAACTCGCCTTCATGAAGCGCAGCGCCGTCGGCGAGAACTGCAGCATCTCGCGCGCCCACGACACGCATTCAGCCTCGAGTTCCTCGAAGGGAACGACCTTGTTGACCAGCCCCATCTCGAGAGCCTCGGCAGCGGAGTACTGGCGGCAGAGATACCAGATCTCGCGCGCCTTCTTCTGCCCCACGACATTTGCCAAGTACCCCGCGCCGTAGCCAGCATCGAAGCTGCCGACCTTGGGACCTGTCTGGCCAAACTTGGCGGTTTCGGCCGCGATGGAAAGGTCGCACAGAAGATGAAGCACGTGGCCACCGCCGATGGCGTAGCCGTTCACCATGGCAATGACCGGCTTGGGCACCACGCGGATCAGATGCTGCAGGTCGAGCACGTTCAAGCGAGGGATGTTGTCCTCGCCCACGTAGCCGCCGTTGCCACGGATCTTCTGGTCGCCGCCCGAACAAAACGCCTCGTCCTCGTGGCGGCCGCCGTGGTTCGCACCGGTCAGGATGATGACGCCGATTGACGCGTCATCGCGCGCCACGGAGAACGCGTCGTACATCTCGGTCACGGTGAGCGGGGTGAACGCGTTGCGCCGTTCGGGGCGATTGATGGTGATTTTCGCAATCCCATCAGCGGTTTCGTACTTGATTTCCCGATATTGCTTGGCAGATTTCCAAGCTACGTCATCCATAGCTGTCCTTTCGTGGCATATCGTTGATTCGTTGCAGGACGCGAAACGGTTGGCGCGCCCCGCAACGGAGACATCGGCTTCACGACGCCGATTTCGCACTCAGGAGAAAACGACGCCATGCCGGCGATTGACAATGTTTGGTTCTGTGTTTTCGCTTCGAATGATTCCCGTTTCGCAAGTTTCTATATCATACCGCGATGAGGTATGTCATGGGGCCGCGGGTTTGGGAGTGCACGATTCGACCACTTCTTCCAGAATCGCGCCGAACGCTTCGGGCTGCTCGAGGTGAATGTTGTGGCCTGCACAGGGAACAGCCCGGCACGAGACCGCGTCGTGGGAATCCGCGCGAAGGTCGGCAAGGACCTTGCAGTACTTCGCATCAAGCCTCCCCGCCAAATAGCTAACTGGGACACCGCGCCGAGAAAGCTCGCAAAGCGCGCGAATCGACTCGCACCGCAAAGGCATCTGGTGGGCACCCGCCTGCTCAAAAGAGAGCGCGAGCGATTCCGCGTCGTTGGCAAGGCGGCCCGCCCGAAGTCGTTCCCGCTGGTCAACTGGAAGATTGCGCTGGCTTTCGAACAAGGGCAGGCCCGCCCACCAGTCCATGAAAGCGGACACTCCTTCGCCCCGCACGCGCGCGGCCCACGCGAAGTCGCGCTCGCGCAGCGCCCCTCGCGAGGCGGTGTCAGCGGGGCCGAGTCCTGCGCTTTCAAGAACGAGCGCGGAGAAGGGAACAGCAGCGGACATCCGCGCCGCATTCGCTATCACATCCCGCTGGCAAGCGCCAGCCACGTCAAGGCGGCGAGCTCGATCGCATGGAGCGAAGGCTACGGAGCTTCTGAGCGAAATGCGGTTGAGCTCGCCGCCATCCCGCAGGTCGTCCGTAGCAAGGCACGCCGCCTGAATCGCCACGCGCCCGCCCATGGAGTACCCAACCAAAACGGGCGCCACACCTGCGTCGCGCGCAACGACCCTACAAAAAGCAAGGAGCGCTCGCGCCTGGAAGCACAGGTCGAAGAAGTCAGGGCGCTCCGCGGGGTCGCCGCCAGCGAAGCAGGCGCCCGCCCCATGCCCCGCAAGCTCGAAAGCAAAACACTCCACGCTCGCGCGAGAAAGCGACAAGGCAACTTTATCCCAGGTGGAAGCCTGCTGCGCGAAGCCGTGAACGAGCACGATCGGGGCCGATAGGGCGCCACCTTCCCTCGCGCTCGACGCCGAAGCACGCCACGCCTTCATGCCAAAGCGCATGCCCTCGAAATCGAAGCCGCGCGTCTCCCCCCAAACCTCGCTCGTCACTTCGCCGCCCTTCTTCAGAACCTCGCTTGCCACCTTCGCCGTCCCTCTTTTGCCCCGATGCGGTGCATTCGATCGAATGCACCGCGTCTCTGAAATATTTTAGCTCGATGTGCGCAGGTTTTGAGAGAGGGCGACCGAAAGCGAAAGAGACGGAAAAACCACACCCCTCTGACCTGGCACTATAAAGAGATACTCGCTCGCGTATCGGCAGCGAACGGGCAAGCTGCCGCAAAACCTGCGCACATCAAGCTAAAATGTCGCGAAGCAGTAGAAAGGACGCATATGCTTACCATCGGATGTCATTTATCGGTCGCGAAGGGCTTTTTGGCGATGGCGAAAGACGCCGTCTCGATTGACGCGAACACGTTCCAGTTCTTCACGCGCAACCCGCGCGGGGGCAAGGCGAAGGCAATCGACCCCGCCGACATGGCAGCGTTCCACGAGTTCGCCGCGACGCACGGCATCACGCGCATCCTGGCGCACGCGCCCTATACGCTCAACCCATGTTCGAAGAACCCCGAAACGCGCGAGTTTGCGCGCGCGACGCTGGCGGATGACCTCGTGCGCATGGAAGAAACACCTGGTCAGCTTTACAACATGCACCCGGGAAGCCACACAGGGCAAGGCGCCGACGCCGGCATCGAAATGATCATAGACGCGCTCAACGAGGTGCTGCACGCCGACCAGACGACCACGCTTTTGCTTGAGACGATGGCAGGAAAGGGAAGCGAAGTCGGGCGCACGTTCGAGGAAATCGCGCGCATCATCGACGGCGTGAAGCTGTCCGACCACGTGGGCGTGTGTCTGGACACGTGCCATATTTGGGACGCGGGCTATGACATAGCGGGAGACCTCGACGGCGTGGTGCGCGAGTTCGACCAGGTCATCGGCCTCGACCGGCTGAAAGCCATCCATCTGAACGACAGCCTGAATCCCTGCGGCGCGCACAAGGACCGCCATGCCCGCATCGGGGAGGGCCACATCGGCTTCGAGGCGCTTTCGGCAGTCACGAAGCACCCCGCACTGCGCGATCTGCCCTTCTACCTGGAAACGCCGAACGACAAGCTCTCGGGGTGGGGCGAGGAGATCGCAGCCCTGCGCGCCGCTTGGGAAAACGAATAACGGAAGGCGCGGCGAGTCTCGGGAGGGGGGGGACACCCCAGAAGCTCTCAGCCATGAAAGACGACCTCGTGCCGCGACACCGTGGAATTCGCTTTGCAGGCGGCATGCCGAGCCGCGGGAGGGGCTCTTCGGCGGCGCCCACAAAGCGAGTTCCTTAAGCGTTGCGAGGACTGTTTGAGCGACTGGGCGTTGCCGAAGAGCCTCGCCTGGGCCGCCAGCCGATTGGAGCGAAGCGCAGTTGCGAGCGAGCCCTTCCCAGATCGCAACCCTATTGGTACGCTCGATAGCGAGCCTTAAGGCCCGAAAGAGGCAGCTTCACTTCGATGAGGCTTATGCCCGGCGTCCCGAGCATCTCCCCGTAGACCTGCGAAAACTCGCTCGGAGTGCCCACCTTGCGATAAGGCACGTTGAAAGCCGCCGCCGCGTGGGAGAAATCGACGTCCTGCGGCGCCGAGAACAGGCGCGCGAAGTACGGCTCATCCGACGCCTGCGGGAGCATCTCGAAGATGCCGCCGCCGTTGTTGTTCAACAGCACCACGACGATACTCGGAGCGGGCTTGCCGCGCTCGGCAGCAACCTGGGCGATTTCGCGCTGGAGCGCAAGTCCGCCCAGGTCATGCTGCAGCGTGAAATCCCCGGTGAGAAACGTCGTCTGCTCGAAATGCTGCGCGACGCCAAGGGCGGTCGACACCGTGCCGTCGATGCCGTTGAGCCCTCGGTTGCACAGCACGGCAAGCGGCTTGTCGCCTTTCACATAGAAGGTGTCGATCGCGCGAATCGCCATCGAGTTCGCAGAGAACAAGCACGACCCCGCAGGTGTCGCCTTCAGAATCTCCCGCACGTACGCGCCTTCAGGACGAGGGGCAACAGCGGCGGACTCGGGCTTAGCGTCTACTGCAACCTCGGCCCCGTTGGCAGCTTTGCCCGTCGCCCTCTCCCGCGAATCTTCCTCCACCGAAAGGATGCGCGCCCGTTCGGCCGCGTTCGCCTCGCGCCACGAGGAAAGGAAGCCCGCGCTCGCCTGCGCATCGCAATCGCACGTCAGCAAGGATCGCGCGAAATCAATTGGCGTGCAAGCGACGAACAGGTCGGTCATCGCATTGAAATCGCGCGTCTCACCTGCGTCTACGACAATCTCAATGGGACGCGCCGCGGCAATCTTCTGCACGCAGCGCTTCGACACGGGGTAACGCCCGAAGCGGATGACCACTTCCGGGGCGGGGAAATCGTCACGCCCGAAGACGTTGTCATAGTTGTCAATGACCGCCTCGTTGCCAAGCGATCGCAGTCCCGAAAGCGGGTCAGCTAGAAGCGGCAAGCCGTATGCCTTCGCCCACGCCGCCATCTCGCGCGCCTCTTCCAAGCTCTCGCAAGTGCCCTCGCCCGCAAGCACCAGCGCGCGACGCCCGCAAATAAGGGCCTTCACCTGGTCGCACACCGCTGCCGAAAGGCGACTTACCGCAGCGACCTCTGGCCCGGCAATGCCCGCCGCCCCCGCCAAGCCGCCCGCGCCATCGAGCGCACTGCGTCCCACCGAAAAGACCCCGGGCGTGGAATAGTCGGGTTTCAGCGGCTCGTCGAAGGGGAAGTTCGCGTGCACGGGGCCCGCCATACGCGAACACGCGCGCGAGGCGACGGCATCGCCTTCGAGGGGAAGATACCCCCCGGGAAACGCGCCCAGAACAAGCTCGCGAGCAGCCTGGCGCGCGAAGGCGACCGCGCGGGGCGAGTCCTCCGCAAGAGGCATCTGGATGAAGCGGCGCACGTGGTCGCTGTAGGCCTTCATCTGGTCGCACGTTTGCGGCGCGCCAAGTCCCTGCAGGTGAGGCGGCCTGTCCCCCGAAAGCACGATCAGCGGCACGCGCGAGGTCTCAGCCTCGAGCACCGCGGGGTAGTAGTTCGCGAGCGCCGTGCCCGAGGTGCACACAAGCGCCACGGGGCGACCCGACGCCTTCGCCAGCCCCAGTGCGAAGAACGAGGCGCTGCGCTCGTCGATGTCCACATAAACAGTCATGCGCTCGGGCTCGCGCCTGCCGAGCTCGTACGCGCACATGGCGAGCGCCGTCGAGCGCGAACCCGGGCTCACCACCACCTCGCGAACGCCCCAGCGTGCAATCTCGTCGAAAAACGCCGAAACGACGAGTGCCGTAGCCTGCTGTACCGAAGATGTCTCTGCCATCTCGCATTACCTTCCTTTGCCCGAGCCTGAAAACGCCCGCGCGAAACAGCCCCGCGACCGCATATTTTCGCGGGGCATGCCGATAATTGACCTTGAAGAAGTATACTTTCGCCAACGACAACGCAAAAGGGAACGCGAGGAGGCCGGCGTGCTTTTCATACTGACAGGTGATATCCAGATAGGCAAGACGCGCTGGCTCGAGAGCACGTGTCGAAAGCTCGCCGCCGACGGCATCCCCTGCGCGGGCGTCGTAGCGCCCGGCGTCTGGACGCCCTCAGAACACGGCGACGCCAACGGGTTCGAGAAGCTCGGCATCGACAACCTGCTCCTACCGCAAGGCGAACGCATTCCCTTCGCCCGCAGGCGCGATTTGGCGCAGGCCGAGGGAACGTTCGACCCGAACAGCCAAAGCGCGCAGATGCAGCTGGGATGGGAAATCTCCGACGATGCGATAGTGCAGGTGAATGCCCATTTCGACCTCATCGCCGCCAGCACCCATCACAACGGACGCCAAAGCCTGCTCGTCGTCGACGAGCTCGGGCGTCTCGAGCTCATGCGGAATCAGGGGCTCACAAGCGCGCTCGCCCTGCTCGATGAGGGACCTGCCCCTGCCTTCCCCCACGCGCTCATCGTGGTGCGCGACGTGCTGGTCGACCTGGCGCGCGAACGGTTCGCGCCCGTATGGGGCGACCTCGCGCTCATAAGCCCCACGCAAGATGCGGAAGAGGCGATCCGCCGCGCGTTCGGGGCGGATTGCTAAACGCAAAATCGTACCCGCCACGTTCGCCTCGCGACCCCGCCAAATGCGGGGCGTATCTGGCGCGCAGGCCAAGCGAGCAATTCGCGTTCCAAACTATCCCACAACATAATACGGACCCGAGGCGGCAAAGCGCTCGGGCCCGAACATCACCACTCGCAAGGAGCAGCTCGCAACCTACTTCGACGGAACGGCATGAGCCATAAGCTCAGCGATGTCCGCATCGGTAAGGTCGTAACCGTAGAACGTCTTGTAGTAATCCTTCGCCACGTCGGTCACGCTCGTGGAGAACTTGCCCAGGTAAAGCACGCGGGGCAGCCACTGCATGCCGAGCACCTGGTTCACCGACGGCGGGCTCGACAGCCAGTTGTAGGGCGTCTTCGGTACCTGATAATACGAGCCGCTCTGGATAGCCTCGAGGGAAGCCCAGGTCGGATCAGTACCGGCGGCCTCGTAGAAATCGCCCACATCCTTACCGTTCGTGGCGAACAGGATGACACCGGGGTTCCAGTTGGCGATCTGCTCGAAGCTGACCTCGTTGCCCGTGCCCGAGCCGGTCGCCTTCTCGACGACGCCGATGTTGTTGGCGCACATGTCGACGACGCCTCCCTGATAAGCGCCCTTCGCGATGATGTTGAGGCCGGAGTCGCCCACGCAATAAAGCACGTTCGCGCGCTCGGATTCGGGAATGCCCGCCATCACCGAAGTGGTCTCGTCGTAGGCCTTCTTGCAGTAGTCCGCAAGCTCCTTCGCGCGATCGGTGGTGCCCAGAAGCTCGCCGAGCATCGTGTAAGCCTTGTCGTAGGAATCGAGCGACGCCGCGATGTGGACAACGGGAATGCCGATCTGCTCCTGCAGCGCATCGAGGTCGTCCTTCATTCCGTCTTTCGCCTCGCCCACGTCGATCACGACCTGCGGGTCGGCTGCAGCGACGGCTTCCTTGTTGAAGTCGCCCTTGCCACCGTAAATCTGGCCGAAAACGTCGAGCGACGCATATTCGCTACCCAGGTATTTTGCCTGATCGTCCGCGATTTTAGTTGCAAGGCCGACCATCTTCTCGGGAGCGATCGTCAATAGCACGTTCTGTGCGAGCGGGCCGGAAGCCACCACGCGATCGATCTGCGCGGGAAGCTCCACTTCCCGTCCGAGCGAGTCCGTGAAGGTGCGCGTTGCCGACGCTTCGGCCTGCGCATCGCTTTTCTGGTCGCTTGACTCCTTCTGCCCGCCGGAGCATCCGACAAGCGAGAAAGCGAGCGCGAGTGCCATCGCAGTCGCCGCGATTGCGAACCCGATGCCGCGCTTCTTCGTCATCTCCATTCTTCCTCCTTGCATCCTATTCTTCCCTGATTTCGCTTGTAGGCACGCATACGCGCACCTTGTCGCCATAGAGTGAGTTGACCTCGACCTCCACACCGTAGATGCGCCCCACCAGCTCGGCGGTGATCACATCCTTTGGGTCGCCGTACGCCTCGACGGTGCCGTCGTACACCACGAGCGTCTTATCAGCAAAAAGAAACGCCTGGTCAGGCTGATGAGTTGACTGCACGATGGAAAGTCCCTCGCGCGCAAGCTGCTTCACGCACGACAGCACGCGCACGGTGTTGCCGTAATCGAGCGCGCTCGTGGGCTCGTCCATCACGATTGTCTTCGCGTTCTGGGCAAGCGCGCGGGCGATCAGGACGAGCTGCTGCTCTCCGCCGGAAATGTGGGTGTACATACGGTCCGCCAAATGCCCGATGCCGATGCGCTCGAGCGCTTGTTCCGCCCGCTCGACCTGCTCGCGGCCAGGCGTCCCGAAGATTCCCACGTCGGCGCCCGTGCTCATGAGCACGACGTCGCGCACCTTGTAGTTGTATACAGGGGCGTGGGTTTGGGGGATATAGGAAATTTCCCGCGCGCGCTCGCGCACCGAAAGATCGCGCAAATCCTTGCCGTTTACGCGAATGACTCCCTCATAATCGCTGTTCAGGCACAGAATGCAGCGGAACAACGTCGACTTGCCCACGCCGTTGGGCCCGAGCACGTTCACGAGCACACCGTCCGGAATGCTCGCATTCACGTCGCGCAGCACCTGATGTTTCCCGTAGGAGAAGCTCACATGTTCGATATCTATACTCAAATCTTACGCTCCCTCGTGATGAGATAGAGGAAGAACGGCGCGCCGACGAACGCGGTCAGGATGCCGATGGGAATCTCGGACGTGGCCACAAGGCGCGCGATGTCGTCCACAAGCAAAAGGAAGCTCGCGCCCATAAGCATGCTCGCCGGCAAAAGTTTGCGATAGTCGCAGCCCACGAGCATGCGGCACAAATGCGGGATGACCAGGCCGACCCAGCCCACCATGCCCGACACCGCCACGCTCGACGCGGTGACAAGAGTGGCCGCAAGCAGAACGACGACGCGCATCCGCTTGGCGTTCACGCCCATCGTGGCAGCCTCGTCGTCGCCCATGGTAAGGATGTTGATGCGCCAGCGCATGGCGAACAGCACGACGCACCCGATGATCATCGGGGCAGCGACCAGCGTAACGTCGGACATCTTGGCGCTCGTCAAACTTCCCATCAGCCAATACGTGATAGCGGGAAGCTGATCGGTGGGGTCTGCGATCAGCTTGGTGAACGAGACGCCCGCCTGGAACAGCGAGCTCACCATAACGCCCGCGAGCACCACAACAAGGATGCGGTTCCCCTTCGCCCGACTCGATATGAGCAGCACGAGAAACACCGTCGCGATAGCGAAGCAGAACGCGAACAGGCTTGTGGCAAACGCGCTCGCCCCCAGAAGGATGGCGATAGCGGCTCCAAGCGCCGCGCCTTGGGACGCGCCCAGGATATCGGGCGACACAAGCGGGTTTTGGAAGGTTCCCTGGAACGCCGCACCTGCGGCCGCAAGGCAGCACCCCACCATAAGCGCGAGCAGGATGCGCGGAAGACGAACATTGAAGAACAGCGTCTGCTGCTGGTTCGTCCAGAACTGGTCGATGGGAAATACCTGGCCAAGCAGCATGCAAATGGCCTCATGGGGCTCGATGGGGAATTTGCCGAGCATAAGCGAGACCGACGTGATGACAACCAAGATCACGGCAAGAGCCATGATAACGAAATCTTCGCGCAGGGAGATTCTTCTCCCCGTATCTGTTCCCTCGAGCTTCGGCACATCGTTCCCTTCGAATAATGCTACTCCCGAAATATATACGAAGATGCAGAATTACACAAACGGGAATATCCCGAAATAGGGATGGTTACGAGACTCGCAACAAGGAAGATTCCCAGGTGGAGAACGAGATTGCGCTGCGTTGATTATTCGGATAATAGGCTATTCTATTATTTAGGTAATTATTGACGCGCACAGGCACGTCCTCGTCACAAGGCCGCCTGCACTCGGTCTTCGCCTGCGCATGCAGCCGATCCCGTGATGCCCGCTGGACGCAGGCCGCGCGGCACCTATTCCCCGAACGCGCTTAAGATGGTCTTGAGCTTCATGTCGATCTCGTCGAACTCGTCGTCGGCCACGCTGCCCTCGACGATACCGCACCCGGCATACACCCAGCCGCCTTCCCCATCGAAAACGCCCGTGCGAAGACCGACCGAAAATGCACCGTCACCTGCACCGTCGATGTAGCCGCAAGCACCTGCGAAGAATCCGCGGTTGTACGACTCGATCTGGCGGATGAGCATCTTCGCCTCGCCGACGGGCGTGCCCGCCACCGCAGGCGTGGGGTGCAAATCGCCCACAAGCTCGGGCAGGTTCACGCCCTCGAGCACCTTCGCGCTCACCGGGGTGTGGAGGTGCTGCACGTGGCGCAGCGAGAGGATCTGCGGCTCGCGCGGAATGCGCACGTCATGGCAGATGCGCCCCAGAACCTCGCGCATGAAGTGGACGACGTGCTCGTGCTCGGCGCGGTTCTTCTCGTCCGCCATAAGCTCGCTTGCCAGCTCGCGAGCGCGATCAGGGTCCTCGGAAGCGGGGCACGTCCCCGCCAGGCACATGCTCTCAAGCTGCTGGCCGCGCTTGCGAACGAGCAGCTCGGGCGTGCAGCCGCAGAAGAACACGTCGGCGTAACGGTAGAGCAGCACCGTGCCGCGCGCGTCGCCGTCTATCAAGTTGACCAGCAGGTCCTTCGAAGAGAACGGGTGCTCGGCGCGAAGCCTCTGCCTGCGCGAGAGAACCACCTTGCCAACGCGCCCCGAGCGAATAGCCGAAAGCGCAGCATCCACTTCCGCCCGCCACTGCTCGCGCGAATCGCGCTCCAACGTGAACGGAACCGTCACGCGCTCGCGACGCGGGGCGCCTGCCGCCTGGCGCGCGAAACGCGCGATGCGGCCCGGATACACGGGAGAGAGGCTGTTCACTTGCAGCATGCGCCCGCGCTCGTTTTCCACAAGCACCACTTCAGGCAGCATGAACTTAAGGCGCGGGAACGCTTCGAAGAGCTCGTCGGTCGCCTTAGGGTTCTCCGCGTCGAAGCGATTGAACGAGAAGAACACGGGCGGCTGGTCGATGGGCCCCTCGATTTCGTATTCCACACCTTCCATCTGCGGTAACGCGATGCAGCGCCCCAAGCCCATGTAGCGGTTCGCGCTTTGCTTGTCGTAGTAGACGAACTGGTCGGTGAAGCCCTTCTGCAAAAGGCAGAACCCGTCGACGATGTCGGCATCGATGGGCTGGGAATACGTGTAGACGCGGGTCATGGGCAATCCTTTCGGGAAACTTGTTGTCGCCAATTATATCGATACCACGCGCCCGTGCCACAGCTTGCGCAGAGCGAGGGCGCCGAAGCGAGTCGCCCGTCGAGAACCGCACGCCCGCCCTCCCCGCCGCCTTCCCGTTCCCCGTCGCGCGCACCACGAGGCTCCTTTCCCCTGCGCGCCCTTCCCACGCCGCCGTCGCGCCAACGCTCGCGAGCCCTTCACGCCGCCGTCGCGCACACTTCCCGCCGCCTTCCCCCTCCTCCGCGCTTTCTCGACGCGAATCCGCTGATTGAGTGACAATTCGGTAAAGCTTGAGCCCTCTTGCCCGCTTTGTGGCAACATGGAGACTTCGAAAACACCGCGCGAAGGAGATGAGATGGGCTTCCTGTCCAAATTCGAAGGCAAGATGGAAGACACGTTCGAGGGCGCAGCCGACAAAATGGCGAACTCGCCGCTGTCGCCCGTGCAGATTGCCAAGAAGGCGGAAAAGCAGATGCGCCGCAACAAGATGGTCGGCGCGGGAAAGCAATACGCTCCGACACTTTACACCGTGCTTGTGAACGCCGACGATGACGAGCGCCTGTTCGGCTACTACCCCACCCTCGCGGGCGAGACCGAGACCTACCTTGCCGCGAAGGCAGCCGAAGAGGGACTTCTCATGGACGGACAGCCGCTCGTGCGCTTCATCGTCGACGAGGGCCTTCGCCACGGCAAGTTCGACGTGGTGGCAGAGCCCGTCGCCGCGCCCCTCATCGCGCAGCTCCGCGCCGAGGAAATGGCGCGCTACGGCATCGGCGCCGCGCCGGCGGCCAACCGCTACGGCGCCCCCGCTGGCGGATATGCCCCTCAGCCGCAGGCCGCCCCGTACGCCGGCGGCTACGATCAGCCCGCATACGACGACTACGCCGAAGACGAGGGCTATTCCGACTACGACGACTACGATGGCTACGACGATTACGACAACTACGACGACGACCAGCCCTTTGAATCGCAGGAAGAACCTGGCTGGGCGGAACCCCCGATGAACCGCGGGGAATCTTTCGCCGGCGCAGGCGCCGCAATCGCGGGTGCCGCAGCGCAGGGAGCACCCCAGACCATGGTCTTCCCGCAGGAAGCAGCGCGCCGCGAGCAGCCTCGCGCCCAGAAAGGCGGAGCCGCGCTCATCGACACGACGCACGGCAAGACGTTCCCGCTTTCCTCCGCGCGCCAGCTCATCGGCCGAGAGTCCAACTGCGACATCGTCATCCCCGATATCAACGCAAGCCGCACGCACGCTGAGCTGCGCTTCGAGCAACCGGGCGTGTGGGTTCTCACCGACCTCGGATCCACGAACGGCACGCTCGTGAACGGCCGCCAGATCACCTCGCAGGTGCTGCAGGGCGGCGAGCGCATCGTCATGGGAACCACCAACCTTCAATTCGTGATCGGATAACGCGAAAGGCACATCGTGATCGACACCGTATTGCTCATCGCGCGCCTGTTGTTCGTGGCGCTTCTGTACCTGTTCCTGTTCGCCATCATGAAAACCGGCGTGGGACTCGTCCGCGGACAGCGCAAGAAGGAGCGCTCGTGGAACCTGTCGATCGAGCGCGGCCCGAAGGAGCTTCGCGGTGTCTCCATCGCAGTGCGCGGGCCGGTTGTGGTCGGCCGCGCGCCTGGCGCCGACATCGTGATCGGAGCCGGGTACGTTTCCGCACGTCATGCATGCTTTAATCCCATGGGGCAGAACCTGTTCATCGAAGACCTCGGCTCCACCAACGGAACCGCCGTCAACGGCAAGCTCATCGCCGGACCCGTAGCCCTGAAGAACAACGACGTCGTGAACATCGGCGACGTCGCCATCCGCGTTAGGTTCGCATAATGCCAGTTCAGAACGAACAATCATTCAATCACGACCCGCATCGCGCAGCACGCGGGGAACGCCCCTCGAGGGGGCACCGCCCGAGCGGGCGCGGGCGTCGAGCTTCTTCGGCGACGTTCGGCAGCAGAACCGACGTCGGCTGCGTGCGCGACCACAACGAAGACTCGCTCGTCGTGGCGCCGCCGCTGTTCGTGGTGGCAGACGGCATGGGCGGCCACGCCGCGGGCGAGGTCGCATCCGAAATCGCCGTCAACGTCATCTCCGAGCGGGCGCCGCAACACCCCGACGCGAACGAGCTCGGGCGCGCTGTCCAGGCCGCGAACCACGCGATCCTGAAGGCGGCGCACGAGGGGCGCGGTCGCGAGGGCATGGGCACCACCTGCACCGCAGCGATGCTCGAAGGAGAGCGCCTCGTCATCGCGCAGGTAGGCGACTCGCGAGCATATCTGCTTCACAAGGGGAAGATCCAGCAGCTCACGCGCGACCACTCGCTTATGGCCGACCTCATCGAGGCCGGGCAGCTCACCCCCGAAGAAGCACGCGTCCACCCGCAGCGCTCGGTCATCACGCGCGCGCTCGGCAGCGACCCGCGCACCGTGGCCGACCTCTACGAGATCAACGTCGACGCGGGCGACCGCCTGCTTTTGTGCTCAGACGGACTTTCGGGCATGGTGCTCGACCAGGACATCGAGGCAATCCTAAATCGCGTCTCCGATCCGCAGCGCTGCGCATCACAGCTGGTGAACGAAGCAATCGCCGCCGGCGGTCACGACAACGTGACCGTCATCGTGGTCGACGTGAAGGGCTTCGCTGAAAAGCGCCGCCGCAAAGTGGCGCGCAAAACGAAGATCACCGTTGCGTTCGTCCTCGTCCTGCTCGCGGCAATCGTGGGCGGTGCGGCATACGGGCTGAACTACTGGGTCAGCACCGCGGCATACCTCGGCGTTGACCAGGGGAAGGTCGCCATTTACCGCGGGGTTCCCGGCGAGTTCGCGGGAATGAGCTTCTCAACGCTCGAGAAGACGACCGACATCGACGTGGACGACCTGCAGCCGGGCCTTGCCAATCGCTTGGCGGAGAACTCCATCACCTGCGACAACGTCGAGGCTGCCGAAAGCCTCGTCGCCGAATACGAGCAGGAAGTCTTGAACAAAAAGCAGACCGAGGACGAGCGGGATCGCACGCGCGACGAGGCGCAATCCGACGACTCGAAAGCCTCGGGGCAAAGCGCTTCCGCCACCGCAAGCGCCGCTTCCAGCGAGAGGACGCAAAACGACGACACATCCCCCAGCACATCGGGAAGCGGTGATGCCGCATGACGAGGCGCAACATAGAGCTCATCTTGCTGCTCATCGCGTCGCCGCTCGTCATCTTGATGTTCGCGATGCTCGCAATCAACGAGGGGCAAGCGCTCAACATGCAGACCCTCGGCGTGCCGATCGGCATCTTCGGCGCCTTCGTCGTGGCGCACATCGCCACGCGCATACTCGCCCCCGAAGCCGACCCCGCCATCCTGCCGATCTCGTTCGCGCTCTCGGGCATCGGCATCGCTTTCATCACGCGCATAGCGCCCTTCTCCGACAGCCCCAACATGGCCATCAACCAGGTCGTCTGGCTGTTCTTGGGCGTCGTGCTCATGATTGCGGTCATGGCCTTCCTGCGAAATCCCGACCGGCTCGCCAACTACAAGTACACGCTCGCCATCGTCGGCGTCATCCTTTTGCTCTCGCCGATGATCCCCGGCATCGGCCAGGAAATCTACGGCAGCCGCATCTGGCTGCATGTAGGCGGATTCTCCTTCCAACCAGGCGAGATCGCGAAGATCATTATCGTGCTCTTCCTGGCCGGCTACCTTGCGCAGAACCGCGAGATGCTCTCGGTGTTTACCTGGCATGTGGGCCCGTTCCGCTTGCCAGACATCCGCACGCTCCTGCCGCTGCTCCTCATGTGGGGCGTGGCAATGCTCATCGTCGTGTTCGAGAAGGACCTCGGCAGCGCGCTCGTCTTCTTCCTCGTGTTCCTGGTCATGCTCTACGTTGCCACGGGAAAGAAGTTCTACCTGGTCATCGGCTTGGGCCTCGTTGCCATCGGCGGCGTGGGCGCCTACTTCGCCTTCGACCACGTGCAGACGCGTGTCGCCACCTGGCTTAACCCCTTCGCCGACGCGCAGAACACCGGCTACCAGCTCGTGCAGACCATCTATTCGCTTGCCGACGGCGACCTGTTCGGCACGGGAATCGGGCGCGGCATGGCAGGCGGCGGCAACGGCATCACCCGCATCCCGGTCGTGGAAAGCGACTTCATCTTCGCGGCCATCGGCGAGGAGGCGGGGCTTTTAGGCGCGGCAGGCCTGCTGCTTTTGTACCTGTGCTTCGCGATTCGCGGCTTCGTGACCGCAGCACGCGCGAAATCGGATGTGAGCTCTCTTATCGGCGCAGGCCTCACCTCGATCATCGTGCTCCAGGCGTTCATCATCGTCGGCGGCGTCACCAGGCTCATCCCCCTCACCGGCATCACGCTCCCCTTCGTCAGCCAAGGCGGCTCATCGCTGCTCGCCGCGTTCATCATCGTCGGGTTCCTGTTGCGCTGCGGCGACGAGGGCACGGGCTCGTCTTCCGAGATTATGAACACCACGACCATCATCAGCGCGAACAGCGTGCTCGGGCGCGTCTCGCTCGGCAAGCGCCTCACGCACACCATGATCGTGTTCTCGCTCATGTTCGCGGCGCTCGTGGCAAACCTCACGCTGATCATGGTCGTGCAGGCGAGCGACTACCAGAACATGGCGGCGAACAACCACACCATGGCGCGCGAGTCGAAGACCGAGCGCGGCACCATCTCCACCTACGACGGAACCGTCCTCGCGCAGAGCGTCAAGAACGACGATGGCACGTACTCGCGCGTCTACCCGGCGGGCGACCTCGCGAGCCACGTGGTGGGCTACACCTCGTCGAAGTACGGAACAAGCGGCATCGAGGCCAGCTACAACGACACGCTCAAGGGCGAGAAGAACTTCGCGTCAATCACCGATGTCGTGAACTCGCTTTCGGGCGTGGGCACCCCCGGCAACGACGTCACGCTCTCCATCAACTCGCAGATTCAGCAGGCGGCGCAAGACGCGCTGGCCAACGACTCGGGCGCCTGCGTGGTCATGGACCCGAAGACGGGCGCCGTGCTCGCGATGGCCTCGGCCCCAACCTACGACGCCGCCGACATCGACCAGGTGATCGCCGACGCCGCAAGCTCGGGAGCGAATTCCACGAGCTCGAGCGAGCTGTACAACCGCGCGACGCAGGCACTCTACGCGCCAGGTTCCACGTTCAAGATCATCTCGCTCGCCTGCGCGCTGCAGGAAGGCATCGCCACCGAGACCACCATGTTCGAGTCGCCCTCGTCGATGGATATCGGCAACGCCGCCGTCACCAACTTCGAGAAGCACAACTACGGCACGATTTCACTTGCACGCGCGACCGAACTTTCCTCCAACGTCGTCTTCGGCCAGCTCGGCGTGCAGATCGGCGCGGAGAATCTCGTGAACTACGCGAAGCTCTTCGGCTTCAACATGGACATCGATTTCGATCTGCCCCTCGCGACCTCGGTCATGCCCGACGCGAAGGACATGACCACGTGGGAGACTGCCTGGGCGGCGGCGGGAGAGCCCGTCGGCGAGAGCAAGACGACCAACCATCCGAGCCCCGCAGGCCCCCAGGCCACCGTGCTCGAGATGGCGCTCGCCGGCTGCGGCATCGCCAACGACGGCGCGATCATGCAGCCCTACCTGGTCGACGGCATCTACAATGCCGACGGTAAGCGCAGCTACACGGCCACCCCGAAGAAGCTCTCGCAAGCGGTGAGCGCCGACACAGCGAGCCGTGTGCGCACTGTGCTCGAGGGCGTCGTGAACAACGGCACCGGCACTTCCGCTCAAATCAACGGCGTCACCGTGGCGGGCAAGACGGGCACCGCCGAGCACGACGGCTACAACGACGTGTGGTTTGTCGGCATGGCGCCGTCGGAGAATTGCAACGTCGTCGTGGCGATCGTGATCGAGAAGGGGCAATCCAGCGAGTACGCCGCCGGCAAGGCTCGAGATGTGATGAAAACGGCGTTGGAAGTACAAGGCGATTTATAATTTGGTATGCTAATGCGAACCGGCATAAACGAAACAAAAACGCAGCACAGCAGGGAAGTTTAAGGAGCAAACGTGTCTAGCGCAGCGATGACAGGCAGAATCTTCAACAACAGGTACCAGATTACCGAGCGCATCGGGATCGGCGGCATGGCCGAGGTGTACCAGGCTCAGGACAACGTCCTCGGGCGCCGCGTTGCCGTAAAGGTGATGCTGCCCCAATACGCATCGGACGCCGCATTCGCGCAGCGCTTCCGCCAGGAGGCCGCGTCTGCCGCCAACTTGCAAAGCCCCTACATCGTGAACGTTTACGACTGGGGTCAAGACGACGGCACGTACTTCATCGTCATGGAGTACATCCGCGGCACCGACCTCAAGACCGGCATCGTGCAGCGCGGTGCGCTCAACCAGCGCAAGGTCGCCGAAATCGGCTCGCAGGTGTGTCAGGCGCTTTCTGTCGCCCATAACCAGGACATTATCCACCGCGACATCAAGCCGCAAAACATCATGGTCCAGCCCGACGGCAACGTGAAGGTGATGGACTTCGGCATCGCGCGCGCAAAGAACTCGGTGAACGCCAAGACATCCACCGTTCTCGGAACGGCGCACTACATCTCGCCTGAGCAGGCGCAGGGCAAGGAGCTCACCGCCGCAAGCGACATCTACTCGCTTGGCGTGGTGCTCTTCGAGGCCGCGACGGGCAAGCTTCCCTTCGACGGCCCCGACGCCATCAGCGTCGCCATGAAGCAGGTCAACGAGGAGCCGCCGCTGCCCTCCGACTTCAACCCCGACATCGACCCGGGCCTTGAGAGCATCATAGCGAAGGCCATGCAGAAAAACCCCGCGGACCGCTTCGCCACCGCGAATGACATGCGCCTCGCACTGAACGACTTCTTGGCGGGCCGCCCCGTAAAACTTGCGGGCGCCGCGGTGCCGGGCGGTTTCACGAGCGCGCAGACCCGCGTGATGAACCCCATCGAGGGCGGCGCGGCGGGCGCCGACAGCACGATGGTCATGCCCCAGCCCGTGAAGCCCGTAACCCACAGCGGCCAGACCAACTATCACGGAGCCAACACTCCGAACATGCCCGAGGACAAGGGCGGCAAAAAGACAGGGCTCATTGTAGCCATCGTGGCAGCCATCGCTGTCATCGCCATCGCCGCGCTCGTCTTCTCCGGCGTCTTCGCATCGGGCGACCCTGTGCCCAACGTGAAGGGCAAGACGCTTGAGGAGGCCACGACGATCATCGAGAAGGCCGGCTTCGAGGTGGGCACCACCAACGCCGTCCACGATGACAGCGTTGCGGCAGGCAGCGTTGTGAGCCAGGACCCCGCAGCGGGAACGAAGAAGCCCGCGGGGACAAAGATCAACCTGAACATCTCGCAAGGCACCGAGCAGGTCACTGTGCCCGATTTGACGAACAAGACGCCTGATGAGGCGCAACAGCTCTGCGACAAGGTGGGCCTCACCATGAAGGCGGGCACGCCTGCCTACGACGACAAAGTCGAGAAGGGCAAGATCTCCTCGCAGGATTTGAAGGCGGGCGACAAGGCGGCGAAGGGCTCCGTCATCACCTATGTGCTCTCGCTCGGTTCCGAAAAAGTGGCAGTGCCCAACGTGGTCGGCAAGTCGCAAAGCGACGCGATGGCCGCGCTGAAGAACGCCGGCTTCGAGGTGTCCGTCTCCGAGGAGGCAAGCTCCGACGTCAAGCAGGGCAATGTCATTCGCCAGTCGCCCACTTCCGACGAGAGCCTCGAGAAGGGCAGCAC
>JAUNWQ010000001.1:7371-25936 GCA_030540225.1 Coriobacteriia bacterium | reverse complement strand
GCAACCGCCCCTAGAGCGCAAAAAAGCTCCGCCCCCGACAAGTCCAGGGTGAACCCACCTCGAAAGGTGGGTGCTCGCAGCCAGCTTTCCGGCTTTCGCATCAACGGACGCGAATCTCCGTTCCACGGGCTATCTTGAGCTCCCTGCATATAAAACGTCGGTCCACCGCATGTATGACTGCGGGAGCGGAACCTACCTTCAGTATAAGGACGATGGCGTTCAATTAAAGTCTTGACATGCCGCGGGTTCCATAGTTTGATAAAGGAAGAGCGTGCCGTTTCAAGGCAACTCAAGCTAGGCCGTAGGTATCCTCAGGATGAACACGGTGCCCTTCCCCTCTTCGCTTTCCACACGAACACTGCCCTTGTGGTACATGACAGCATGCTTCACGATCGCAAGCCCAAGTCCCGTGCCGCCGGTCTCCTTCGAACGGCTTTTCTCCAAGCGATAGAAGCGCTCGAAGATCTTCTCCTGCTTGTCCTCTGGGATGCCCGGGCCGGTATCGCTCACGCGAACGACGGCTCGCATGCGACCGCGCTCCCCCGCAGGCAGCTCACGGATATCGTCAGCCTGCTCCGCCGAAGTGGGAAGCTCCAACCGAACCGAAACGCTCACGCTTCCACCTTCATGGTTGTAGCGAATCCCATTCTCTACCAGGTTATACAGCATCTCCTCGACCAGCGTCTCGGAGCCGGCGATGCACGCCGAGTCTCCGCTCACCTCAACCGACACGCCGCGGTCGTGAGCAAAGCTCGAAAGCCGCCCCGCAACGCGCTTGGAGGCTTCCAGTATATCGATAAGCGTCGCCGACTCGCCATCGAAGGACGTCTCATCAAGCCGCGAGAGTGTCAGTACCTCGTCAATCAGCGCTCGCATCGATTGCGCCTCGTCGTAGATGAGCCCCGCGAACTTCTGGCGGTCGGCGGGATCGACCATGTCGTTCCTCATGAGCTCGGCATACCCCGAGATCACTTGAAGCGGCGTCTTCATCTCGTGGCTCACGTTGCTCGAGAAGTCGCGTCGCATCGTCTCGGCGCGCGCGAGATCCTTGTTCTGCTCGCGAAGCTGCCGCTGCTGGTCGTCGATTCGCTCGAGCAACGGGTCCATCTCCTCGTAAATCTCGTTCTCGAGCGGGTTGGCAAAGTCAAGCGCGTCGATCGGCTGCATAATGCGAGACGTCAGCCGCTGCGACAGCAGGAACACGAGCATGATCGCCACGAGAAGCGTAAGCGCAATCGGTCCCATCATGCCGCCGAAGAACGCGACCAGCGACTCGCGCGTCTCGGACAGGCGCACGACGTCCCCGTTCTGGAGCTTCACCGCAGAATACAGTGTCACGGTGCCAAGCGTGCTCGAGTAGCGGGACACCTCTCCGCGCCCACGCTCGTCGGCTTCGCGCACCTCGGGGCGGTCGGCGTGGTTTTCCATCGTCGAAGCATCGGCCACGCTGTCGTAGAGCACCGCGCCATCCGTATCGATAAGCGTATAGCGGAAGGCATCGGAAAACTGCTGCGAAAGGGCCTGCTCGCACGCCTGCGAGTCGAGGTCGCCCAGCGATGTTGCGACATTTTGCGCCGCGGAGGAAAGATCCTCTTCCGCATCGCGCTCGTAGGTGGTGTAGAAAATCGCCGACATGACGGTGCCGAAGACGAACAGGACAATCAGCGTGAAGGTGAGCACGCTGCGGAAGATGCGGTTCGACAGGCTTTTCACGTTGTTGTGGGTCGGGCTCATGATGCGCTCTTCATCGTGTATCCGACGCCGCGAACGGTGCGAATGAGCTCGTCGGCACCCGAAGATGCCGCATTGAGCTTCTGCCTCAGCGTTTGAATATGCACATCGACCGTGCGCGTTTCGCCCACGTAAGTCACTCCCCACACGTCCTCGAGTAATCTGCCGCGCGAAAGCACCCTGCCTTCGCTGCGCATCAGCGCGCGCAGCAGGTCGAACTCCTTGAGCGTCAGCGCCACGGGGTTTCCCCCGACGCTCACCGTATGGGCAGACGAGACCAGCTCGATCGGTCCGTTAACGAGCGTGTCGTCGGCGCTCACAGCCGGCGCCTGCGCGCGACGCAGCAGCGCGTTCACGCGAGATACCAGCTCCATCATGCCGAACGGCTTCGCCAGGTAATCGTCGGCGCCCGCATCGAGCCCGCACACCTTGTCGAATTCGGTGCCTTTCGCTGTGAGCATCATAACAGGGATGTTCTTCGTCGACGGCAGACTGCGCAACTCGCGGAGAATCTCAAGACCGTCCATTTCGGGAAGCATGATGTCGAGCAACACCAAGTCGGGCGTCTTCTCGTCGCAGGCCTTGAAGAGGTCGCGGCCGCACGTGAACCCAACAGCCTCGAATCCTGCCTGCTTGATGGCGTAAACGGTAAGGTCTCTAATATTTGTGTCATCTTCGACGTAGTAAATCATTCGCGCATCCTGTCCAACGGCCCGCGCGCTGGCGCACACCGCATTGCCTTTTCAACGTGTAGCTATCATCGCGCCAATGCGTCAAGCGCGCGTTGAAGCTTTGTCATGGATGCGTAAAGATGGGAAGCGGGGCAGAGTTTACGCATGCACGTCAAAGCCTTGTTGGATGCTCGTTATATCTGAGTAAAATGAAGGGAATAAAAAAGCCAGCCGAAATAGGCTGGCGAGTGTTCAAAATGGTGCGGGCGAAAGGACTTGAACCTTCATGGGGTTGCCCCCATACGGACCTGAACCGTACGCGTCTGCCAATTCCGCCACGCCCGCACATCTGCCTCAGGTATTGAAGCGGTTGATTATGTTACTCCACTTCTTTGCTGCGCGCAAGGGGGTTTTGCTCTTTTTCTGCCATTGCCCGCGCAGCTTGACGTTCGGCACGGCGGCGAATCTCGTCTTCGCGCTGCGCTCGAGCCGCTCGCTGCTGCTCGACGAGGCGCTGGGCATCGAGAGCGGCGCGTTGAGCCTCGCGGTCGGCGCGCTGGCGCTGAGCGACCCTCGACGCCTCGGCACCATGGCGGCCTCTCACGGGTGCACCCTCGCCCGCACGCGCACCATCAGGCGAAACTCGGGGCGCTGACGCCTGTCGGGAACTACCCGCCCGCGACGGCGCGCCCTGGACGCCGTACGCCTGCGCGGCTGCGCTTCGAGCGGAACGAGACGCCTGGGGGGACGGCTGGGGGGACGCCTCGCTCGTCGTGGCCGACTGGGTATACGCGCGCGACTGCGGCCCCGTTTCACCAGGCCAAGAACCCTTTTCCTCGCCACGAGGGACAGCGATGTTCGCTCGGCGCTCGGCGCGCGCCGGAGCGTAGTCCGCCATGGCAGCGCGACGCTCCGCACGAGCTCTCCGCTCTGCCCGACGCTCGGCAAGAGTTGACTGGCGCGGCTTCGTTTGCGCTGCCCGAGAACTTTGCGCCGCCTCCGCCCGAGCCGTTTCACGAGCAAACGCCGTCGCAGCCGACGAGCCCTCGGCGCCACGAAGCGGAACATGGTAGCTTCCGGGAACGTATCCTTGGGCGGCCTCGGCCGGCACACCCGCTGCAGAGCTGGGTAAAACGACCTCTGCGTTCGCGGGCACGGGAGTCGTGGCCGGGCTGCCCGCAGTACGCGCCGCCTGCTGAGCAGCAGCCTGAGGCCGCCCCTGCGGGGGCACGCCGGCGCCTGACGGCCGCTGCTGCCCGCGAGGACGCGGCGCTCCCAAACGTTTTCCCACCTCATGGTTAAGCTTGGCGAGATTCTGCCGATCGATTTCCACATCTTCGGCCAGATTGCGAACTTCCTGATTAAGCTTGAGCGTCATCGCAATCACCACGACGACGGCAATCGCCATCACGATCAAAATCGCCATCATCAACAAGGGCGAATTCGGCAATGCGCCCACCTCCATCTTTCGCACGCCTATTTCCACAGATGATACCACGCCTCATCATGCGAAATGAAAAAACGCCCCGAGCCGTCAAAACGAGCAGGCTCGGGACGTAACGTGGGAAGCATATAGCTCGCAAGCGAATTCGGACGCACGGGTCGCACATAGCTTGAGCGGGTCGAGCGTTCAAGTCGCGCACGAGCTCGCACCTTGCTGCACGGCAGGCGCCGAGCGCGAGACGCCACCAGCACAAGGCGGGCTATCGGCGCGAGACCGGTTTCCGATGCGAGGTTGGCACGGACGAATTCACGAATATGCAAAGGGGGAATTCAAGCACGTGTCAGCTGCGGCTTTCCCAATTAACGCGTGCCTCTAGAGAACCTCACCACGCACGGAGAAGGTAACCACCTCAAAGGGAAGCTTCTTGCCGCTGGCGACGAGCGCATTTTCCGCGGCACGCTGCAGCCCACCGCAACAGGGTACCTCCATGCGGCAAACGGTGACCGAGCGAATGTCATTCATCGCGATGATGGCCGACAGCTTCTCGGTGTAATCGACCGCATCGAGTTTGGGGCAACCGATAATCGTGACCCGACCGCGCATGTAGCGATCGTGGAACGATGCGTAGGAAAACGCCGTGCAATCAGCGGCGATGAGCAAATCGGCACCCTGGTAGTAAGGAGATTGCAGGGGCATGAGCTTTATCTGGCACGGCCATTGGGCAAGCTGGCTTGGCACCTCGGCTTCGGGGGATGCCTGCGTCTTTTCGGGAGCGTGAAGCATTTGGGCGCGCGAGCCGGGGCAACCCCCGCCAAGGTCGCCGGAACCGCCCTGTCCCGCATGCGCAGAGTGAGCTTTTGCCGCCTGAGCTGCGGCCACTGCCGCCTCATCATAGGGGAGCGCCTCGCGTTCGACAAACGTGATGGCACCCGTCGGACACGCGGGCAGGCAATCACCCATGCCATCGCAGAAATCGTCGCGCAAAAGCTTCGCCTTGCCATCGACGATGCCGATTGCGCCTTCGTGGCACGCGTTCGCGCACAGGCCGCAACCTGTGCATTTGTCCTCGTCAATATGGATAACTGTTCGAATCATGAACTCCCCCTAAAACAATTTACCTTGCCGCCGGTTCTACCCCGCACCCAGGAAGGGCAGAAGGCGGCTTCGACTACGCTCTCGGCGCCCCCGCTTATTCGACGGTGCCGTACTTCTGTCCCCAAGCATGCCCTCCGACGGCGGAGTTCAGCTGATCGCACAAACGGCGGCGCGTGAAGGTGCTCGGAGGCAACAAGCTCACGATTTCGCGCAGGTCGTCGGGCAGATCGACCGCCTCGGCCGCCAGGATCACATCGAGCCTGCGCACCTTGCGCGCGCCAGGGACGCCGGCCATATCGGCAATGCGCTCCTCTTCCGTCAAATCCGCGAACAGGGAGTCGACCACCTGCTGCAGCGCGCCGTAATAGGGGCTCTTCTCTCGAGACGACATGGCACCTACGCCTCCCCGCCCTCGCTAAAGGCCGCGGCGACTTTCTCGCGCAGCGCATCTGCCAGCGCGCTCATCTGCTCGTCGGTTGCAGATGCCACCCGAGGCTCCCCTTCGCTTCGCGCATCGTCACTTGAAGAAGGCTCCTCGGCGGCTGTGGACGCATCCGCAGCGTGGCACGCCGTGACATCAAGCCCCGACGTCGTAGCGGCGAGCGCTCCTGTGTAGGCGGGGGTTGCGGCGCCGGTCGCGCGCAAGAACTGAACGCCCGAGGCTCGCAGGCGCACGGCGGCATCGACGACGGCGTCAGGGCAGTAGTACGGGTTCGCGTCCGTGGGGCCGCCTTGCTTCGGCTTGTGCTCAACAACCGCCAGCTGTACGAGAATAGGCAGGTCGCAGGCTGCTTCGGCACGCTTCGCGAGTGCGCACGCGTCCTCGATTCCGCACGCCGTGGAAAAGCCCGCCACCGAAGCGCCATACTCGCCCATGATCGCGCACGCCTCTTCGAGGGTCCCACGCCCACTCGCAAGCGCGCCGTCCGCAAGCACATCGACCGACGCGAACGCGGGCATGTCACTCACCTGGCGCACGCCCATGAGCGCGCACAAAAGGTCGCTTGCCGTAGCGAACCCGTTCAAGAAAAAGGCGTCGAATTGCTCGCCCTCGAACAGGCGCGCGGCGCGGGCGTACTGATCGCGGTTCTCATTGAGCGACGCCTTGCTCGACGCGTCGAGCGGCAAGCCGCACGGCCCGATCTCCACAAGAACATGCTGCGGTTTCAGTGGCCGCAACACCTCGAGTGAGGCGCGAGCCACGTCATGGGCGCGATCTTCCATTCCGACCTGCGCCATTCGTGCGGGCGTAATTCCCGCGGTGCTCGTCACAAGACATTGGGCCCCGGCCATGGACTCCAAGCGCATCGCTTCTTGAATCGAATCGGGCTCGAGGACGGTCATCAGCTCGAGGTCTCGGTCGACGTCGACGCCCTGGCGCGCGAGCGCAGCGGAAACGGGGGCGGAAACGACGAGCATATCTTTGTCGAAGCGAAGGGCAATGTCGGGCATGAGGCATCCTTTCTCGTTTTCCCCATCATAGCGTATGCGCACAGAAGGGCGAGTCTCGAGGACCCGCGCCTCACATCTCGCATAGCATAAGGCACCGGCAGATGAAGCGACCCCGAAAGCAAGCGCGCTAGAATGGCGACCCCGAAGAAGCTCGCCGGAATCGGCTTTAGCACTATTCCACATTCCGTATAATGGATTCATGCTATTATTCTCACCGAGGGGCGAGCGGCACGCTTTTCGGGGTGAGCGGAAACGTTACCGCACTTCACCGCCCATATCGCGCCGTTCCGCCCCGGAGCGCGTTTTTTCTGGCATCCCTTCATATAATGACGTCAGCAGCTGAGAAGGCTCCCCTCCTTCCTCACTGCACTGCTTTCATACCCCTAGAAAAGCAGAGGCGACGCATCTATAAGCGTCGCAAATCCCCTCCTTGGGCCCAGCGGGAGCTCCCCTCTCCCCTGGGCCAATTCTTTCTCCAAGATGGAGCCTGGCGAGCCATTATCTTCAAGCTGGCTCACCAGGCACCATCGAACCTCCCACTTTGCGAACAAGCGAAGGCCCGCCGTAGAATGCGAAGGCCTTGCGCGGGTGCGCGTTTCTCGGCACCCCCAATGGCCCCAGGGACATGAATGCGAAGGCCTTACGCGGGATGCGCAGCTTAATGCGAGCTTCGGCCGACTTTCTGGTAGAATCGGCACTGCCGCATTATGCGCCCCTGTAGCTCAGCGGATAGAGCGTCGGTTTCCTAAACCGTGCGTCGGAGGTTCGAGTCCTCTCAGGGGCGCCAGATTTTCCCAGTTCATCGACTGCTTTGGTGGTTTTTCCTTCTTCTTCCATACCCATTTGCGGACTTTGGTCGCAATATGATCACAACGGGGCACCCTAAGCCGTCCTGGCGACCTTCTCGGGATGTTCCATGATGGCAGCCAGCAGGTCAGCCGCCTGCCTGTCGTTTCCCGGCATGGCGTGGGCGTACCGGTTGAGCGTTATGCTGGCGTCGGCGTGCGCAAGGCGTGCCTGGACGGTCTTCACGTCCATTCCGCCACCGAGCAAAAGGTTCAGGTCCATTCGGCAGGGATTGCGGGCGCGGGAAAGCTCCCTGTTGAAGAGGGCCGACGGCCCGCGACCTTGCGCAGCTGAGGCGCGGCGTGTATCATACGGGGTGCGGTGCCCCGGCCTATCGGGCAGCATCGTACTTGAGATTACCCGGCTAGCTTCGCACGGCGCGCCGGGTTTTTCTTTTGCCTAAATGCAGTTCACTTGTTGTTGCGGGATAGCCCGATGATTTCCACCGCCACCGCGATTATGGCGCATACGGCCAGAACAGTTTGAGGGTCCATCATGGCAACCACCTCCGTTCAAGGGGATAGGCTGCCCGACAAGTGAAGCACCGCGAGGGGCATTATACGCGAAGGCCGCTCCGCAGAAGGGCGCGAGAGCACGGAAAGGCCCCGCCGAAGCGGGACCTTCCTTTTTCTGTCGGTTGGTCATAGCTGTTTCTCCTTTCGGGTAGCCGCCGAAGCATGCCGATTTTTAGTCACAATATGGTCACAACGCGCAATATCGCTATGTATCGCACTGGTATTCAATCGCAGACGGGACGAGCATAACGATGCGTAGGAATACGCCGTTTTACCTCATTTTTCGGTTTCCTAAACCGTGCGTCGGAGGTTCGAGTCCTCTCAGGGGCGCCACTTTCTAGCCTGCGGTTTTCGGCTTTTAGCTTCCTAATGCCTACCTTTCGCATCAGTTTTTTTCCAATTCCCCAAAAAAGCACTTGCGCGTGGTGGAGCGATGTGCTTACAATGGCTCCACAATTTCAAAGCGTCACCCCTTATGACTCGCTCTGAATCCTTCGGGAAACAGGGCGCCGAAGGGGCCTCTGGAGAATCCCAGGCAAGCTGGGTGCCGAAGGGGCAAGGCGAAACACCTGGTCACAGGCTTTTCGTTGAAACTCTCAGGCAAAAGGACAGAGAAAAGCTTACTGCTTGTCGCATCTGCGTGTCGCATTTCGCTTTTCCCTTTCCTTTTGTTGCGCCCATACCGCTTGTCGCGCGTGTTAAAACTCGGAACGCGCGAGTCCTCCACGGCCTTTTCGAGGGCCGCTTGAAGTTGCGAAACGTAACGGATATCGAGGAGGAACAGTGGAAGACTTCTTCAGCGCGTTCAACAACGTGCTCAATGCCATCGACGACTTCATCTGGGGCGTGCCCTTGATGGTGCTCATCCTGTTCGGCGGCATTCTTCTGACCGTGCGCCTGCGCGGCCTGCAGTTCAGCAAGCTGCCGCGCGCCCTGCGCTACATGCTGAAAAACGAGAAAGGCGAGGACGCGACCGGCGAGGTGTCGTCGTTCGGCGCTCTGTGCACCGCGCTTTCCGCGACCATCGGCACCGGCAACATCGTCGGCGTGGCGACCGCAGTCGTCGCCGGCGGCCCAGGCGCCATGTTCTGGATGTGGGTTGCCGCCCTGTTCGGCATGGCGACCAAATACTCCGAGGGCCTGCTCGCGGTGAAGTTCCGCAGCATCGACAAGGACGGCCATGTGCTCGGCGGCCCGTTCTACTACATCGAGCGCGGCATGGGAAAGCGACTGCCCCAAATTTCCTGGAAGTGGCTTGCCAAGATCTTCGCGTTCTTCGGCATGTGCGTCGGCCTGTTCGGCATTGGTACGTTTACGCAGGTCAACTCCATCAACTCTGCAATCACCGGATTCTTTGACCCCAACAAGTCGGCAACCGTGAGCATCCTTTGTATGGACTACTCCATCGCCACCGTGATCGGGTCGCTTCTTGTCGCGATCGTGGTCGGCCTCGTCGTCATCGGCGGCCTGAAGCGCATCGCGAGCGTTTCCGAGAAGGTCATTCCCGTAATGGTCGTAATCTACGTGGCGTTCTCGCTCATCCTCATCGTGTTGAACATCACGGCGCTGCCCGACGCGCTCGTCACCATCGTCCAAAGCGCCTTCGGCCTGCGCGCTGCTGCAGGCGGTGCGCTCGGTGCGATCATCATCGCCATGCAGAAGGGCATCGCGCGAGGCATCTTCTCCAACGAGGCAGGCCTGGGCTCCGCGCCTATCGCCGCCGCGGCTGCGCAGACGAAGGAGCCCGTGCGCCAGGGTCTTGTGTCGATGACCGGCACCTTCCTCGACACCATCATTGTGTGTTCCATGACCGGCCTCGCGCTTGTCATGACCGGCGCCTACCAGATTCCCGGACTCGAAGGTGCCGCCGTCACCACCGCGGCATTCCAGATAGGCCTGCCCTTCATTCCCGCTGAGGCTGTGTCGTTTGTCCTGATGGTGTGCCTGGCGCTCTTCGGCTTCACCACCATCCTCGGCTGGGACTACTACGGCGAGCGCTGCCTGGAGTACCTCTCCGGCGGTTCGAAGAAGGCCGTGAAGACGTACCGCTGGCTCTACATCCTCGCCGTTTTCATCGGCCCCTACATGACCGTTTCCGCCGTGTGGACTATCGCTGACATCTTCAACGCCTGCATGGCCATCCCGAACATGATCGCCTTGATCGTGCTGTCCGGCGTGGTTGTGAAGGAGACGAAGGACTACTTCAAGCGCCTCGACGAGGCCGCAGGCGACGAGGACAACCTTGCGCCACGCGACACCTCCGACGATTGGAAAGCCGAGGAGGCAACGGCGTAGGACGCGCCTGGCAGGGCGCAATCGCCTGACACTTATCGTCTCCCTTGCCGCGAAGGCGGGTTGATTGGCCGATTAGGCTTGTCAACCCGCCTTCTCGCTTTCTATACTTGCGCGTGCATCGATAATCGAACAGCCCGCGGTGTCACGCCGCGCGGTTTGCGCATAGTAAGGCTTAGCCCCATGTCAGACAGCCCGGCACCGCCCGATAATCGCACCGACCGCTTGGGAACCGAGCGCATCGGAAAGCTGCTCCTCGAGTTCTCCATCCCTGCCATCGTGAGCATGGTGTTCAACACGCTCTACAACGTGGTCGATACGATCTTTTTGGGACAGGCGCTCCCCGACGGTTCGGGCGTGGCGGTAACCACCCTCGCTTTCCCCGTGATGACCCTCCTTATGGGCTTTTCGATGATCGCCGGCCAAGGCGGCAACGCGCTCGCGGCAATTCAGCTGGGGAAGGGAGAGAAAGACCAGGTTGAGCGCACGCTCGGGAACTCGGCCACGCTGCTTGTGGGCATCGCTGTCATCATCGCAGTGATGTCGTGGCTCCTCATCGACCCCATCCTCGCGGGCATCGGTACGACCGATGAGCTTTGGGACCTCACGAAAACCTTCGTGCAGATTATCTGCTTCGGTTTCATCTTCCAATCGCTTGGCATGGGGCTTAACAACTTCCTGCGCACTGCGGGAAGGCCCAACCTCGCGCTCGGCACCATGATCTTCGGCACGGTGATGTGCATCATCTTCAACTACCTGTTCGTCATCGTGCTGGGGTTCGGCGTCGCGGGCAGCGCATCGGCCACGATTCTCGGTCAGGCATGCGGCATGGTGCCAGTCGTCTGGCATTTCACCATGAGCAAAAACGCCGCCTTCAAGCTGCGCCTTCACTGTTGCGTGCCCGATGTGAAGCTCGTGGGGAACATCCTCATGATGGGCATCGCATCGTTCGTGATGCAGGTCGCGTCCATGCTCGTCGGCATCGTGCTGAACCACGTGGTGAGCCTGTACGGGTCGACCGACCCCATCGGCACCACGGCCGCACTCGCCGCGATCGGCGTGGCGCAAAAGGCGGCGATGTTTGCGTTCACCCCGCTCATCGGCCTGATCATGGGAGCGCAGCCCATCATCGGGTTCAATTACGGCGCGAAGCTGTGGCAGCGTGTGCTCGACACGCTGAAGTGGGCGAGCATCACCGGCGTATGCATCGGCGGAGCGTTCTTCCTGATTGCGGAGGCTATTCCCGCGCCGATCGTGGAGCTGTTCGGCGTTTCGGGCGACCTGGAGAATTTCGCCGTGTATGCGCTGCGCGTGTACGTGATTTTCTTCGCGCCCGTTGGATTCCAGATTGTGGGATCGAGCTACTTCCAGTCAAGCGGCCAGCCGATGAAGGCCGCGATTCTCGAGCTCACACGCCAGGTGCTCTTCCTCATCCCCCTGTACCTGCTGCTGCCGCCCGTGCTGACAGCGCTCTTCGGTACGACGGGACTTGAGGGCGTCATCATAAGCGCTCCGGTGTCCGACGCGCTTTCGGTATGCGTGACCAGCGTCTTCGTCGCACGAGAAGTCCGCAAGCTGCGCCGCCTGCGCGACAGCGGAGGGATTGCGTAAGGGATGCCGCACGCAAAAAAGCGCGGGGCGGACCCGCGCTTTTCCCAACTTGCCAAGCGGCATGTTCGCCGCCGCACCTGCGACTTTTACGCCTCGGGGACGAGGCCCTTCAAGGCGCTTGCCACCTTGCGCGCGGCAGCCGTGATCGTGAGGTCGTCAACGTTCACCGTGACCTCCGCGTACTTCTCATAGAGCGGCTTGCGCTCATCGAAGAGCTCATGCAAGCTCATGCCGACGCCGTTCTTCAAAACTACGCCGCGCTCCTGCAAATCGGACAGGCGGCTTTTCAGCTCGTCGTAGGAAATCTGCAGGTAAACCACGTGGCCGATCTCGGAAAGATGCTTCATAGCCTCGTCGGAATAGACCGCAGAACCGCCCGTCGCGATGACCGAATGCTCGGCCTTCAAATCGGAGAGCACCTGGTTCTCAACGGCAATGAACCCTTCGGGGCCGCACGCGTCGAGCAGCTTTTGCAGCGTCTTGTCGCACTGATTCTGAATCACCAGGTCGGCGTCGATAAAGTCGTAACCGACGATCTTCGCGAGCACGATGCCCAAAGTTGACTTGCCGGCTCCCGGCATGCCGATCAGGACGATGTTGTTTTTCTCCGACATGGCTTCTCCTTCAACGGTAATGTCTCGCTGATCACTATAGCAGCAAAGATCAGCACAAAGCCCACCACAAGGCGCAACGTCATCTGCTCGCCATACAATAGGATGGAAAACACCACGCCAAACACCGATTCCAGGCTCAAGAGAAGCGACGCTTGGGTGGGCGGCACATGCGCGAGCGACACGTTCTGGATACCGAACGCAACGACGGACGCGAACACCGCGAGGAACAGCATCTGCCCGATAATTTCAGGGGTGAACGCCGCGACACCCGGGAAGGTTTCGGTCGCAGCGCCGAAGATAATTCCGAGCGCGCCTTCCGCGATGAACTGGAACACCGTCAAAACGAGCGCGTCGCATTTTTGCGCGAACTTCGAGACGGCGACGATGTGCGCTGCGAATGCGACCGCGCAGCCAAGCGTCATCGCCTCGCCGAAACCGATAGAGAGCGTCTCGCCTGATGAGCTCACCGACACAAGCCAAATGCCGCACACGGCCACGATCGCCGCAACGATATTGAACGCGGTCGGGCGCTTACGCGCGATGAGCCACCAGGCGAACGGCACCAGCACGCAATACGTCGCGGTAAGAAACGCGTTAATGCCCGGCGTAGTGTGCTTGAGCCCCACCGTCTGCAGCCAGAAGGCGGTGAAGTCGAGCACGCCGAGAATGAACCCATAGGTCACGACCTTGCGCGAGCAGAACCGCATGACGCGCTTGCGCAGTATCACGAGCAGCAACGCGCCCGCGAAGAGAAAGCGCATGCCCAAAAGCCACGCCGGAGGCAGCACGGCCACGACGTCTTTCATGACGACGAAGCTGAAACCCCAGATAATCGTCGCGAGAACAATGAGGAGCTTATAGACCCAAGATGGGATATTTGCCATGGATGATGTTCTTCTTCCTTCGAGTCAGGGCCGAGAACCGCCGCATGCGGGCGGTTGGCCCGCATGACGCCTTAAGGCCCCGCTATTTCCTGCCGAACCCGCCGCCCGTCGCCTGGGACTCCTCGCGCTTCGCGATTGCGGTATGCGCCGCCTGAAGCGAGTCTTTCAAACACTCGTTGATCGCCGGGGCCGCAGCGAGGCGCCGCACGCGCGCCAACGCGGTTTGGGATTTCGTCTCGTACCACGTCTGCCAAACAGCCGGCTGGGGGGCGCCATGGAACGACACCGCCTCGTCAGCCACGCCGAACTCATAGGCGAAAGGCAGAAGCTCTCCCCATTGCGACGGGGAAAGAGACACGGGCTCGTCGAGTTTCTCCAGGTCGCGCATCCAATTGCGAAGCCCCTTGCAACGCGAGATCAGGTTGTTGCCGCTCTCGGTGCGCCTCGGAAGGTAGTTCGCGACGAGCGTCGTCACCATGGCGGTCGGAAGCGCAAGCACGGCGGGAATCGGGTTTATCGTGATGATCGCAATGGCGACCCCCGCGAAAGCAGTCACGCCGGCCACGATGAGGAATACCTTTTGCGCGCGCTTGCCCGCAGCCTCGAAGAAGTTGCGCTCCTCGCAGGCCTTGCCAAGCGAGGCCTGCCATGCGCTCATCGACTCGATAAAGGCCTCGGGCTGATCGATCGCACGCTGCTTCAGCTGGCTGAGCGAGCGGGAGTCGCCAAGAGCGCTGTGTCCCATGAGAATCTCCAACGCGGAAGATTCAAGTGCGCTGAGGCTTCCCGTCGGCGCTCCGAAGGCAACCGAGAGATACCAGGTGGGAGCTGCGTCTTTGGAGGGATCGCTCGCCTCGATGCGCAGCACGCCCTTATGCGCAAGCCGCATCACCGTCGCCGTGAAGTCGCGCATGTCATCGTGGTTCCAGCGCCAAAGACGCCCTGCCACCGCAGGCTCCAAGCCCTCTTCGGGAACTTCCCGATAGTACTTCCCCGAGAAATCAGACGGGTATTCTCGGCCCCAGCGGACATAAGCGATCGCTGCCGCAGCCAGAATCGCCGCGCACGCGACAGCTATCAAAGCGAAGGTCGTGAAAAGGGCTTCCTGTTGGAAACTCCAGGAATCAGTCCACGCCTTCTCTTCGGCAATCGCATAATCGAGCCGCGCCGTCGCGCGATTCGCGAGCATCTTCTTGCCGTCGAGGTGCGTGAGCCACGATGCGGGGAACAACACGTGGGCCGTTGCGTACTGACCGGGGTTCACCACGTCGTCGTGGAGCACGACCGTTCCCGCCGAATCAACCGAGACCGTACCGTTTTGGGGACCATGCCCCCACGCTCGCACCGTGTCGTTCGGAATGACCGTCTCCCCTTGAGCGACGGGAAGTGTAATTGTCGCCGTGACGTTTTCCGAGGCCACCGGCCAATCGAGAGAGACGTAGGTCCAGTACGCCTCGGAGATATCCTTGTAGGCGAGAACCGCATTCGTGATGGAGTAGTCGAGTTCCACGATTACACGGGAATCGGTCACCTGGGGAAAAGCATAGAGCGTGTTCTTCGCGTTGTCGTACGCATACGTTGCCCCGCTGGAGGCACCCCCGGCAAGCCATTTATCGGAAAACGAGGTGCTCGAAAGCGTCTTCCAATCACCCTCGACGTTCCCGTCGGCGTCGGCTTGAGCGAGGCGCATACCGTTGATCTGCACGCTCGCCGTTTCGGCGAGGCTGGTGAACGACCAGCCGACATATGCCGAATCGCCCTGGAAATCGAGGACGCGGTACTCGATGACCCGGTACGATCCGTCCGTTTCCACCTGCATGGTGATGTCGGTTTTCGGACTCGAGTACGAACCGGCAGCGAATGCAACGCGAGGCGATGCCGCCATCAAAGCGACAGCGAGCACGAGAAGGCAAGCCGCGAGTACGGCAACGAGGGAAACCACTGGGCGCACCGGGGCGATAGTGCGAGCAATCGGGCGCTTCGCAGCGCACGAGCTGTTCGCATTCATCTGCACGAGGCGCAGGCAAGCCGTTCGCCGCGCATCCTTTCTGTTTCTCACCGCAGTGCTCCTTGCATCTTTTTCCCGTTCACGGTATCATAGCAAACCGCACCTATTATAAGTGGAGAAGTGACCGAGAGGCCGAAGGTGCTCGCCTGCTAAGTGAGTATGCCCCAAAAGGGCATCTAGGGTTCGAATCCCTACTTCTCCGCCACGAATTGTACAGCCCCCGCAACCACGGGGGCTTTTTTAGCTGGAAAGCGAATCAACGAGAGAGAATTCACATAAGGGGAGCACGGAAAGCTCCGCGCGGAAAATGCAAGCGGGACAGCGCCCACGGACGACGCGAACAGCACGAGCGGTCTATTTCCGGAATCGCCACCACTTGAAGCCGGAGGCCTTCTCGGGTTTCTTACGGTAATTCGGGTTGTGCTTGACGAACGAGCGTCGGCATAAAAGCGTCACGGCAAGGCCGATGAGCGTCGTCGCCAGGAAGCTTGCTGTGAGCTCGAGAACGTCAATGTTCCCCTCGAACAGCGCATACAGCGATGCCAGCGCAAAAAACGCCGAGAGCACGCTCATTAGGAACGTGAACAGCTTGATGAGAATCTCTTTCGCCTTCGTCGGGGAATACAAAAACATCGCGACCACATACACCACGCCCGCTACGAGCGCAAGCACGATGATCAGTGGAACGATTCGCGAAAGTCGGGCTAACAGGGGCATAGGTGCGCCTAACTCTGATCGGGCACAACGGCCGCCTTAAGCGAGCCGAACATGGTTGTTCTCGCCCACCAGCCGCGCGATTGTGCCGCCGCCGCAACCGAGCACGCCACATTGAAATCGCGGCACACGGCGAAGGTCGTCGACCCGCTGCCGCAAAGAAGCGACGCCTCGACCCCCGCTTGGCGATGAAGCCAAGCGCGAACGTCGGCAAGCTCGGGAAGCACGCTTTCGGCTGCAGGCGACAAGTTGTTCACCAGGGGAACGTCGCACGCTGTCTGCGCCGCCTCGGCAGCGGCAGCCGCATCCTTGTCGACCTTTTGGGGATTCCCATCGAAGGTGCGGTACGCCTCGGCGGTCGACACGCCCGACTCAGGCTTGACCAGCACAAGCGGCTTTTTCATCACTTCGAGCTCATGGTCGAACAGCTCGCCCGTGCCGGTGAAGCACGCGCAACCTCCATGGAGGAAGAACGCCACGTCGCTGCCAAGCTCGTGCGCAGCCTCCTCGATCAGAGGGTCGTCCTCGGGGATGCCCCACAAGCGAGCTGCGCCGACAAGCGCCGCCGCCGCGTCGGAAGAGCCGCCGCCCAAACCGCCCTCGTGCGGGATGTTCTTCTCGATGCGAACGTTAATCGCGTCGTCGTAAGAGATATCTGCCTTACGAGCGAGCAGGTCAATCGCCTTGAACACGATGTTGTCGCGCACAGAAACGTTGAGGGGTGCCACTCCCCCGCGCGCATCGCAGCTGATCGAAATGAGAATATTGCCCGCAGGGCCAGCGCTCGCCGTATTCGTTGGCGCGCCTTCTTCGGCGGATTCGAGCGCCGCGCGCGCGGCAACGATGTCGGCACGCTTCATGTATAGGATATCGTGAAGCGCCACGGCATGAAGGACGGTCGACACATCGTGGTATCCGTTATCGCGGCGATCGCCGATGCTCAGAAACAGGTTCACCTTCGCCGGAGCCACAAGCTTAAGACCCGCGCCCTCGATCTGCGCCGTGCGCGCGATAGAGATCATATCGACCGGAACCTCGAGCGAGGCACGCTGACGACTCATGCATTCTCCCTGTTCAGAGGCGAACGTTTCACGTGAAACGTTCTCGGCGGAGGCCTCGGCGGGCGTCTCGGCAGCTGAGCCACCCGCAACAGCCGCATCGGCGCGCACATTGGCGGCCGTCACCCCAGTGCCGGTCTCCCCAGGCAAGCCGCCCTCAGTCGCAGCAGCTTCTTCATTGCAAACGATTTCGTCAGTCATTTCTTCCTCTTGTTCGCGAAAAAATCCTTCAGGAGCGCCGAGCACTCGTCGGCAAGAACCCCAGGCGTCACCTCGAACGTGTGGTTCAAACGCTCGTCGGCATTGACCTGGTAGAGCGTTCCTACGGCCCCAGCCTTCGGGTCGGAGGCGCCGAATACGCAGCGGGCAATGCGCGACTGGTGCATCAGCCCCGCGCACATGATGCAGGGCTCGAGCGTCACGTACACCGTGCAATCCGAAAGGCGCCAAGCATCGAGCACGCGCGCCGCTTCCTGCATGGCAAGAAACTCAGCGTGACCTGCAGGGTTCTTCGTCGTTTCACGCAGGTTGCACGCTCGGGAAATCACACGCGGCTCAGCCAAGGGGCGCCTCGTCCCTCGGTCTATCGGCTCGTAGACCACCACGGCGCCGATAGGCACCTCGCCAAGCGATTCCGCACGTCGAGCCTCCGCGATGGCAAGCCTCATGTAATCTTCGTCGTTCATGCGCCCATTATAAGGCACAACAAGGCCCCGGCCAAAGGCGTTGCGCACGCGTTACGAGGAAAGGAAAGAACCTGCGCACTACCTTATAGTCGGGGCCTAGAGATGCCCCGCGGCCGCACGGGCCTCGATCAAGAGGCCCTACATCGCGTGATCAAATCGCGATGTTGGGGTGCTGCGGCCGCATCGGGGCTCATAGTCGATCAGTTACTGCCTCTTATCCCCCTTCTCCCTTTTGCGAAGCGCGCCGAACGCCGCAGCGCCGACAGCGCCCGCCGCGAGAATCGCCAGAGTCGCCGCGCACGCGATGGGCATCGCTGCGTCACCCGTCTTTGCGAAGCGCGCAAAGGACTTTCCGGGCGCGCACGGGGTGGCCGGGGTGGTCGGGGTGGGCGGGGTCACTGAGGGAACAGGCTTTGTGTACGTGTTCTTGAACGTCGGGGGCGTTCCATTCGGCCAGATCACATTCGCGACCAGGTTGCCCTTACCGTCATCGGTCACGACAACGGTCGCCTTGTACGAGCGATCGTCGTAGGTGATACCAGTCTGCCCGTCGTTCATCTCGACCAACGTGAAGTCGTACGCTCCGACCTTGTCGAACTCAATCGCGGGGAACTCAATGCGACCGTCGGCGGCGTTCTTCGCCTCGTACGTTCGACCGTCGGCACCCGTCAGCTTGAAGGCGAACTCGCCCGCCGCGAGCGTGCGACCTTCGAGGGTCTTCGTCGCGCCGATGATTACCGTCGTACCCTCGGCCTTGTAGGCATTCTTGAAGACCGCCCCGTCGGCGCCGTCGACGGCAAAATCCGCCCTCAGCTCGTTGTTGATTTTCACAATAGTGGCCGTGACCTGGTACGTCGTCGCGTCATAGGTGACACCGGCAGCTGTGGTTCCCGCGCCGATCTCGCGCATCGTGTAGATGTGCGTGCCCGCCTCGGTGAACTTGA
>JAUNWQ010000001.1:0-7271 GCA_030540225.1 Coriobacteriia bacterium | reverse complement strand
CCCGCGCCGATCTCGCGCATCGTGTAGATGTGCGTGCCCGCCTCGGTGAACTTGATGTCGGAGAACACCACGTTCCCGTCAGCATCGTTCGTACCCGTAGAGACGACCTTGCCGTTCTCGAGCAGCTCGAAGGAGAACTCGCCCGCGATGAGCGCGCGGCCCTCGAGAATCTTCTTCGCCACAGGAGCCGCGAAGATCGGATCAGGATCGGGGATGATCGGCGGCGTGTAGGTGTACGTATTGGTGAAGGTGCGCAGCGGCGTGCCCTTCACGTAATCCTGCACGTTGGTCACACGCGCCGTGACGTTGCCATCGTTGCCCCTGGTCACCGTAACTTCGAAGGTGAAAGCGGGGTTCGGGTCGTTCGCCACGTCGGCATGTCCGCCCGCCTTCTCGGTGATGGTGTAGTGGAACATGAGCGTGTTGGCGTCAGCAGGCGGATTGTCGGTCGTCGGGCCATCGCCCGCAGCGTTTGCCGCAGGAACCGCCGCGGCGTCAGCAGCAGGAGCAGCCCCTGCGTCGGCAGGTGCGTTTCCCTCGCCCTTGGCAGCATCACCCGCATCGGGTGCTGCCGCGCCAGCCTCAGGTGCCGCCGCATCGTCTGCCGCAGGGACGTCACTCGCTACCGCCTTGCCGGCCGCGTTCGACTCGCTCGCAGCAGACTTAGCAGCAGGGGCGCTGTTGATCACGATAGGACCGTTGTCGAACAGGCTCGCGTCAAACGTGATCACGCCGAAATCGACCGACCCGTCGGCACCGTTGTGCGCCGTCGTCGCCACAGGCATCGGAGCATTCGCCTCAGCAGCGGTCAATGTGAAGGTGAACAGCCCCGTCATATCCGGCATTTCGACCGCGGAGTTGTTCGTGAAGCGTTTGAACGCGTTCACGGGAATCTGGTTGTCATCGTACTCGAAGCCGGCGACGTTCGTGAATTAGCGCGTGTTGGGCGTGGTCGTAAGCTGGGCGGTCGCCACAAGCTTGCCCGTATGGACACCGTTTTGATCAACGTCGGTCACCGTTACCGTGAACTCGGCAACGTTGCTCGAGTACTGCACGCCGCCGATAATGTGCCCAGCGTTCGCCTCGGTCACGCGGTACTTATAGACACCGGCCTGGTTGAACGTGATGTCCCCGAACGAAATCGGGGCATGGCCCGTAGCAGGGTCGACCATATCGGCGCCGACCGTCACCATGGTATCGCCCGGCAGCGGAGCACCCATGGTCACCGGCTCGAGAAGGAAGCTGAACGCGTCATTGGCTTCCCAATCGCGCCCCTCGAGCACCTTGTACAACCCGAATCCCGCTTGGGTATCGAGCACCGCGGGGTCAGCCGCATAGGCGTTCGTGAAAGAAACCTTGTTGCCAGCCACGCCATCGACCGTAGTCGTGATCACAAGCGCGCCCGCGTTGTCGGAAGCAACGCTGACCACAACGCTATGAATCGTCTTGTCGTACGTCATGCCAGGCGCCCCGATGGAAGGCACGTTCTCGTACACATCGAAGGTGAACGTCTTGCCCGCGTCATCCTGCGTGAAGTGCAGGTCGGTAAGCAGGGTCGCCTCGTACGCAACGCCCGCAGCACGGGGCTCGGAATTCACAAACGTGCGCGTACCGTCGCCGCCAAGCAGCGCCGCAGCAGCGTCATTGGTGCCAGCGATGTGGAAGGTGAATTCGCCCTGGTCCATATCACGACCGTTGAGCGTCTTGCTCAGGACGAGTCCAGCATAGTCGCCTTCAGCCGTATAACGGTTGGTGAAGTCAAGCGAGTTCACGACCGTCCGCGTTGCCGCAAGCACGCCGTTGTTGTCGGTCACCGTCACCACAATTGTGGCAGTATGGCGATCGAACGTCATGCCCTGCGTGCCATCAGCGGGAATCCGCTGGCTGTTCCATGAATTCTCGCGCACCATGAAGGTGTATGTACCCGGCTTGGTGAACGTTGCATCGCCGAAGGAGAAGTCGACCGCTTGGCCGTTCGTCCCTCGCAGCGCAACAGCGTCGGTACTCGTCAGACGGACAGCGCCGTTCGCGATGGCAGACTGCGTCGCGTCATCGCCAGGGAGCAGCACGAACCCAAAGGTCTCGTTTGGAAGCATGTCGCGCCCAGTGAGGATCTTGGTGCCCGCCGCGAAGTCCTCGGCGGGAACGCTCACGGATTCAGGCGTATAGGAATTGCGGAAAGTTGCGAACGACTCGACCTGAGAGCCTTGCGCCGCGTCGGCAAGCTGGTAGCCCGCCGTCCAAACCACAACCGGCTCATCGTCGACTATCTCGCTCGCAATGTCTACCCTGACGACCCACGTGGACTCATCATAGATCATCCCAGTCTGAAGCAGGGACGCGTCAGCGTCGGCAACGTTGATCCAGTTGCCAGCACCATCCGGCACCAACTCGGTGATGCGGTACTCGAACGACTCACCGATCATGTCGCCCGTGAAGACGATGTCCCCAAACGTCACGCTGCCGTCGGCGTTAACTGCTCCGATCGGGTTTGCGGGCATCGGGGCCCAATCAGTGACCGGCTCGATGCGGAAGTTGAACATACCGCGCGCAAGGGGATTCGTACCCGAGTTGTCGGTGTATTCCTTCTTCACCGCGGGATTCCACTTCGCTTCCCTCGCGGCGAATTCGTTGGTGAACGTTGCGGCGTCGACGCCGTCATCGGACTGGACGCTCGCGCCGTCGTCGTCGGCGATTTGCACCATGATGCTCGACACATTCAATATGCCCTGATGGATGGCATCGTCGCCCTGCCCCGCAAGCTCTTCGGTCACCGTGACGACCACGCGATAGCGCGCCTGCGACAAGGACATGCCAGCTCCGGCGCCCACAGTCTGATCCTCGCTGATCTCATAAACGTACGTACCGGGCTTCGTGTAAGTGATGTTGCCGAACGTGCCAGCCGCATAACCGCCATCAACCAAATCCTGCTTGGTGAGAGTAAGCACGCCATTAGGCTCGCCATTCTCGTCAAGCGGCATCGGAGCGTTGTCGGTGGCCGGGGTAAGGATGAAGCGGAAGACGTCGTTGTCGGTCCAGCTACGACCGTTCAACACCTTCTTGACGGCAAGGGCATCGTCGTTATCGAGCGTGCCGCTCGGACGATAGGCGTTCGTGAATTCAGCCTTCGCCTGCGCACCAGCAGCGATTGTTCCCGTCGCAGCTTGCGGGTCGTTGTTCTCCGCAGGAGCTATCTGGTCGAAACCAGTCGTAGGCTGCTCGCTGACCAGGTATTCCCAGCCCGCGCTCAAGCCGCGGATGATGAGCGTCTCGCCGTCCTTGAGCGAGTGTGTCGCCTTGCCGCTGTTGTCAAACGCGATGGTGAACGCATCGCCCACGGGCTCATTATTCGCATCGCGGACTTCGGCGGGGAATTCCTGCCCCTCCGCCTTGTCAATCTCGATGGTTCATGAGGGGAAACAGGTGAGAGGGTAACGTTCGTAGATGCGCAAGGGGGTTTCGTATATACGAAACCCCCTTTATGAGTTCTAACTACCTATTCACATCGAGCGTCCGCATTTTCGAAAAGGAATAGGACGCGAAGTATCCCGATTTGCAACAATTTCAGCGACTTGGCCAAATGCCCCCCTTGAAAAGGTTGTTCACGATATCGCAAACGTTCACCTCGTTTCCAACCTGTATAATGTCGCTCAGAGGAAAGTTGTTCAATCTGTAGCAGAAAAGGCATTTTATGAACGCCATTGCGAAAAATACCTTTATCGCGATGGTTTCGCTCGCGCTCTTCTACTTCATTTTTCTCGAGAGCAACTCGTTTTACCTCTCGAGCATGTCATCCTTTTCACTTGAGTCCGGGTTCGCCACAACGATTGTCCCTATAATGGGACTCAATGCCCTGGGATTCCTCTGCTATCCGCTCTACAGCTTGAAGCTTTCTCGAAGAAAGCGGCGAGGCACGGCCCTCGCTTTCGCCATCCTCTGGGTCGCTAGCCTCATCATTGCGGCAACGGTCTCTTCGCCCATCGCCATTGTCGGGGCTGGTTACCTCTCGTTTTTCATTATGGGCGTCCTCGGCGGCAACGCCTATTTTGGTGTGGCGATGATGCTCGCGCAGAGCAATCGACTGATTACGAGTGTCGCGCTCGCGCACGCCGCAGGAATCCTCCTCCATCTGATTTGCTTTCACATTCCACTGGGAAGGGCGGGCGACGCTGCTTTGCTAGGCCTCGGCATCATTGCCTTCTCGCTCGTGGCACTCTTTGGCTGGCCATCGCTTCAGGCACCCCGCGAGGGGACAGCGGTGGACCGCATGGGCAACCCGATATACCCTCGCAAGATTCTCGATCCTCAGGGAGCCGTCGCACCGCCCAATCTTCAGGAACCGCGAGGGTTCGCTATCCAGCTTGTCGCGCTTACTATTCTGCTCGCGGTGCTGTTTAACGTCCTCAACAGCGTAACTTCACTCGGAACACCCTGGGTCAACCAGTACGCCGAAGTCTGGCCGCGGCTTGTTGTTGCGGTCTGCGGAGTCGCTGCAGGCGTTTTCTTCGATATTGATCGCCGTCGCCATATGGGAACGGTGGTTCTCTGCGTCGCATTCCTCGCAATGGCCGCAGCGCTCGCCGCGGGGTCGGGCTTGAATATCACGGTCTGCCGCGTTGTGTTCTACGCAGGATCGGGGATCTTCGCCGTTTTCTACTTATCACTGTTCATCTGGCTCGCGGCTTATATGCGAGTTCCCCAACTTTGGGCAGGAATGGGGAAGGTTATCAGCAACGTTGTCGCACTGGTCGTCACGATTGCTTCGGCCGCCCTCGCGCAAGCCAATGACCAGGCGCTCACTTCGCTCGCCTTTGTGCTGTTCGCGGCTGTTCTCATCCTGATGACGCGCGCAGGGATGCTCGCCCCCGACTATAAAGAGCGCATCTCGTCGTACTCCAAAAAGCCAGCAGGCGCCGAAGAAACGCCCGATCATGAGAGCGCGGTTGATACCGACCAAGAACCCCCCCGAGATGGCTCCTCCTCGAAGCCCCGAGGAGGCCCTTGCGGCATTCTGCGAGTCGTATGGACTCACGAAGCGGGAAAGCGACGTTCTCGCTGCAGTGGTTTCGGATGAGCGGCCGCTCAAGCACGTCGCAGCAGAATTGGGCGTGGGCTTGCGCACCGTTCAACACCATCTCACCTCGCTGTACAAGAAGACGGGGACACAGACGCGCACTGGCCTGACCGCGCGTTTCATCGAGGAGTCGCAAAACGGCGCACAAGCAAGGGAGAGCCACGAGGAGCAGCCCAGCGAGGCAACGAGGAGCGCGAGCGCAGAAGGTGCCAGCGGCGAATAACGCAACCTGTGAAAGTTCCGCATCGTAAACGACCCTCCCCCTTCGCAAGGAATCGGCGGATTGCTTACGCGGGGATTTGGAAGCGCTGCTTCTCTTCAGCGTCGGAGACTTTTTTCGCATGTGCCAGCGCACGGTCTCGAGGATGCCGGAGCGTCATCGCGGAATCAATTCCCCACTAAAAAGGCCTGACAGCATTACTGCCATCAGGCCTTTCGTTTTACAATCAGTTGGGTCCGAAGCGCGTTCGCACACGTTTCGCGCTAGCCGATCTTGCAGACCCAGCCGTGCTTGTCCTCGAGGGCGCCGTCTTGGATGCCCGTGAGCGTTTCGCGAAGCTTCTTCATCACCGGGCCGATCTCGGTGCAACCAGCAGGGAAGACAACTTCTTGGTCGGCGCCGTTGACCTTGTTGTCGATCTGACCGACTGGGGAGATAACCGCCGCGGTGCCGCACAGGCCGCACTCAACGAACTCGCCGCCGGCAACTTCCTCCCAGGTGACATAGCGCTCGTCGACCGTCATGCCCAAATCCTTCGCAACCTGAACAAGGCTGCGACGCGTGATGGAAGGCAGGATGGAATCGGTGTGGGACTTCGGCACCACGAGCGTGCCGTCCTCCTTCACGAACAGCACGTTTGCGCCGCCCGTTTCCTCAACGTAGGTGCGTGACTCGGAGTCGAGATAGAGGTTCTCGGCATAACCGCCGCGATGCGCCTCCATCGTCGGGCGCAGCGACATAGCGTAGTTCAAGCCCGCCTTGATGTTGCCCGTGCCATGCGGTGCGGCGCGGTCGTACTCGGAGACGCGCAGCTTGATCGGCTTCAAGCCGCCTTTGAAGTACGGGCCGACCGGCGTGACCAGGATGCGGAAGGTGTACTCGGGAGCGGGGGCAACGCCGATGACCTCGCCCGAGCCGATCATGAACGGACGCACATAGAGCGTAGCGCCCGAACCGAACGGCGGCACCCAGGCGGCGTTCGCGCTCACAACGGCCTTCACGGCCTCGACGAACTTGTCCTTCGGGAAGCCGGGCATCTCGAGACGCTCGGCAGAATTGAACATGCGCTCGGCGTTCATGTCGGGGCGGAAGCAGACGATCGAGCCATCCTCGGTGGTGTAGGCCTTCAGACCCTCGAAGACCTCCTGGCAATAGTGGAAAATGCCCGCGCACTCGGAAAGGTGCAGGTCGTGATCGGTGGTCAGGCCGCCCTCATCCCATTCGCCATCTTTCCAATGCGCTTCAAAGCTGTAGTCGGTTTTATGGTAGCCGAAATCGAGGCTGCCCCAATCCAGGTCTTTTTTCTCGACGGTCATCGTTTGCTCCTCATAAATACTGGCGCGAATTCATATACGCATTTTGCACGATACAACGAACTTTAGCCGCGTAAAGCAAAATTTGCCGAACGGACATATTGAACCGCTATGAATTGCTCGGGCGAGGCGAGGGCGAGACGCTGGGGGGCGGGAGCGCGAAGGTGGGGGCGCCGCCGCGGACGCTGGACGCGGGGCTTCGGGGCGCAAGACGAGGCGCCGCCGGGACGCAGGCGCCCAAAGGAGACTTGGAGAATTCCGACAGATGACGCCGCGACAATCAAGCACCTGATATAATCTGGTCTCACTGGAGGAATGGCCGAGTGGTTGAAGGCGGCAGTCTTGAAAACTGTTGAGCCGCAAGGTTCCGTGGGTTCAAATCCTACTTCCTCCGCCAGGTCAACACACGCCCGAGACCCTCGGGCGTTTTTCATTTCCGCGAGAAGGATTTGAACCGATGAGGTGGAATTCCGGCCCGCAGGGCAAAAACGCTCCAGTGAAGCGTTTTTAGGAATTCGCCCGACCGAGCTTGCGAGGGAGGGGCTGCGGCCGCGGAGCGGACGCGAAATCCTACTTCCTCCGCCAGGTCAGCACACGCCCGATACCCTCGGGCGTTTTTCATGCCGTCAACGCGGATGGGCCCCGCTTGCGGCGGGGCCCATCC
>JAUNWQ010000149.1 GCA_030540225.1 Coriobacteriia bacterium | reverse complement strand
CCGCCTCGACTTCGGGCGGCGGAATGGAGTTAAAGATGGAACTGACACTCCAACACGCCGGCATCTATTGCCGCGATATCGACGAGTCCATCGCCTTCTACGAGGACGTCCTCGGCTGCAAGCTCCTTTTCAAATCCGATGCCATGGAGGGCGACAAACCGCTCAAAATGGCGTGGATGAAAGGGATGGGCACCGCGTTCGAGCTGCTCGAATGCGAGGACAAAACGACCTGCGACAAGGCGGCCGAATGCCTGAACCACCTGGCGCTTCGCGTCGCGGACATGGATAAGTTCGTCGCGTTCCTGGGCGAGAAGGGCATAGCTATCGAGGCAGGCCCGTTCGACCCGCCGCTGGAATTCGACCGCCCGCTCGGCGCCGATGACGAGGACCTGTTCACCGTGTACGGCGATGCCGGCACGCAGCTGCGCATCATGTTCTTCCGCGGGCCCGGCGGCGAGCGCTTCGAGGTCCTCCAGGACAACATCAAGCCACTCTAACCTTAGGCGGAGGGCGAGCGCCGAATGCAGTCTCGTCCTCTCCCTTGATTCCCTCCTACCAGAACCCCTATTAGACGTTGGGCCAGGATAACCGGACCTCGATAAGCGATAGTTCACGCTATCTTGGCCCAACACTTCTCAAAGAGAAGGGAATTCCTATGGACACTAAAAAGAAATACGCGAACTGGACGCTCATAGCCGTCGCCATGCTGCTGTTCGGCACGGCCATCGCAACGGTTCAGTATAAGGTCCCCGTCGTCATGGGCGACATCATGACCAAGATGAGCATGGATGCAGGGTCCGCCTCTTGGCTCATGTCGATCTTCACCTTCGTGGGCATCATCTTGGCGCTTCCCACGGGCGTGCTCGCCAAGAAGTTCGGGCCGAAGACGATGCTGCTCGCAGCGGCCGTCGTCGTGGCAATCGGCTCGCTCATCGGCGCCTTCGCGGGCAACGGCACCATCCTCATCGTATCCCGTGCGATCGAGGGCGTGGCGTTCATCTTCGTCACCATCTGCGGCCCCCTGGCCGTGCAGAAGTACGTCGCTCCCGACAAGATCGGTTCCGCGACGGGCATCTGGGCCCTGTGGGTCTGCCTCGGATCCGTCTTGGGCGGAGTTCTCACCCCGACGCTCTACGCCGCCACTGGATTCGTGGGCGTATGGGTTATCTACGCAGCCGTTGCCGTCGTCTTCGCGATTGTCGTCGCCGTCATCGTCAAGTTCCCCGGCGGCGAGGCGCTTGAAGCACCTCAGGCCGAGGCCTCCGAGGAGAAGGTGAGCTACTCAGAGCTCGTCAAGCCGAACATCCTTCTGTTCTTCTTCGCATTCCTCGTGTTCAACCTGACGCTGCTCGCCGTTTTGGGCTTCGCGCCGACGTTCATGCAGCAGCAAGGCGTCGACCCCACGCTCTCCGGTTTCGTGAGCACCCTGCCGATGCTGCTTGCGGTCATTTCCTCGCCGCTGTTCGGCTCGCTTTCCGACAAGATGGGCCGCTGCAAGCCGCTCTACCTGCTCGCCATGGTCGTCATGGGGCCGTGCACGCTGATCCTGCTCACCCAGACCGGTCCTTTGATGTGGGTCGGCGCCATCGTCATGGGCCTTGTCGGCCTCGGCGGACCCGTTATGTGCCTGACCTCGTACATCAACGTCCTCGGTCGCCCCGAGCTGATGTCGATCGGCATGGGCGTGCTCATGCTCGTCCAGAGCTTGGGCCAGTTTTTGGGCACGTGGCTTGTCCCCATGCTCCTCGGTCCCGAAATGTCCTCGTGGATGTTCGCCGGCATCGTGATGTGCATCATCGGCCTCATCGGCACGGGCGCCCTCGCCCTGTGCAAGTTCAAGTAAGGCTTTACTCGACCTGAGGAGTATCCCCACGCGCAGGCCGAACCTGCCGCGACGGGCCCAACAATCCCCGTTCGCCAGGCGAACATTCCCACGCGCAGGCCAAACCTGCCCCTCAGCGCAATCGAGCAAGCAGCAAGTGAGATTCCCCTTGAAAGCTTGCGCCCTAAGCGCCCGTTGCGAAATGCAGCGGGCGCTTCGACGTTTTAAGGCGGGGCAGGCAAGCGGGACAGCTCCCCATCACCAAAATGTTGCGCAACAACTGTTTCCGAAAGGAAAATAAAATCGTAGATGCCTTCCCTTTGAAGCTCGACTTCAGCCGAGTTTAACGAGGTAAGACCTTCTTTCCAGGTCGGATACAATGCTTTGCCGTACGATACTTGACTCACTGAAGAGGGAGGGGTTATTATTCTACCCGACTTTTGCAGCTAAGAGGAGCCGCTTACCTGGCATGAGCTGGGCAAACGGC
>JAUNWQ010000048.1 GCA_030540225.1 Coriobacteriia bacterium | reverse complement strand
AAGCTGGGGCCAGGCCCGATTTTGCCTCTTGACAATGTCCTGCTCATATTAAAAAAGCCCGCCTGGGGGAGGCGGGCTTTCGCGCAATGCAAAGCAGGCTGTTAGGCGAGCTTACTTGAGCTTTGCGTCCTGGAAGTACAGACCGGTGGTCGGGCTGGGCTCGAAGCCTTCGATCTTGTCTGCCCAGTAGCCGGTGAGAACCTTCTTGTGGAACAGCGGGTACAGCGGCACTTCCTCGGCGATGATGTCGAAGCACTTGTTGTAGGCTTCCTGACGAGCGCCCGCATCGGTGGCGCGGCGCGCCTCGTCGAGGTACTGGTTGAATTCGGTGCACTTGCCGTCGCCGGCCTTCGCCCAGCAGGTACGGCCCTGGCACCAGTCGGTGTTCTCGCCGTAGAACCAGGCCAGATGCACGTCGGCGTTGGTGCCGAAGCAGGACACGTCGCCAGGGGCCAGGAACACGTCGTAATCGAGCACGGAATTGTCTTCCTTGGCGGCGAGCATCGGGTAGGGGGCAGCCTGGACGTCGAGCGTGCAGGTCAGGCCGACTGCCTGGAGATCCTGCTGAATCTGAGCAGCGAGGTCCTTGATCCAGTTGTCGATGACGAGGAGCGTGAAGGAGAGGTTCTCCTGGCCCGCCTCCTTGAGCAGGGACTTCGCCTTCTCGGGATCGTACTTGTAGACGGTGGAAGCCTCATGGTAGGCCGGGTTGTCCTTCGGCAGGTAGGACGTCAGCGTTTCCGCCTGGCCGCCGAGCTGATTGGAGATGAGCTTGTCGTAGTCGATGGCGTAGAAGAAGGCCTGACGGACGCGCTTGTCGTTGAAGGGCGCCTTCTGGCAGTTGAACATGAGGAAGCCGATGCCGTAGCTGCTGACGCTGTCGACCGTGACGCCGGCGTTCACGAGCTGGTCGCTGTTGGCGAACGGGATGTTCTCGCCAGCGACAGCGGTGCCTTCCTGAAGGGCGGTCACGCGAGCGGTGTTGTCGACGCGGACGAGCCACTGCATGGCGTCGGCGTTTGCCGGCTTTGCGCCGTTGTAGTTGGCGTTCGGCGCGAAGTTAAGCTCGCCGCCGTCCTCGCCGTTGCACTCGCCGAAGGCCCAGGCGCCCGACCCGATCGGCGGGGTAGACATGGATTCCTTGGTGATTTCGCTTGCCGGGAACACACGGCACAGGGACAGACGCTCTTTGAGCAAGCTGTCGCTGTCGACCGAAGGATAGGCGAGCTTGAAGGAAACCGTGGAGGCGTCCTTGGCGGTGACTTCGTCGATGAAGGAGAGCATATCCTTGTAAGTTGCGTTGGCCTTGTTGGCCTCGACCACGGCGACGACGTCGTCGGCGGTCACTTCGGTGCCGTCGGAGTACTTGGCACCCTGGCGAAGCGCGACCTCGTACTCGGTGTCGGAAACCTTCGTCGGCTCGCCGGCTGCGAGGGCGGCTTCGGTCTTGCCGCTGAAGTAGTTGAGCTCATAGAGGCCCTCGAGGCAGTGCTGGATTGCGGGGAGCATGAGGGCAGAGCTTGCGCCGATGGGGTTGTAGTTGGCGTTCTTGTAGCTGCAAGCAGCAACGATGGTGCCACCACCCTTGGCGGTGCCGTCGGACTTCGCGCCGTCATCTTTCTTTTCGCTAGATCCGCCACCGCAGCCGGTCAGCGAAAGCGCGGCGAGCGCGCCTGCGGCAGTGGCGCCGGCGACGAAGGAGCGACGAGTGAGTTTCACTTGTTCCATGGATTACCCTCCAACTTTTTATCGTTCGGGGACGGCCCCCGTACGCTCGTGCGCCTTCCTTTTGCGCACGAACGTTTCACATTATCTTCGAAATCGCTTAATAAATAAAGGGAAAGTAGAGGAATTTGCCCATCTTGTTCGAAAGTTGTAACGTTTCGGCGAGGGGGATAATTCTAAGCACTGCTATCTCATTAGTCACGTTTGACCAGCGATGAAGTGGTCATGAGGTTCCTTTCTGTACCCGAAACATCCCTCCTGGGCCCCGTGTGCTTGCCTGTGTGCTCTGGCGCGCCCATTTACCGAAGCGTAACAACCCTTGCAAGCGCCGTTTCGCGCTGCAGGCGGGTGGAGCGCGCCTGCGCTGCTACCATTCGAGGTGTCTTTATGAACAGACGAGATTGTGCACGAGGGCGCAGGGGGCACGCCTCATGCGTCTTTGCCCTTCCGTAATAATCTGAGGAGAGTGAGCATGGCACGAGAATTCAAGTCGATGGACGGCAACTCCGCGGCGGCGTACGTTTCCTACGCGTTCACCGAGGTGGCGGGAATCTATCCCATCACGCCGTCGAGCCCGATGGCTGACCTGGTCGATCAGTGGTCCGCCCAGGGCAGGAAGAACATCTTCGGCACGCGCGTGAAGGTGTGCGAGATGCAGTCGGAAGGCGGCGCTTCGGGCACGATGCACGGCTCGCTCGCAGCGGGCGCTCTCACCACGTCCTACACTGCATCCCAGGGCCTCCTCCTCATGATTCCCAACATGTACAAGATGGCGGGCGAGCTGCTCCCCGGCGTCTTGCACGTCTCCGCCCGCACCGTGGCTACCCAGGCCCTGAACATCTTCGGCGACCACTCCGACGTCATGGCCTGCCGCCAGACCGGCTTCGCCATGCTTGCCGAGGGCAACGTGCAGGAAATCATGGACTTGGCTCCGGTGGCGCACCTCGCGGCCATCAAAGGGCGCGTCCCGTTTTTGAACTTCTTCGACGGCTTCCGCACTTCGCATGAGGTCCAGAAGGTCGCATGCTGGGATTATGCCGATCTTGCCGATATGTGCGACATGGACGCGGTGCAGGCGTTCCGCGACCACTCGCTCAACCCTGAGCGCCCCTCCATGCGTGGCTCGCACGAGAACGGCGACATCTTCTTCCAGCACCGCGAGGCGTGCAACTCCTTCTATGACGAGCTTCCTGCCATCGTGGAGGACTATATGCACCAGATCAACGCCAAGCTCGGCACCAACTACGAGCTGTTCAACTACTACGGCGCGCCCGACGCCGACCGCGTGATCGTTGCCATGGGCTCGTTCTGCGACGTGGCCGAGGAGGTCATCGACTACCTCAACGCCCACGGCGAGAAGGTGGGCCTTGTGAAGGTGCGCCTGTACCGTCCGTTCGTGACGAGCAAGTTCGTAGCGGCGCTTCCCGAGACGGTGAAGAAGATCGCCGTGCTCGATCGCACGAAGGAGCCGGGCAGCGTCGGCGAGCCTTTGTACATGGACGTTCTGAACGCGCTCGCCATTGAGGGCCGCTCGGGTATCACCGTCGTCGGCGGCCGCTACGGCTTGGGCTCTAAGGACACCCCGCCCGCATCCGCGTTCGCTGTGTTCTCTGAGCTTGCGAAGGACGAGCCTCGCCGCCAGTTCACCATCGGCATCGTCGATGACGTGACCAACCTCTCGTTGCCTGAGGACCCCAACTGCCCGAACACCGCGGCGCCGGGGACTATCGAGTGCAAGTTCTGGGGCTTGGGCGGCGACGGCACGGTCGGCGCGAACAAGAACTCCATTAAGATCATCGGCGACCACACCGACAAGTACGTGCAGGCCTACTTCCAGTACGACTCCAAGAAGACGGGCGGCGTGACGATTTCGCATCTCCGCTTCGGCGACAGCCCGATCCGCAGCCCCTACTATATTAATAAGGCGGACTTCGTCGCCTGCCATAACCCCAGCTACATCACGAAGGACTTCCCCATCGTGAAGGACGTGAAGCCGGGCGGCACCTTCATGATCAACTGCCAGTGGACGCCCGAGGAGCTTGCGCACCACTTGTCCGCCGACGCCAAGCGCTACATCGCGAAAAACGACGTGCAGCTCTACACGATCAACGCGATCGACCTGGCTATCGAGATCGGCATGGGCAAGCGTACGAACACCATCCTACAGTCGGCGTTCTTCACGCTTGCCGGCGTGCTCCCGCAGGCCGAGGCCATCCAATACATGAAGGATGCGGCTACGAAATCGTACCTGAAGAAGGGCCAGGCCGTCGTCGACATGAACCACAAGGCGATCGACGCCGGCGCGACCGCGTTCGTGAAGATCGACGTTCCCGCCGATTGGGCGGACGCCGCGGGCGACGCGGCTGCCTCCGAGCTTGAGGGCAAGCCAAAGCTCGTCAAGCAGGTGCGCGAGATCATGGAGCCCGTCGGCCGCATGGACGGCGACTCGCTGCCCGTCTCCGCGTTCGTCGGCCACGAGGACGGCCAGTTCGAGCAGGGTGCGTCTGCGTTCGAGAAGCGCGGCGTTGCGGTAAGCGTTCCCAAGTGGGAATCCTCCACGTGCATCCAGTGCAACCAGTGTTCGTTCGTGTGCCCGCACGCTACGATCCGCCCCTATGCGCTCACCGACGAGGAAATCGCCGCAGCGCCTGAGAACCTTGTCGCCATCCCTATGAAGGGCAAGCTTAAGGACGCTTACCGCTACACCCTCGCCATCTCGCCGCTCGACTGCATGGGCTGCGGCGTGTGCATCGGCGTGTGCCCCACCAACTCGCTTTCCATGGCCGGTGCCGAGGGAGAGCTTGCCGAGCAGGACGTGTTCGACTACTGCGTTGAGAAGGTGGCTGACAAGCCCGAGGTCCAGGACAACTCTGTGAAGGGCAGCCAGTTCAAGCAGCCCCTGCTCGAGTTCTCCGGCGCCTGCGCGGGTTGCGCCGAGACTTCATACGCTCGCCTCGTCACCCAGCTGTTCGGCGACCGCATGTTCATCTCCAACGCGACCGGGTGCTCCTCCATCTGGGGCGGTCCTGCTGCGACCTCGCCGTACACGGTCAACAAGGAAGGTCGCGGCCCCGCTTGGGCGAACTCGCTGTTCGAGGACAATGCCGAGCACGGCTACGGCATGCTGCAGGGTCACACCGCCGTCCGCCAGATGGTGATCGAGCAGACCGAGCAGCTGCTTGCCGCTGGCGCTCCCGAGGGTGCGGCTGCCGCGGCGCAGGCGTGGCTCGACGCGCGCGATGACTCCGCGGCTTCGAAGGACGCTTCCGCTGCCTATGTTGTCGAGCTCGAGAAGCTTGCGGAAGGCGAAGGGGAGGCGGCAGCGCTTGCGGCCAAGATTCTCGCGAACAAGGATTACCTCGCGAAGAAATCCATCTGGATCTTTGGCGGCGACGGCTGGGCCTACGACATCGGCTACGGCGGACTCGACCATGTGCTTGCGTCCGGTGAGGATGTGAACGTGTTCGTTTTCGACACCGAGGTGTACTCCAACACCGGCGGCCAGGCATCCAAGGCATCCAACATCGGCCAGGTTGCGCAGTTCGCGGCGGCGGGCAAGAACATCGCAAAGAAGAGCCTCGCTGAAATCGCCATGCAGTACGGATACGTGTACGTGGCGCAGGTCGCTATGGGAGCGAAGCCGGCGCAGACGCTCAAGGCCATCGCCGAGGCCGAGGCGTATCCGGGACCGTCGCTCATCATCGGCTACTCTCCCTGCGAGATGCACGCCATCAAGGGCGGCATGAAGAACTGCCAGGAGGAGATGAAGAAGGCCGTCGACTGCGGGTACTGGAACCTCTTCCGCTACAACCCGGCGGCGCCCGCGGGCAAGAAGTTCACCCTCGATTGCAAGGAGCCCGCTGGAGGCTACCAGGAGTTCCTCATGAACGAGGCGCGCTACAGTCGACTCACGCGCGAGTTCCCCGAGCGCGCAGCCGAACTCTTCGAGCGCAACGAGGAAGCAGCGATCGAGCGTTACAACCATTTGGTGAAGCTGAAGGAGCTCTACGCCGAGGACTAACGAGGCGGAAGGGCTTATATCGAAGCGCATAGGGAGGGCGCGGTTCTCGCAAGGGGGCCGCGCCTTTCTTCGTTATGTGGGATTATGCACGGTCGGAAGACGAGGTGGCGGTTGATTTCTCGGATGGAATGCTCGGGGAGCTGCGGCAGGCGGTTGCCGAAGCTGGCGTCGGGGATCGCTTCTCCATCTTCGTCCTGCATGGCAGGAGAGTTGGGACGGCGTCATGATGGACTACACGCAGGAGACGCGCTGGGCCGTCCTTCGTTGGAGGTCGCTTTAGCCGCGCCTGCTCGCATATCAACGTAAGAATGTCGTGCGCAGCTTCGTGCGGCAAAGCGCGTCCCGTATAATGGTTCTCATGCGATAGATGCAATCGAAAGGGGAGTGCATGGCAGACAAGAACAACAAGGGCTACGGTGTTCCCGCGGCTCCCGCTGTGCCTGCCTCTCCTGCGAAGCCTGCTGCCCCTGCGGCACCTGCCGGGCGGCCGGGGAAGTCCGCGGACAACGCTTCGCCTAACGTTCGGGAACTATCCGCGAAAGAGCGCATCGATGCTCGTCGCCGCGAGCTCGAAAAGAAGCTCGCCGCTAAGGCGACCGCGGGTTCCTCGGAGGCTCGCAAGAGCTCGCCCTCGAAGGCGTCCTGTGCAGATAAGGGAGCATCTCCGCAGGCGGGAAGCTCGCCGACGCGCACTGCTTCTCCCGCAGGAACGGGAAGGCGTCCTGCGGCGGCGCCCTTCTTGGAGGAGCATCCCCATCCGAAAGGTGTTTCCGACCGCTTGCGCCAAACGATGGCGCACACGACGTCGGGGCGGCCGAAGGACGCGTTCGGCAAGGGAATGAAAAAGCCCCAAGCGACGGTTAGGGCGGAAGGCGGCAAGCCCGCTTCGCCCGAAGAGGCTCCTAAGAAGAAGTCCTGCCTCAGCTCCATATTCGGCATCATCATCGCCCTTATCTTGCTCTCCCAGGTTGGAGGATGTGTGGCGTCTTGCGTAGGGGATGTTTTCGATTCGATCGATAACGATACTTCGAGCTGGTTTGAGGACTCGGGCTCGGAGCGCCAGGACGGCTCTTCTAGTTCCACGAACAGCTTCTCCAACGATGAAGCCGACGAGGCTGCGGCGCTTGCGTCCGCGCGCGATGCTTTGGCGTCGCTCGATTCGCGCGAGAAGATCGTCGACCGCATTGCTCAAGGGATAAATGCGAGATACGTCAAGATGTTCGGGTTCTCTGCTGACGATGCGGGCATTGATTCGAAGGAGCTTGCGCGCTGGTTCATCGAGGGGGCATCATGCACGGTCGGCGATGACGACGTCTTCGTCTACACCGATGGTACTGCTGACGTGTTCGCCGACTGCGCGAGCGTTCCGGTATACAACTTCGTGTCGGCGGTTGACGATGCGGCGCGGTCGCTCGCAGCGGGCTCGCGCACTCCCACAAAGCAGCAGGTCGCTGCGGCAACGGAGACGGCGAAGGAACACGCGAACTCCGAGTACGCTTTCATTATGTTCTCGCTTGTCAAGACCGATGCTGGCTGGGTGCTCGATGAGGATGCTTTCGTGAGCGACACTGTCGACCACCTGTTTGGATTGTAAGGAGCTTTGCCATGAGGACTCCGAGCGAGGTTGTTATCAAAGCGCGGTCGCTCAGGATGGGAAACGGCGTGAGCGTTCCTGCCATCCTGTTTGTCTGCGGCGCCTGCGGGCGCGTGCTCAAGCCAGGCGAAGGTTCGCGCACGTGTCCCGACTGCGGAAGCCGCGATATAGAGACTCGGGTCGACCCTTCGCGCAGCGTTGTCGTCCGGCGTGCTTGTTGAGGATAGGACGTTCCGCCGGTCTGGCGGGAAATACGGCAAGAATCTTCGGCTACTTCTTTAATTGGTACATATGTTCGTGTATACTGAGCCCATGAATACGAACGAACATACTTCATACGACGTAGTCCTGCTCCCGACATACGCCGAGGCGCTCTCCTATCGGAAGCGCGTTGCTGCCGAGGCCGGTCCCCGTGCGCTTTTCGGAGTGACGGTTGCCACGTTTCCCGCCTGGATTGCCGATCTCTGGGAACTTTTCGGCGACGGCCGGGTTATCGCAAGCCCTCTCGAGGTGGAAGCGCTCTCCGTGTCGCTGTGCTCGAAGGACCCGGCTGCGGCAGGCTGCGCCCGCGTGGTGACGGCCTGCCTTCAAAGCGCGGGAATACCAGCCTTCGACGAGGCGTGCGCCCGTGCGAAGCGCGGTGAGGATTGCGGGGTCACTTTCGCGCAGGCTCGCGTGCTGCGCCTGTGCGCCGACGTGCGCGATGCGCTGCGCGACACCGGTCGTGTGCTTGTGGGGGAAGCGCTCAAGATACTTCCAGACGCCATGCCGTCGCGGCCCTTGCGCCTGCTCGTCGAGTGCTCTTCGCCCTTGTCGGCGCAGCAGCGGGCATTCCTCGAGGCGTGTCCGCTTATCAGCTACAAGGTTCGCTTGGCACCTGGCGGGGGAGGGATTCACCGTGCGCCCGAGGGCGTTCTCGTGAGGTTCGCCTTCCCCTCGGGCCGCTATGCCGAGCCGGCAACTTTGCGCGATATCCTTTGCGGCGAAGGGCGCGAAGGTGCGCTCGTCACTTGCAAGGAGCCCCTTTCCCTGTTCGAGAAGCTTGCGCCTGCGCTTGCGGAGGCGGGGCTTTCGTGCGCTGTTCGCGCGGGCGTTCCCTTTGCCCAGACCGACTTCGGGCGCGCAATGCTCTCACTTCGGCGCTTTCTCGTGTCCGATGCCTGGCGCTCGGGCGATCTTGCAGATTATCTGCTCTCGCCCTTCTCGGGGTTCTCTGTCGAGGGCGCCTACTCCATCGATGCGCAGGTTCGCGGCAACCGTCTCATCGATCGTGAGTCGATAACGGCGTCGCTGCGCGAGAAGAGCCGCCTGTTCGAGGCGATGGAGGACATCGCGACTGAACGAGACGCCGACATACTACTCGGCGAGCTCGAGGACGCGGTGCGCTCGATGGTCAAAAGGCCCGAAGCCTGGCGTCGTGAGCAGCTTGCGGCGATGGCGTCGCTGCGGGACGCCGCCTCGGCGGCCCGTCTCGCCGACCTCGATATGGAAGGGGTCGTCGATCTTCTGGCCCATTCGAGCGTCGACGTTTCGCGCTCGTTGGGCGTGGGCGATGGTGGGCGCTCTTACGGCGGCGATCTCTCGGCCTTTCCTGCCGATGTCGTGTTCGCGGATTATCGACACGCGATGTCTTTCCCCTCTGCATCCTGCGATATTGCCGTTGCGTGCGATCTCACGAGCGCCGCATTCCCCGCTTCCGACTCCGACGATGCGGCGACAACGCTTCTCGCCAAGCTGGGAATATTCCCAGACGACGATGCGCTCTCTCGTATGCGCCGATCGTTTACGGCTCTGTTGGCGGCGCCCCGCAAGACGTTCCTTGTCGTTCGTTGCCTCAACGACGAGAATGCCGACCCGACGTATCCCGCTGCCGTCCTCGAGGAATTCATCGACTGCTATCGCGAGGATCCATCTGCAACCGACGACATCAAGAATCCCTTCATGTTGCCCGCTTGTTTGCAGGAGGGGATCGTCGAGCGCGGGGAGGAGACCCTTGTCGAGAATGCCGTCATGGCGGGCGGTGACCTGCCATGCGAGACGGTCGAGCTTCCCGTGCCCGGCGAGGTGTCGGCTTCGAAGCGCCCGCTTGTCGTGTTGCCGCGCGTAGTGGCGGGGCAGGTGGTCGACGAGCCGTGCCTCTCTCCCTCGCAGATTGAAAGCTATTTGGAGTGCCCGTACAAGTGGTTCGCCCAGCGCCGTTTGCGTCTCGAAGGGCTCGACGAGGGATTCGGCCCGCTGCAGATGGGCGATTTCGCCCACAGTGCGCTCAAGAGCTTCTACACCCATTTCCAAGAAGAGGTCGCACCCAAGGTGACGCGCGGAACGATTGATTCTGCCCGTGCCATCATGCGCGATGTGCTCGATCGGCACGAATCGCGCCAATACGACCTGAAGCCTTCGGACAACCGCCTCGTTCCCACGACGGAGCTCGAACGGCGCGACATGGATTCCCTCAAGCGCAAGCTGCTCGACTACCTCGATTACGAGGCCGAACTTCTGCCGACGTTCCACCCTGCATATCTGGAATACAACGTTGCGGAAGGTGCAACGGCAGAATACGCAGGTCATCTGCTCGTTGGAACGGCGGACCGCATCGATGTCGACGATGAGGGGCACGCCGTGGTGCTCGACTACAAGGCGTCGGTTTCCCCAGAACACGAGCTTGCCGTGCGCGAAGAGGGAAGGCTTGGCAAGGTGCAGGCGCTCATCTATGCTCAGGTGGCCCGTCGAATGCTCGGGCTTAACCCTGTCGGTGCGCTCTATGTTTGTTACGGAAAGAGGTGCGCCGTTACCGGGGCCTATGACGCTACCGTACTCGAGTCGTCGCACCTTCCTTCCATGCGTCACGACAAATGCGAGTTCGCGCCGCGGGACGGTGAGTCGTTTGCCGACCTGCTCGACAGGACCGAAGAGGCGATTGCCCGCGGTGTCGAGCGCATGCTTTCAGGCGACGTACGCCCTGATCCTTCAAGCCCCCATGCATGCACCTGGTGCCCAGTGCTCTCATGCGCAGAAAGAAGGGCATAGCATATGGCTCTCACTCCTGGACAGAAACAATGCGTCGATACGCTCGTGGGCCCCGTGGCGGTGTCTGCCGGTGCAGGCAGCGGAAAGACGTTTACGCTTACCCGCCGCATCGTTCATTCGCTCGAATGCGGGTTCGTTTCCGGCATCGACGAGGTGCTCGCGATTACGTTCACCTCGAAGGCGGCGGGCGAGATTAAGTCGCGTGTGAAGGGCGCGCTCAAGGCCTGTGGGCGGATTGACCAGGCGCTTCTCGTCGACTCCGCCTGGATTTCCACCATTCATGGTGCCTGCGCCCGCATGCTGCGGGCCCATGCGCTCGACTTAGGGATCGCCCCCGATTTCACGGTGGCGGATGAGGCGGCTGCGAACGATATGCTCGATGCCTCGCTCGAGGAGGTGCTCGGTTCTGAGAACGACATCATCTCGCCGGGCGATTACGATGCGCTATTCACGGAGTATGCAGCTCGTCAGGCGGGGTCGATGTCTGCCGCAAGCGTTGAAGGCATGGTGCGCGACATCGTCGTTGCTGCGCAAGCGAGTCCCGAAGGGATGGCGTCCATCGTGCCGGCGCCGTCGGCGGCATCGCCCCGCAAGCTTATGGCGCGCATGGCGTCTTTGGCGGGCGATATCACGGCGGTGTGCGAGGCCCAAAAGCCGGGAAAGACCCGTGATGCATTCCTCGACGGTACGGCCCGTGCGCTCGAGGGGCTCGAGGACGCGCAGCAGCAGGGTGCGGAACCATCGCCTGAGCAGGTCTTAGAGCTATTCAACGCGTTTCCGGTTCCCAGTCGTGCGTTCGGCACGTCTGAATACAAAGAGTACGCAACCGAAGCGGCGCAAGGGTATCTCTCCTTGATGATGGAAGCTCGCCTTGCCCTCGCCGAGCCGCGCATGCGCGAGGTGATCGACTTATCGGGCCGTGTCTTCGATGCGTATCGCAGGCGCAAGCGTGAGGCGGGCGTGCTCGACAACGATGACCTGCTCACGATGGCGTCGCGCATGTTCAGCGAGCATCCCGAAATCGCTGCCGAGTACGCTGACCGCTTCAAGTTGATCATGGTCGACGAGTTCCAAGACACCGATCAGTTGCAGGTGAACATGATCAAGCGCATGGCGGGCAAGAACTTCGAGCGCCTGTGCACGGTTGGCGATGCGCAGCAGAGCATCTACCGTTTCCGCGGGGCGGACGTCTCGGTCTACGATAGGCACCTTGCTTCAGTGGCAAGCACTAACGAAGCAGGCCTTATAGAACTTGCCGATAATTTCAGAAGCCATGGTGACGTGCTCGCATTCGTCGACTGCGTGTTCAGTCAGCCGAGTGTATTCGGGCGCTCGTTTATGTCGCTTTCCGCATCGCGCGATTCTGGTCGCATCGACTGCCCCTATCAGGGGTCTGATCCGCGCATCGAGGTGCAGCTCACCACCTATCCTCGAGGTGTTGCCTCGGATGCGGCGCGCGCTACGGTTGCGCAGCGGATTGCGGAGCGTTTTGCGAAGCTTGTCGACGAGGGCCACTCGGCGGGTGACATGGTGGTCTTGCTTGGCAGCATGCGGTGTGCCGATATTTATGCTGATGCTATACGCGAGAAGGGGCTTTCCTGCGTGGTCTCAGGGGGGTCCATATTCGGCCGCGCGCCGGAAGTGCGCCTTGCGGTGCGGCTCGCCGAGGTCATTGCGAACCCCAAGGATACTGAAGCCCTTTTCGAGGTGCTCTCGAGTGAAATCTTCGCACTCACTGCAGATGATTTCATCGACCTTTCGACAGGCCTTGACGAGCTGCGCGGCATTCCCCGCCGCCGTTCGCTCGATTCCGGTGTGTCGGTGTGCGCCGCCGCTGAAGACGAAGCATCGCTTGCGCCTGGTCTCCGCGCTGCGGTAAGAACGCTGAAAAAGGCGGCATTCCGTGTGAGGCTCGAGCCCCTCTCTGAGGTTATGGAAGGCGTTCTCCTCGATTCTGGCTGGCTACGCCGGCTCGAGGACGAAGGCGCCGAAGGGCTTGCGCGTGCGGCAAATGTCTATAAGGCATGCCGTCTTGCTCGCGATATCGAGCGCAGGAAAGGGTCGGGTCCCGCTCAGACCGCAGTCGAACTGCGTGCGCATGTTGAAATCGCGAAAGAGGCCCCAGGGTCGCTTTCCTCGAAGGCGGGGGATTTTGTTCGCATCATGACCGTTCATGCGAGCAAGGGCCTCGAATTCCCCATTGTTGCGGTGGCGGAGCTGCGTTCCGACGAGGTGCGCTCATCTCGGATGGTGCGGACCACGCTCAATGGCAAAACCTACCTCTCGCTCGATGCGGGAGCGACGGCAACGCGCTTAACCGCGAAGCAGTCGCAGCTCATCGCGAAATGCACGTCGGTGGACCCTTTCGAGGGAAGCGAAGGCGACGAGTTCTACCAGCAGCTGATCGAGAACCCTGGCGACCACAGCCCCGTGGAGGTTCGCTGCGCGATTCGCCAGCATGAGTATCTCGGTGAAACCGAGGAAACGCGTCGGCTTCTCTATGTCGCGCTCACCCGCGCAAAGGAAGCAATCATTTGCGCAATTGTCGGGAAGGTGACAAAGGACGACCCGACAGGCCTTGCAAAGAGCGTATGGGGAAGTGTGGAGTCCGCCCTGTGCGGGGAAGGCAATGCCTTCGAGTCGGGTGTGTCTCTTCTCGATTTCGGCGGCGAGTCTCCTGCTCGCGTTGAGCGCATCGACTTGGCTGTTGAGTCGGAAGAACCTTGTGATTCTGAAGGCGTCGACGCCGAAGACAACGATGAAGCGGCAAATCAAGAAGAGGGGTGCTCGCTTGAGGGCGGGTCCAACTTAGCGCGTCAAGCTATCGCGATTCCCGAGGTCTTGCCCTACTGTGAGCTGTCGGCACAGGCGTGGCCAGCGTCCCGTGCCGATGTGTTCAGCTATTCGTCGATCGCACACAGCTCATCGGATGAGGTTGAAGTCGACTCGTTTGAGGATGATCACGCATTGCCGAAAGCGCCACCCATCGAAGAGCCTGGTTTTTCGGAGGCGGACGAGACGGCGTGGACTGCGATTCGAGCTTCGCTTTCGAGAGATGCCGACAAGGCGACGGACTTGGGCACCGCCTTCCATAGGCTTGCCCAGCAGGCGGTATGTGTCCATACCGAGGGTGCTCCCCTCGTCTGCCCCGCCAAATCGCACGTCGACGCGCTTGCTCGTCATTGCGGGTTGTCCGACTTGCAGCGCATTCGCCTCACCGAAGCGCTTGCGCGATGGTTTGAAAGCGATGTTGCGGCACGTGTCGTGACATTTTCCCGCCTTCGCGCGGAAGTTCCCTTCTTCGTGCGCGTGGGTCGTGGACTCGATGCTCCTTTCATGGAGGGGGAAATCGACCTTCTCGCCGACGGGGAAGACGGTCGCACAGCGTTCGTCGTAGACTACAAAACAGGTGGGTCGCCAGGGGAAACGCCGAAGCAATTGCATGAAAAGCATCGACTTCAGGCGCTTTGCTACGCGTATGCCCTGCTCATGCAAGGCTATGAATCCACGGAGTTCGCATTCGTGCGTGTGGAGCAGCCCGACGATACCAAAGAAGGCCAGCCGCAGCAGGTGAACTACACCTTTTCCGCAGCTGACCTTCCGACAATCGAAGGGGAGATACTTGTGCGCTACGCGAGCAGCTTCTCCGCGTAAGCGATCTTCACGCAGCAGACGAACACGTTGAGCGCCTCGCGAAGCTCATAGAGCGGGGGAAGCGTGGGCGCGATGCGAATGTTGCTGTCGTGGGGGTCGTGCTTGTACGGCCAGGTCGCGCCAGCATCTGTCATCGTGACGCCCGCTTCCTTCGCGAGTTGCACGATGCGCTTTGCGCACCCCTCAGGTGCGTCGAAGGACACGAAGTATCCGCCGCGCGGCTTGGTCCATGTGCATCCGCCGACTTCGGAAAGGCCCATGGTGAGCTCGTTTTCGACGAGCGTGAACTTCGGGCGCAGGATATCGGCATGTTTCTCCATGTGGGCGGCGAGGCCATCGGCGTTCTTCAAAAACCTCACGTGGCGAAGTTGGTTGAGCTTGTCGTAGCTGATGACGGTCGTAGCCATGCGCTTCTTGATTTCTGCGATATTGTCGGGGCTCGCGGCGATGGCAGAGATGCCGGCTCCGGGAAGCGTTACCTTCGACGTGGACGCGAACTTGAAGTAACGGTTGGGGCTACCCGCTTCTCGGCATGCCTCGGCGATATCGAGAAGGTGGTCCTGGTCGGCCTTGAACGGGTTCAGGTGATGGACGCTATAGGCGTTGTCCCAGAAGATGCGGAAATCGTCAGCAGCGCAGGGCATGGCCGCCAAGCGACGAACGACTTCCTTGGAATAGGTGACGCCCCCGGGGTTGGAGTACTTGGGGACGCACCAGATGCCCTTCACAGTCTCGTCCTCGGCGACGATTCTCTCGACCTCATCCATATCAGGGCCGTTTTCGTCCATCTTCACGGGAATCATCTCGATGCCGAACGATTCCGTGATGCCGAAGTGGCGGTCGTAACCGGGAACGGGGCAAATCCATTTGATGCTGGGGTACTGCGCCCAGGGCTTGCTGCCGAGTGTGCCGAAGTCGAGGCATCGCGCGACAGCATTGCCCATGAGCGTCAGGCTCGAGTTTCCGCCGACGATCACATTTTCCGGTGCATCATCGAGCATCGCTGCCATCAGGCGCTTCGCCTCGGGAAGACCGTCGAGCACGCCGTAGTTGCGACAATCGGTGCCGTCCTCGGCGATGCAATCCTGCGCGCTTGAAATACAGGAGAGCAGAGGCAGGCTCAAATCGAGCTGCTCTGCGCTCGGTTTGCCGCGAGCCATATTGAGTGAAAGACCCTTTGCTTTAAACTGCGCGTACTCTTCTTTTAATCGATCGAGCTCGCTTTGGAGCTCCGCGCGATCCATTTGTTCGAATGCAGCCATTTCTCATCCTTTGCCGTGTGCGGCGAAACGTGCGACACGCCGCGAATCTTGCTGCCCTTGATATTACGTTTGCACGCGCGATGCGACAAGTTTCAATTGCGAGAAATCCTCGGCATCCTCGCGTATCGCAGGTATCGACACCACTCAAACACCCTTTCATGCTCTTTACTAAAGAGAGCGAAAGGGCCGCCGTTTCGCGAATCGTTCACACAGCGACCGAAATATCACTTTAGTCGGGAAAAGTATGCCGTATAATTCGCCTATTCGACTATCGAGAGGGATGAAAATGGTTACTGGTGATTTTTGGGTACTCCTGGCGATGCTTCTGTATTTCATCGTCGTTGTGCTCGTCGGCTTCGTCTATGCGAAGAAGTCGAACGCCTCAAGCGAGGCGTACTTCCTCGGCGGTCGCGGGCTCGGCCCGTGGCTCACGGCGCTTTCTGCGGAAGCGTCGGACATGTCCGGATGGCTGCTCATGGGTCTTCCCGGCGTTGCGTACTTCACGGGCGCATCGGACGCCATGTGGACGGCGATCGGCCTTGCGATCGGTACGTATCTCAATTGGAAGTTCGTGGCGAAGCGTCTGCGCAAGTACTCCGAGGTAGCGAACAACTCCATCACCGTCCCCGACTTCTTCTCGAACCGCTTTCACGACAACAAGCATATCCTCATGACGATTGCGGCCATCATCACGCTCGTCTTCTTCTCGATTTACACGGGAAGCTGCTTTGTGACCTGCGGTAAGCTGTTCTCGACGCTCTTCGGGCTCGACTACGCGACGATGATGGTCCTCGGTGCCATCATCGTGTTCCTCTACACGTTCGTCGGCGGATATCTCTCCGTCTGCACAACCGACCTCATCCAGGGCACGCTCATGTTCTTCGCGCTCGCCACGGTGTTCATCGGCAGCGTTGCGCAGGCGGGTGGCGTCGAGAACACGGTCGCCTTCCTGCAGGATATCCCCGGATTCCTTTCGGGCACGCAGATTGCAACCCCTATTCTCGACGCGGCGGGCAACCAAGTTGTCGAGAACGGCGCACCGCTGTTCGGAGCGGCAGGGGAGTACGGGCTCATCACCATCGTGTCGGGTCTTGCGTGGGGCCTGGGATACTTCGGTATGCCCCAGGTGCTCGTGCGCTTCATGAGCGTGCGTCATTCCGACGAAATCAAGAAGTCCCGCATCATCGCGATGATCTGGCTGGTGGTGTCGCTTTCGAGTGCGGTGTGCATCGGCCTTATCGGGCGCGCCGTCATCCCGACGGAGTTCCTCACGCAGTCTGCTGCGGAAAACGTCTTCGTCGTGCTCTCGCGCATGATTCTGCCGTCCTTCGCCTGCGGCCTCGTCGTTTCGGGCATCTTCGCCGCGGCGATGAGCTCCTCGTCTTCCTATCTGCTCATTTCCGGCTCGGCGGTCGCAACGAACATCTTCAAGGGCCTGATCAAGCGCGACGCGACCGATCGCCAGGTCATGATCGTCGCCCGTTTCACCTTGGCTGCCGTTCTTCTGTTCGGCATCATCATCGCGATGGACTCCAACTCGTCCATCTTCAACGTCGTGTCCTACGCATGGGCGGGCTTCGGTGCGTCGTTTGGCCCCCTCGTGCTGTTCTCCTTGTACTGGAAGCGTACGACGCTGCAAGGCGGTATCGCCGGCATGCTCGTCGGCGCAGCGTCGGTCTTCGCGTGGCATAATCTGGTGAAACCTCTCGGCGGCTGGTTCGGCGTCTACGAGCTCTTGCCGGCATTCGTGTTCGCCTGCATCGCCATCGTGGTGGTCTCGCTGCTCACAAAGAAGCCTTCTGAGGAAATCGAGAAGGAATTCGATACCTACATGGATCTCGACGTGTAGCGCCCCTTCGACACCAATTTCGCGAAACGGCCCCTGTGCAGACAGCGGGCCGTTTTTGTTTATGAGGCAAAATGCGATGAGCGCTTCCCGTTCTGCAGGAGATGAGGTCATCCCAATTTGCCACAGAGAAGCGAGCAAGAAACCGAGGTGCGCGCCCTAATGATATAGATCTACGCTTTCCCAGCCTATTAACGCAGCCATTGCCTTAGTAGTATAAAGAACGCCCCCCCGCTTCTCCTTGAAGAAGCGGGGGGGGGGGCGTTGAATGCATCTTATAGTGAGAAACCTAGAATCTCAGCGCATGAGTGAATCCCGACCACGAAAGGCTATCCGTATCGCGCACGTAAGCTCCGAAGGTGGGAGCGTGCACGTAATGCGATCCGCCATAGCTTACCGCGATTCCCACGTGCCCGCTGCGCCAGAGGACATCGCCCGGGCGAGCCTCGGAAACAGGGCCGCGCCAGGAGGCGCAGTTATATAGCGACTCGCTTTGGTGCGGAAGGGAGATACCAACTTGCAGATATGCCCAGCGCACAAGTCCGGAGCAGTCGAAGGCGTTCGGACCTTCAGCGCCCCATACGTACGGGCAGCCGATGCGCGACATGGCATAATCGACAACCGAACCGCGCGAGGGAACGTCAACTCCGTTGCCTGAGTAACCGCCACCGCCGCTTGAGCCGCCACTGCTGGA
>JAUNWQ010000047.1 GCA_030540225.1 Coriobacteriia bacterium | reverse complement strand
ATCAAGTGGACGGTGTGCAAGGGTCACATGAAGGGAGCTGCTTGGGGCGCTGCTCCGGCTCCTGGGGCTCCTGGCGCTCCGGCTGCTCCTGGTGCCCCTGCTGCCCCCGGCGCCCCCAAGGCTCCTGGCATGTAAGAAGCCACTCGTTCCGCAGCGTAATAGTTGTAGTACGATTTTTCAAAGACTGGTTCAGAAAGCTTCTGGACCAGTCTTTTTTATTCCCTGAAATGCCCTCTAAGGTACAATGAACTGCATGAACAGCGTAAATTCATCAACGCAGAAATCATTGCCGGCATAAAGGAGGAGCTGTGCAGGTTAAAGACAGAGTTCGCGAGGACGATGGGGACAAGCAGGAGTTGGTTCTGACCCTCGTTGCGTCCGTCGACGAAGTGAAGGAAGCGGCAGACAAGTTCTTCGCTGAAATCGCTCAGCGCGATATTCCTGGGTTCCGCAAGGGCAAGGCGCCTCGCGCGGTTCTCGAGCAGAACGTAGGTGGCCACAAGAACGCCATGGGCGGCGTCGCCGAGATGCTCATCAACGAAAAGGCCTTCAAGGCGCTTGACGATGCTGACGTGATCTTCGTAGGGGAACCGGATTTCAACGTTGATAACGATGTCGTCGAGGGCCAGCCGTTCACGTTCACCGTCTCTGGCGCCGTGGTGCCGCAGATGAAGCTTTCGAGCTACGACGGCGTTTCCATCGAGATGCCGCCCGACGAGGCTACCGATGCGGAAGTCGAGCGCCAGCTCAAGCATCTCCAAGATGTCTACCATTCCTTCGAGAAGATCGACGACCCCGATCACGTTGCGGAAATGGGCGATGTTGTCTCGGCGGCCGTGACGGTTACGCAAGACGGCAACGCCGTGAACGGCCTTCGCTATGCGACGCGCATGATCGAGTTGGGTTCTGGTTCCATGCCTGCGTCCTTTGACGATCATCTTGTCGGCAGCAAGCTCGGCGATACTCTCGAATTCGATTTCGAGGCGAAAGACGAGGAGGGCAACACGCAGTTCGGTGATGGCCAGCTGCATGCCAACGTCGAGATTCAGGAATTCCGCCGCAAGATCGTTCCCGAGATCGGTGACGAGCTCGCGGCCAAGGTGGGCTGCATGGACGCCGAGGATATGCGCAAGCAGATGCGCCACCAGATCAATCAACATAAAGAAGCCGAGCTCCCGGGCCTTATGGTACAGCGTGCGGTTGACGCGCTCGCCGATCGCCTTGTGGGCGACGTTCCGCAATACTACGTGGACTTCATTCGTCAGGACGTCGGTCGCGAGATGATGCAGAGCTTCGAGAAGCAGGGCACCTCATTGCAGGAATGGCTCCTCAACAACAACGGCAAGGCCGACGAGATCAAGGAGAACGTGACGCAGGAGGCGATTCGCCGCGCCCGTATCGATTGCGCCCTCGAGGCCCTCGTTGCCGAGAAGGGATTCGATGTAACCGAGGAGGACATCGAGAAGGAGCTTGCCCAGGAAGACGATGCCATTGCAACGCGCGAGAAGTGGGAAAAGGCGAACCGCATGGCCGAGCTTCGCAAGGTCTGCCGCCATTCGAAGGCTTCTCGCTGGCTTGTGCAGACCGCAGAAGTGACTGTTGTTGACGACGAGGCTTAAACCAGCATAGAAACGCTCAGGCGCGCTTTGGCACCTTGGCCGGGCGCCAGAAAAGGGAGATGAACATGGATCTTGGATCTACCGTAACGCTCGTGTACACGGGCAAATTGGAAGATGGTACTGTTTTCGGCTATGCAACCGAGGAAAACCCCATGGTTTTCCAAACGGGTATGGACATGGCGATCGACGGCTTTGAGAAGGAAATCCTCGCCATGGAAGGCGTCGAAGGCGAGAAGAAAACGTTCACCGTCGGCCAGTACGAGGCGTACGGCGAGTACCTCGATGATTACGTCGTCGTCATCCCGACGCACCAGATCCCCAAGCGCGACATCAAAGTGGGCTCTCGCTTGTGGATGGCCAACGACGAGGGCGAACCGACGCTTGGTACCGTCATCGAGATTGAGGGCGGCAACGCCAAGTTCGACTTGAACCACCCGCTCGCAGGCAAGGACCTCACCTTCGAGGTAGAGATCAAGAGCGTCGAGGCGGCTCCTGAGAACTTCGTCTCGGAGCACGAGAAGCGCCAGCACATGAAGGAGCAGTCGAAGCTCCTCGGCGGCGACCAGGGCGAATCCTACCGATAGCGCATCGCCGAAGCCGCACTTCCATTTCTAGTGAAACAAAAGGCCCTCGCAGATGCGAGGGCCTTCCTGTGCCTATGCGAGCCAAACAGAGCCTCGCTCAGGCGAAAGAAAAGCCGCTGCAGTTTATGCAGCGGCTTTCGCATACTGGGGGAGTGTAGGGGCGCCTACAGCGTGACGAAGTTCTCGGGGAACTGCTTGTTCGCGTTCAGCACGTCCTTGCTCGTGTCACCGTAGCGCAGCCATTCGGTGTCGGTTGCCTTGCGCTTGATCATGGCGTTCTCCATGATTTCCTTCAGCGCCTTGGTCTTGCGGGCGTATTCCTCCATTTGGGGAAGTCGCCCATCGAGCTCGATCTGACGGCGCTTGTAAGCCTTGTCCTGAATGGAGTCACCCGGAATGATGGCATAGAAGTCCTCGGCCTCGAGCGTGTAGTTGGCATGGTCGGCGTATGCGGCCAGAGCGGAATCCTCCTTCAGGCTTTGGATAGTGCGCTCGCGAACGTCGGCGTCGAGCTGCTCGGGCGTGATGCCGCGCTGCTCGCAGAACTCTTCCTTCGTCATACCTTGACGGCTGATCATCTCTTCCATGCGCATTGTCGACGCATAGAGGGAATTTTCCACGAGGTCGGCGGGAAGTTCCTCGACGAGGCGCTTGGAGAGTTCTTTGCAGATAGCGTCCTGGTCGGCAAGTTCCTGAACCTCGCGATTGTCGCGATACATGTTGTAACGGATGAAAATCAAAAGCTCGTCGACCGACTTGAAATCTTCGCAGTGGGCGTTGACCCAGCCGTCGGTCAGCTTCGCCTTCTCGCCTTCCTTGCAGATGTTGATCTCAAGCCAGCGGACAGCGGTCTCGCGGATCGTGTCCTCCGGAATGCGGACTTCCTCGGCGATCGCGTAGACGGGATCGTAAGAAGTAAGGGTGAATTGCTGAGTGGCCATAGTGCGTTCCTCCCCAAAAAACCGGGCCGTGAATCAGGCCCGGGACGTGACGTGGATATCTTCATACGTAATTGGTATCAGACAGCATGAATACCGCTTCTTATTGTACCAATGGATGGTGTCATGCAGCGCGTGATTCCGCGCCTTTTCCTACCCGATTTCAGGGGAGCGAAGCGAAATGCCAAAAAGTTGGAAAATGGACATGCCGTTCGCGGAATTTTTCATGACCAGGGGAAATAGAGGGTTGGATTGAGAAAATCAACCTAGCAGGATGAGGTTGAACTGCCCAAAAACAACCCGCTGATTCGATTCCAAGCCCCGTAATGTCTCTAATATGAAACGTGCCTTGAGGCGGTGACGCAAGGAAGCAAGACAGCGGCTCCCAAGCGACCCCGCTCGGTAAATGTGGAGAAAGAAATTGGCGAGGGAAAAGGAAGGAAGAAGACTATGGCATATGGTAAGCAGTGGCGTACCGAGCTTGAAGACGGTACCGTAGTCACTCGTAGCAACACTTGGTCTCCTCCGGGATCTCACCCGGTTGGATACGGTGTCAAGGTCGTTACGAAGGGCGATCAGCTCATCCGTATCGAAGGCGACGACGATAACCCGATCACCACTGGTCGTGTTAACGCCATGAACCTTGCTCTTCGCGAGTACACCCATTCTCCGAATCGCGTCATCTACCCGATGAAGCGCGCATTCGAAGATCGCGGCAAGGACAAGTGGGAGCGCACCACTTGGGACGAGGCAATGGACACGATCTGCGAGAAGGTCCGTTACTTCCAGAACACCTACGGCCCCGAGTCCATCGTTTGCTTCGGTGGCACCGGCCGTGAGGCTTGCATCTACTACTACGCGCTGACGTTCTCCGTTCTGCAGTCCCCCAACTGCTGCTACACGCAGTCCGGCTGGTCCTGCTACGGTCCTCGTTGCTCCATCTCTGACTACGTGCTCGGCGCAGGCTATCCTGAGCTCGACTACGCTGGTCACCTGCCCGGTTCTTATCATGACCCGCGTTACACGCTGTCCAAGTGGGTTGTGGTTTGGGGCAAGGAGCCGCTGCCCTCCAACGGCGACGGTTTCTTCGGCCACTGCCTCGTCGACATGATGAAGCTTGGCACGCACATCATCTCCATCGACCCCCGCATCACCTGGGTCGGCGCTCATGATGGCAACATCAACCTGCAGGTTCGCCCGCAGACCGACACGGCTCTCGCACTCGGCCTCATCAACCTCCTCTTCGAGAACGATGAGTACGATCATGAGTTCGTCGAGAACTGGATCTACGGCGTTGACGAGCTGAAGGCTCGCGCCGCTGAGTATCCTGTGGACAAGGTCGCCGAGATCACCACGGTCGACGCTGAGGAAATCAAGCGCGTCGCCCACATCATCGGCACTGAGCGTCCTATCGGTTGGGCTTGGGGTCTGGCATTCGACCAGAACAAGAACGGCGTTCAGCTGTCCCAGTCCTTCATCATCCTGGCTGCTATGTGCGGTTCTATCGACCGTCCTGGCGGACTTACCCTTGGTCCCCCGTCGGCACTTCTCGGCAAGTGGCGCATGGAGCAGCGCGGCGCTATGACCGACGAAGTTTGGTCGAAGCGTATCGGTGCTGCGCAGTGGCCTGGCCTGTCCACCGGCATGGCTACCACCCAGCCTGACGAGACCCTGAACACCATGGAGACGGATCAGCCGTACGCTCTGAAGATGGGCTGGTTCAACAGCTCCAACTTCCTGACGCCGACCTGCTCCGCTCAGCCGAAGCGTTGGCACAAGGCTCTCCAGAAGCTCGAGTTCGTCGTCATCCAGGACCTCACCCAGACGCCGACTTCCATGGCTCTTGGTGACTACTTCCTGCCCATGTCCACCTGGGCTGAGCATGATGGCATCGTCCTCACCCACTATGGCCGCAACACCGTGTTCATGGGCCCCATGAACAAGGCTCTCACGGTTGGCGAGTGCAAGTCCGACATCGAGATCTGCCTCATGTTCGGTCAGCGCCTCAACCCCGAGTGGTGGCCGTGGTACAAGCCTGCAGACGGCAAGTCGCTTGATCTCGCTGCTCTGCAGCAGGCAGTCGAAGACTTCTTCAGCGATCAGCTCAAGGAGCTCGGCTTCGACTGGAAGACCTTCCAGGAGCTCGGCCTTTATCAGCCTGGTGCTCATGGCTTCGAGTACGAGAAGTACGCGAAGGGCATGCTCCGCTTCGACGGCGCTCCCGGCTTCAACACCATTACCGGCCAGATCGAAGCCTACTCGATTCTTTACGAATCCTGGGGCGAGGATCCGCTGCCGTACTACGAGGAGCCGAACTACAGCCCGATCAGCAAGCCCGACTTGGCTGGTCAGTATCCTCTGATCACTACCTCTGGTTCTCGTCGCTACAGCTCCTTCCATTCTGAGCATCGTCAGGTTCCGTCCCTGCGCCAGATCGATCCGTGGCCGTGGTGCCAGATCAATCCTGAGACCGCTGCAGAGTACGATGTGACCGACGGTGACTGGATCGAGGTCTACAACATGTTCGGCGAGGCTCGCTTCAAGGCTGAGATCACGCCGGTCATGAAGCCTGGTATCCTCAACTGCGCTCACGGCTGGTGGTTCCCTGAGCAGGACGGCGAAGAGCCCAACCTGTTCGGCGTTTGGAAGTCCAACTTCAACAGCCTCGTGCCGCATCAGAACATTGGTAAGCTTGGCTTTGGCGCTCCGTACAAGGGTGTTATGTGCAACATCCGCCGCGTCCATAGCCTGAACTCCGACGACTAAGAAAGGAAGTGGCATAAATGGCAGATCAGAAGTACGCACTGCTCGTAGACTACACGTACTACTCCGGTAACCATGCCGCCGAGATCGGCTGCAAAGAAGAGCTTGGCCTTCCTCTCGAACAGTTCGGTATCAAGGAAGTTCAGGTTGGTCCCTTCAAGAAGGGCGAAGGTAATGACGGCGACGCTTGGGAGTGGTTCTACATTCCTTGCCCGACGTCCATCTTCTCCGAGCATTGGGGAACCAATGGCGACAAGGCTGGCCAGCGTCCGCTCGCTGTCCAGGTCGACGAGTCCGCTTCGATGTACTACGGTACCGTCGAAGAGATGGTCGCTAAGATGGCAGAGTTCGATCGTCCGATGGTTCTCTTCCAGCTGTAACTCTTTAGTGTGTTAAGATGTCCGTGGTCGCTAGGCGACTGGCGATCACGGCATCGTGTGATAGACCAATAAGGAGGGATAACATGACCCGCGATGAATTTTTTGAGCTCGACGCTGCTGCTGCAGCTGCTGAGCTGAACGCAGGCCTCGAGGCTGGCAAGAGCAAGGACGAAGTCCTCGCTGAGCACGGCATTGCTCAGGCTGACCTCATGAAGGCTCAGATCTTCTTCGTGAAGGACAAGTTCATTGCTCGCGCTTGGGGTGGATACACCTCTACGAAGCGTACCGGCAATGAAGCTGGCGACACCGCTAATGGCGTTGGCGACTCCGATCCTTCGAAGGGCTACAACGGCATCTAGTTCCCTCCAGGGGATGTTTTTCTAGGGGCCTGATTTAAGCTCGCTTAAGAACCTCTTCGTAAGAAGGGGTTCTTTTTTTGTCTCGAAAATGCGGATGAAACGATTTCAGCCATACTGTTCCACTAGCTTCGACCTGCTCAAATGGCGATTTTCCAATGCTAAGATACTTCCATCAGCAGAGTTATGCGTTTTCGCGCTACCTACTCAAGGAGGATTGCTTTCGATATGGCTATGACGAATGAAGAGGAAATTCGCGCTGAAGTTGAAGAGCTCGGGCGTCTTACGGAAGCTCAAGAAGATATTCTGTACAACATCGCTCTGAAGCAGGACGAGCTTGGCCGCGAGGCGACGAACATGTTGCTTGAGAAGGTTGTCGACAGTGAAATTTATCAACCGATGATTGATCGCGAGATGCTGACCTACGAGGTATTCAACAAGGGCGGGAAGCATGAGATTGCCTGCTTGTACGTAACCCTCAAGGGTATGCGCTATTGCATCACGTTTGGCGATGAGATTTCCTCTCGTCGCCCGGTCGACCCCGCAGGCGTTCCCCGAAAGTAATCGCATTTTTCGAAAACGGCCCGGCACCCTCGCGTCGGGCCGTTTTGTCTATTCTGGGGAACGCAATGAGATTGGACGGGGGTTATTCTTGGATTGCCCCTTGCGACGCATTGCATTCGTTAGTTGATAGTTGCTTTGAGGTGCGGGAATGGCAGACGGTCTATTAGGGATTCCTCATATCGCCTACGCTAAGGCTCAAGTGAATCGTAACAAGTCGCTCGATGTTAGCAAGCTCGATGTGAGCTTTGGAGGCTTTACCCCTATGCCGCTCAATGACGGAAAGGCGACAAGGGAGCAGGTCCTCTCGACAGAGGCGCGAATTCGCGAGCGCCGTGAGGCTGCTCTGCGAGCGCAGGCGATTCAGGATGCATGCACTTCTGAGCTTCGTCATTTCGTTGATGAAGTCGGAACCGATTGGGAATACGTCGTGCTGTCGGAATCTTCGATTCGTATTGAGCGCTGTTCGCATGCTGTAGGCGAGCTTGCGATTCCCGATTCGATCGAGGGGTTGCCGGTTCGCTCGCTGGCGCCCGATGCCTGTTCAAATCTGGAAGACGTGACGTTGATCTTCGTTCCAGAGGAAGTGAAGTTTATCGGGGGTTGCGCTTTCCGCTTCTGCAAGCGTTTGGAATGCGTTGTGCTGCCGCGCAACCTTGCCACTTTCGAGTCCGACTGGTTTCGTGGATGCCCTTCGCTTTCGAGGCTGCGCATGCCGGGGCTTTTGGAAGAGGTTGGACCGAGCTTGTTCGACATTCCCCATCTCGAGTACGTCGAGTTCGGCGCGGCGCTTTCCCGTGTTGAGCCGGGAACATTCCAGAAGAGTCGGCTGATTGGAATATCGATCGATCCTGAAAATCCCTGGTTGCAGACCGACGGCGTTGCAATCTACTCAAAAGACGCCAAAACGCTCGTAGCGCTTGCGTGCCCCTTGCCATCGTACGCCGTCGCGCCTTCGTGCACGACGATTGCGCGGAAAGCGTTCAGCTCCTTTGACGAGCTAGCGCAGGTCGACCTGCCGAGCAGCGTCGAGGAAATAGGCCCCTACGCTTTCGCTCGTACTGGGGTGCGGACCTTCCAGGCGCCTTCTGCTTTGAGGGAAATCGGGGAGCGCGCGTTCTTCGCCTGTGCCTTCCTTGAGAGTGTCTCGCTCAACGAGAAGCTGCAGGTCATCGGGGCGGATGCGTTCAGCAATTCGAGTATATCAACCTTAAGGATTCCGAACAGCATTGTCGAAATCGGATACCCTGTTGCTGTGCGAACAAAGCTGGTTTACGCGGGCGAGGGTGCAACGTTTACGATGGAGCCCAGTTCGGAGCGGCTCATGCTCGACGAATTTGGCGCCCTCTATGAGCTTCAGGGCGACGGCATGAAGCTGCTGTGCCTGTTCGATGGCGAGGCGAAGCGATTCGAGGCAGCGGAAGGGACGACGGAGGTGGCCCCGGGGGCGCTGCTCAACCATGCGGCGCTCGAAGAAGTGGTGCTGCCCGAAGGCGTTCGCATTATCGGTGCCGCTGCATGCAAGGGCTGCCGAGCGCTGCGGCGCATTGTTATCCCGGAGGGCGTTGCCGAAATGGGCGCTGAGGCGCTTATGGATACGGCTCTCGAATCGATCCATATTCCTGCTTCGCTTGAGAAGATCGGGGAGAACGCGCTTGTCACTTACAACGCGCACAACGGGAAGCGGCGGCCGACCCTTCGCGAGGTCACGGTGGCGCAAGGCAATGCGCGCTATGAGGAAAAAAACGGCATGCTGCTCGAGAAATGGAGCAACGGCAAAGCTCGCGTCGTGGTGAACACCGATTCTCGGGAAAGCGTGAAAATCCCCGAGGAGGTCGTCGCCATTGCGCCGTACGCTTTCAACGGCGACAGGAACATCCGTGAGCTCTACCTTTCCAATCGAATCAAGCTGGTGGGAATGCGCGGCCTTGCCTTCCAGTGCTTCATCGAGCTGATCCATATCGACCTTGAAGAGCCGATTGGGGGTCGCACCAGCTTTGACGTGCGCTTTCCCGAAATCGACCGAAGCGTCAAGCAAATCGAGCTTGCATTCAGTGTCCCCGACCATGTGAGCGTCGAGGCGATTCTCGACCATTACGACGGGTCGATTGTGAGCGGCTCGAGCTACGATGCGATGGTTGACGGCGGCATCGGTCTATACGACCAGAGCAAGATGATCATCGCGCGGCTGAAAGACCCTGTTCTCATGACGCCTTCAAACAGGAGCATGTGCGATCGTGTGATGAGGAGCAACCTCGTCGACATCATCGTGCAGGCGGCGCGCCATGATGATCGGCAAGTCGTGGATGACATGCTTGATTTGGGTTATCTTACAAAAGATAATATCGATATCGTGGTTGAGCGCGCGGGCGATGTGCAGGATGCCGCGATGACGGGATACCTTCTTGAAGTGAAGCGCCGATTCTTCGGCAGCCAGTTGATGGACTTCGATTTGTAAGGGGGGCGACATGTCGGAGCATGAGACGATAGCTGATGCGAAGCTTGCGCGTCGCGCTCGCGAGGACGAGCTCGCCCGGGACATTCTCGACGAATGTCGCGTTCAGCTCATGCTGAAGTTCCGCTTCCTGGACATGGCCCTTTGGCGCATGGAGAACTTGCCGATTCGGGCGGGGGCGCGGTATCCGCTGACCACGGACGCGCGTCGTGTGGCGTTCGATCCGCCGCGTGTGATTGCGCGGTTCGAGGAGGGCTTCGACGAGCTCATCCGCGACTATCTGCATATGGTGATGCACTGCATCTTCCGCCACCCGTTCGATAAGGACCACCGAAATCGCCAGGCATGGAATCTGACGTGCGATATCATCGCCGAAAGCGTGGCGCTCGATATGTGCGCGGGGAGATTCTCCTCCCCACAGGACGCCGAGCGGACCGAAGTGCTCGACAGGATAAAGATGCTGACGGGAAGCTTTCTTCCCAATAAAGTATATGCGCTGGTGAAGGGTATGGTTCTCACGCCTTCCGGGCAGCAGTACCTCGGGATGGGCCGCTCGACGCTCAACGATTGGGTTGCCCTGTTCGAGAGGGACGATCATTCGGCATGGCCGTCGAATGCCGATGATGATGCGCCTGCTGAACGCCGTGAGGCTCAGAAGCCGGAAGAGGTGAGCGAGCGCGATTCCGGCGAAGCACCCGAGTCCGATGACATGGAGCTTGAATCTGCTGGCGGTGCCGATGAGCCAACCGACACGGACGATAAAAGGGATGATTCGCAAACCGAACAGGCGGAAGATGCGGCGGACGATACCGATGATGCTGAGGATGGAGAAGGCGACAGCGCTGAGCCCGTTCCGCTGACCAGCGAGGACGAGGAACGTGAGCATTCCGAGGACGACGAGGCTGAGCGGGAATGGGAGGAAATCTCGAAGGAGATCGAGATGAACCTCGAGACGTTCTCGAAGGAGTGGGGTCGCGAATCGGACAGCCTGATGCAGCATCTGTCGGTGGCGAATCGCAAGGTGTACGACTACACGGAGTTTCTGCGCAAGTTCATGACGATGAACGAGGAAATGCTGCTCAACCAGGACGAATTCGACTACATCTACTACACCTACGGCATGGAGCTCTACGGGAACATGCCCCTTGTCGAGCCGCTCGAGTACAAGGAGACCGATCGGGTGCGCGAGTTCGTCATCGCGATCGACACGTCGGGGTCGGTGCGGGGCGATCTGGTCCGCCGTTTCATCGAGCACACGTTCGACATCTTGAAGGAGTCGGAAACCTATACAACCGAGGTCAACGTGCATATCGTGCAATGCGACGCGCGCGTGCAGTCCGATATGCGGATCACCGATATCGGCGAGATCGACAAGCTCATGGAGGACTTCGTCATCAGGGGGTTCGGCGGGACTGACTTCCGTCCAGTGTTCGACTATGTCGAGACGCTGCGCGATCGCGGCGAGTTGGCCGAGATGAAGGGTCTTATCTATTTCACGGACGGCCTGGGGAGCTTTCCCGAAAAGCCGCCCGATTACGACACGGCGTTCGTATTTATGGACGAAGAGGGGCGCGACCTTCCGCCAGTGCCGCCCTGGGCGATGAAGGTCGTCATCGACGAGGCGGGCATCAATCGGTTCAAAAGCCAAGGCATCCGCTAACCGCGGGCGCGTGAAAGGACGGACACTATGAATATCGTCTCGGCGAAACAGCAGGTGAAAGACACTGTTGAGGCGTACTTGAAGAGGGATGACGCGGGGCTGCTCTCGATCGCCTCCGTGCACCAGCGACCGATTTTCTTGGTGGGCGCGCCGGGAATCGGCAAGACCGCAATCATGGAGCAGGTCGCCCGCGAGCTGGGCATCGGTATCGTGTCGTACTCCATGACGCATCATACGCGCCAGAGCGCGCTCGGCCTTCCCCATATCGAGCATCGAGAATTCGAGGGGAAGGAATTCGATACATCCGAGTACACGATGTCGGAGATCATCGCGGCGATTTACGATTACATGGAGCGCACGGGGTTGCGCGAGGGCATCCTGTTCCTCGATGAGATTAACTGCGTTTCGGAGACGCTGTACCCCTCGATGCTCCAGTTCCTGCAGTTCAAGACGTTCGGTAAACATAAGGTGCCTGAAGGATGGGTCATCGTGTGTGCGGGCAACCCGCCCGAGTACAACCGCTCGGTGCACGAGTTCGACATCGTAACGCTCGACCGTTTGCGCGAAATCGATGTCGAGCCCGACTACGGCGCGTGGAAGACCTACGCTTCCGAAGCGGGTCTTCACCCCGCCGTGACCACGTTCCTCGAGGCGAAGAAAGACTGCTTCTACAAGGTCGAATCGCGGCCGGGCGGCGGCAAATCGTTCGTGACGGCACGTGGTTGGGAAGATTTGGCGAAGGTCATCTCGCTGTACGAGCAGATGGGCAAGCCGGTGAACCGCGACTTGTTCGTGCAGTTCTTGCGCGACGACGACATTGCTGACCAGTTCACCGTGTACTACTCGCTGTTCGAGAAGTATCGCTCCGACTATCAGGTGGGGTCGATTCTTTCCGGCACTGCGACGCCGTCCATCAAAGATCGCGCGAAGGCAGCGCCCTTCGACGAGCGCATTGCGCTTCTTGGCCTGATGATCGATACGCTGTCGGCGGACTGCTCGAAGGCGCTCGACCAGGAGGGCGTAGTTGTGACGCTTCGCGACTTGCTGCGCGAGACGAAGCCCGAGTTCCTCGCAGGTGCGAGCGTTGACGAGGCGCTTGCCCCCCGCGTGTCCGAACGCGAACGCAAGCTGGCGAGAAAGATCGAATCTGGCACCGCCTCGCGGAAGTTCGTTCGCGAGGAGCGCTTGGTCATCGATTTGCTGAAGGGCTTTGCGGCGCAGTGCATGCTCGAGAAGGCGACCGAGGGCGATGTTGCGTTCCACGCCATCGAGCGCGCGTATAAAGCTGAGGTCTCGAAGATTTCGCCTTTGGTCGATGCCGCGGGCGAGCGCATGAGCAACGCGTTCGACTTCATTGACGAGACGCTCAGCAGCCGCGAGATGCTCGTATTTCTGGCCGAGCTTACTACGCGCAAGCCGACCACGCGCTTCATCTCCCATTATGGAAACGAGAAGTACTACGAGCACAACCAGGAGCTTCAGGTTGATGCGGCTCGTATGGGGCTCACCGAGCGGGTGAGCAAGCTTGCCGAGATCGATGCCTCGCTGGCAGAAGAGCGCGAGGTGGGCGAGCCCGGCGCGGTCGGGATGCGCGTCGGTTCGAAGCCAAAGGGCGAGCCGGGTGCGACGGCGGGCTCGCGCGGCGCGGCGACTTCCTCAACATCTGCGGTCGGCGCGGCGACTTCCGCCCCTGTTTCTGCAGCTTCTGCGAGTGCACGGGGCTCGCAGGGCACGCCGGCGGAGATTCCTGCGGGCGCGCTTGCAAAGCACTATGGCGGGAAGCAGTTCGAGTACGGTTTCGCGAGCGTGTGCAAGATGCTCTTGCCGCGCGAGGAGCTCAAAGGCAAGAAGGTGCTCGACATATGCTGCAGGCGCGGGCGCGGCGTATACAAGCTCAGCTCCCTGGTCGGCGATAGCGGCGAGGTGATGGGCGTCGATTGGAGTCCGTCGTATGTCGAAGAGGCGAAAGACGGCATGAGCCGCGCGTGGCACGAGAGCGGGCTTTCGCACAACAACATGGAGTTCCGCGTCGCCTTCCCCGAAGACCTGATCGGCGCAGGCATCGGGTCGTCCGTCTACGATGCGATCTACGTGAATAACGTGATTACGCTTTTCTACGACCAGGAGCAGGCAATACGGGAATTTGGCCGCGTCCTGAAACCGGGCGGACTGCTGATTTTGGAGACAATCTTCGCGGACCGGCCGCGCACCGACTCGGTCGTGGACGAGGCTCGCTCCATCGGCAACAGCGTGCAGGCGGCGCGAACCGAGCAGGAAAACGTTGCGTGGCTTGAAGCTGCGGGTTTCGAGGCGCCCTCTGTCGAAGAGTCCTTCGAGGTCGAGGCCGATCGCGGTTACAAGGCGGGGCATACCGTGCCGAAGGTGGCAGGAGACGAAAACGTGAAGTTCACGGCCGTGTCTCTCTACGTTCGCAAGAAGCGCTAAACTTTGCGGCTAGGCGTCGTGCCTTGCTAAGGGAATGAGACGCCTGCCGGGCCGCTGCGGCTTGGCAGGCGCCTTCGCATAAAAGGGGAAAACAATGGTTGAAGTGCCTGTTGACAAGCGGTTTCGTGGGTCGGTTCGGCTGGTGACGCTGCTGTTGTGGCGTATCGCGAAGTCGACCGATGTGGAAGATGGCTTTCGTGCTGCGCGCGAGCTCAAGATGTTCGATGCCGAAAACGAGGCGTTCACGAGACGCTGCTTCGCGCTCGACGCTCAGCTGGAGGCGGGCGAGGAGCTCGCGGAGCCTCTCACGATGGAGTTGGTCGATGAGCTTCAAGCGTGCGCCATCAGGTTGAACTCCGCCGACCCGGCGTAGCGCAGGCGGGGGTTCTCGGCAGAGCCCGCGGCATCAGATGGGGCATTTGCTTGCGGACGCGATGCCGCCCGCAAGCTGGTGCGATTATTCCCCGAAGAGGCTCCGATCGACGGGCAACCCCTTTGTTCTTCCGCCGATTCCCCAGGTCGTGTGCATATCAGCGGTTCGCGCTCCCTTCGACTGGGAACGCGCGCGGAACGTTTCGCAAAAGCCTTTGAATCCGCGCAGCAGCGATTCGGTGTCTGCGTGGTTCTCGGTTTGCAGGAACGCCTTGAGCGCGTCGTAGACATCGTCGCTTGCCCTGCTGCGCAGGCGCGGCGCCTTCACGGCGAGCCATCCTCGCAAGGCGGCGTTCATGCTCGTGGCGTCATCGTCATCGTCTGCGAACATATTCTCGATGGGCTTCCAATACTGGTCGTAGAGCCGCTCCTGCTCCTCGTATTCGACGTCGGAAAACAATAGGTTCCTCGCAAGGTCCGCCGTGGTGAGCGGCATTCCCTTCGAGTTCAGGCTCTCGAACACCGTTTGGGGATGGTCGCTTTCCTCGACCTCGGCGGCGATGATGGTCAGCTGCTTGAGGCCTCGCCATATCGTTTCCGCATCGGATTCGGCTTGCAGGTAGCTTTTAAAGCGCTGGTAGTTGGAGACGACGTTTTTCGACAGGTCGTCCTCCTCGGGAAGGTCGGTGTGGTTGAGCACCGCGGTCATGGTCTCCCTGTCGAGCCGCGAGAGGGTCAGCTTCTCCTTTCGCGAAGCTTCCTCGGGATTGCCCTCGTACGCAAAGAGGAACCGCGCGCGAAGCTCGGCTGCGTCGGTGCCATCTTCGAGGGTCATTCCCTGCTCTTCCAGATAGTCGGCCAATGCGGCGATGAGCAGCGAGATCGTTGCCGTGCGCTGCTGTCCGTCGATGATGTCGATTGCCTGCGTCTGCACGCTTGTGAGCTCGGAATCGGGCGAATAGAGCACCGTCCCGATGAAGTGCTCGCTTTGCGTCTCGCCCGCATGCGCGCAGTCGCGCCAGAGCGTCGCGCATTGCTTGTCGCTCCAGGTGTAGACGCGCTGGTAGACGGGAATGATGAAGTGCGTGTGCGGTGCCCCGAGGTAATCGAGGAAGGTGCGCTGCGTCGTTTTCATGCCATCTCTCCTAAAGCGTCGCGTCTGTGTTGCGCATCTCGGCGCGCACGCGTTGCGCATATGCTTCGTTGTGGGCTTTCTGGCGGGTGAACCCGCTGGTCAATGTGGGTGCGCCGTTAACCGCCCAATCCATGGTGCGGAACTTCTTCACCGCGTGGTATCGGTAGTTTTCCGCCCAGACGAAGCAGAAGTTGCGCAGCTCCCGCAAAAGGTCCTCGGTCGTGCCGGTGTAGTCGTCCTCGACGTAGCGCTTGAAGATGCTGTACACCTCGCCGGGCCCGTGCGCACGAACCTTTCGGAACCTAACCGAAAGCCACCCTTGGATTGCGTTGTCGAGCCGAAGGGAGCCGGGGTCGGGCACGAACAGGCTCTCGATGATGCTCCAATACGTGTCGTAGAGATAGGTTTGCTGCGTGTGCGTTTCGGCAAGCAGAAGATAGTTTCGTACCAGGTCAGCGGTGGTAAGAGGTGCACCTTTGGAGTTCAAGCTCTCGAAGATCGGCTGTGCGCTCTCCGTTTTCTCGACTTCGGCGAAGATGACGGAAAGCAGGTTGAGCCCCTGCCAGAGCGCTTCGGCGTCGAAATCGGGCTCGGCCATTTTCTCGCTAAAGAACGCGAGGTTGTGCGCGATGGACTCCGAGGCGATCGCATCGGGGGCGGCCCCGTGCAGCGCGTCGAAGTAGGAGGTGCGGTCCCCTCGGGAGAGCACGAGCTTGCCAGGGAGGTTCGAGTCGCCGTCAAGCAAAAGGTAGCGCGCCTCGATTTCGTCTGCCGTAGTATGGGCGAGGGTGGTGCCCGTGTTCCTCAGGTGGCGAACGAGCGCGACCAGGATAAGCGACACGGTTGTCGTACGCTGCTGGCCGTCCACGATGGAGAAGCGGGCGTTGCCGTTCCTGTCGCTTTTCTCGGGGGCGTAGAGAAGCGTTCCGACGAAGTGCTGTGAGGCGGATCGTGCGGCGCGGAAAGTATCGAGCCAGAGCTCCTCGCATTGGCGGCGCTTCCACGAATATGCCCGCTGATAAGGGGGAATGACGAATCGAGTTCGGGAGGCGCCCACGATATCGAGCAAAAGCGCATTGCTGGTTTGCATGCGAACTCCTCGGGTACGGTGGCGTGTTCTTTCGTTTCAGTATGCGGTGCGCGGGGGCTCGTTTGGGTGGTGCGGGAATTATGGGACGAATCGCGCGGCTTTGTTATGGAACGGGCGCGAGGCGTTGCGCAGGCGAGCTACCTCGCGCCCTTCGCAGGCGACCCTGTTTTCCACCAGGTGTGCGGCTTGCTTGGGTGCCTTCCTAGTCGTAATACCCCAGGTCGAAGCCGGCGTCCTTTGAGCCGCATCCTCCCTGGTAGCAGGTGGGACGGAAGTTGAGCACCTTGTTGGCGATCTCGGGCTGCGTGCGAAGTTTAACGAGCATGTTATAGACAGCCGCGCCGTCGATGGCGACGATGCGGTCGTTCTTCGATTTCATGGCGAAGTAAACGTCGGCGGCAGTGAGCCCATCGACGGAGATCGGGTCTTCGATATCGTCGAAATGGCGTGGCTCGGGAAGGTCGACGAAGGAGCAGAACTCGCGGTAGATGTCGTCGTTTTCGGGAGCGAAGAGCGTTTTCGAGTAGTCGGGTCGATGGGAGAGATGCGACGTCTCCTCGTTGAGCTGGGAATCGAGCTCCGCGAAGTATCGGCGCGCGGTTTCTCCTCGCAAGGCCGTCTTGTCGGCAATCATCTGCTGTTCGCGTTCGTAGGATCCCATGGCGTCCCCCTTCGGCTCGGCAATACGCGTTCCTGCTATGCAAGATACGCTGCAACAAGGGCAAGTCAACACTCAATTGGAGTGTAGCTGATATATGCGGCGCTCAGGTATCATGGAACCGACGGAAAACGCGGCGATTTGCGGAGGAGGCCCTCTATGGCGACGGAAATGCTCGACGACGTCATGACTTCGGCGTACTTGGCGAGAATCGGATGGGAAGGCGACGCCCCGGTGACGAGAGAGACGCTCGACGGCCTGGTGTATGCGCATCAGTGCAGCGTCCCGTTCGAAACCGCCGATTTGGTTGCGCTTGGGGAGGCACCCTCCCTTGAGGTGAACGACCTCTATCAAAAGATTGTCGTCGATTGCCATGGTGGATTTTGCTTCGAGCTGAACAAGATGTTCGAGCTGCTGCTTCGTTCGGTGGGCTTCGAGGTGCGTCCCTGCCTCAGCCGAGCTGTCCGCGGCAGGGAAGGGCGCATGCCGATTAACCACCGGGGCACGCTTGTTTCCCTTGACGGGGAGCTGCTTTCGGTCGACGTCGGGTTCGGCGGACCGCTTCCCGCGGGCTCGCTTGTCATCTGTGACGAGCGTGAGCAGACGGTTCGTGGCGAGGTGTACATTCCGCGCCGTATCGATGAGCACTGGTGGGCCATCGACCGGATTTCGCAGGCGAAGCGCGACCTGTATGGCGACGAGGGTCCGTCGAGGCGCCAGACTGAGCTTGAGTTCTGCCTTGCCGCTGTCGAGGATATTGATTTTGCAGCGTTGAGTTTGGCCTGTTCACAGCCTGGGACCGTGTTCCGCGATACCGTGATGGCGAATATCCGCACGGCTTCCGGCTTCAAAAGCATCGGCCGCGGGGTGCTGA
>JAUNWQ010000148.1 GCA_030540225.1 Coriobacteriia bacterium | reverse complement strand
TTACTCGAATTTCCACAGCGACTCAACGGGCGAGGCCGCAAAGTAGCCTATCGCGCGCTACAATCACAGAAGACCGAAAGCGGGGGCTGCCGCAATCATGCGGCGGCCCCCGCTTTGCGTGACGGCACCGAAGGCAAGGTATTCAACGCGAAGGGACGAAGGGGGAGGGCATGTTCGGCATAGGCATCGACATTGGCTCCACGGCAACAAAGATCGCCGTGCTCGACGAGAACGGCGCGCTCGTCGACGCGGACGTGCGCCCCACGGGCTTCTCGAGCGTCGAAGCGGCGGCAGCAGCAGGCGAATACCTCGCATCGCGGGGGTTCCTCGACGGGCCGCACGCGGTGGTCGCGACCGGCTACGGCCGCATCGCCGTCCCCTTCGCCGACAAGGTGGTGACCGAGATCACCTGCCACGGCCTGGGCGCCGCCTTCCTGTTCGGCGACGACGGCGTGGTGATCGACGTGGGCGGGCAGGACACCAAAGTCATCCAGCTTATGGGCGGCAAGGTGAAGAAGTTCCTGATGAACGACAAGTGCGCTGCAGGCACGGGACGCTTCCTCGAAATCATGGCCGATCGGTTGGCAGTAAGCCAGCAGCAGCTCGCGGACATGGCCCGCAAAGGCGAGCCGACGCCCATCACCAGCATGTGCACCGTGTTCGCCGAATCGGAGGTCATATCGCTTGTGGGTCGCGGCGAACCGCGCGAGAACATCGCGAACGGCGTGATCGAGTCTGTCGTGGAGCGCGTGGCCACCATGGCATCGGGCGTCCCGGGCGAGCAGGTATTCCTCACGGGGGGCCTGTGCGACAACGCTTACTTCGTGGAACGACTCGCATCGGCGCTTGGCAGGCACGTCCAAACGGAGCCGAACGCGCGGTTCGCGGGTGCCATCGGCGCGGCCATCGCGGCGTCAGGGCTTTAATAACAGCGTCTAGCGAGCAAATCCAGGGCCCAAGAGCCCGAAGAGAGGGAAGAAGGAGACCATGACCGAAATCGCGCTTCCTCGCACGTTCGAGGAGTTCAACGACCAGCGCAAGGCGTCGTTTATCAAGGTGCACGATTACAAGCAGGCGGGCGGAAAGCTCGTCGGATATCTCTGCTCGTACACCCCGCTCGAGGTAATCGACGCGGCGGGCGCGGCGTCGGTTGCGCTGTGCGGCATGTCGGATGAGACCATCCCCGCAGCCGAGACAGTGCTGCCCGCGAACCTCTGCCCGCTCATCAAGTCGACGTACGGCTTCGCGCTCACCGACAAGTGCCCGTTCACCTACTTCTCCGACATGATCGTGGGGGAGACGACCTGCGACGGCAAGAAGAAAATGTACGAGCTGCTCAACGACATCAAGCAAACCTACGTGCTGCATCTGCCTCAAGGCCAGGGCCGCCCGCACGAGGCCGACATGTGGTACGAAGAGGTGCGACTGCTCCGCAAGCATCTGGAACGGTTCTACGACGTGGAAATCACCGACGAAGCGCTGCGAGACGCCGTCCGGCGCCGCAACCGCCTGCGCCGCGCGCTCGCGAGCATGTACGATCTGCAGCGCTCCGAACCGCCCGCGATGGGCGGCGTCGAGATCCTCTCCGCCATCCAGGCGTCCACGTTCAGCTTCGACATCGACGACTACGCCGCGAAGATCGAGGCCCTTGTGGCCGAGCGTCGCGCCGCTCGCGAGCGCGGCGAAAGCCCCATCGACAAGAGCGCGAAGCGCATCCTCGTCACAGGTTGCCCCATGAGCGGCGTCATCAACAAGGTGGGCCGCACCATCGAGAACAACGGCGGGGTCATCGTGTGTTCCGACGACTGCTCAGGTGAACGCACCAACCGCATGCTCATCGACGAGATGGCGCCCGACATCCTGCGCGCCATCTCCGACCGCTACCTTGGAATCAACTGCTCGGTCATGACGCCGAACGGCTCCCGCATGGAAAACACGCTTGAGATGTGCGAGAAATACCAGGTAGACGGCGTAATCGAGAACGTGCTCATCGCGTGTCACACCTTCAACGTGGAAAGCACGCTCATGGCGCGAGCCTGCGAGGGCGCGGGCATCCCTTACATGAAGCTCGAGACCGACTACTCCCAGGGCGACTTGGGGCAGATCGAGACGCGCATCGCGGCGTTCATCGAGATGCTGTAAGCGAGAAGCCGGGCGACCCACCCTATGCTCGAGAGGCGGGGACGCTGCACAAACTGCGGCGTCCCGAGCGCCAGCCTCACCCAAAGCTAAAGTACAAGCCCCATATAGCTTACGTACAGAGGCTCCGCGCCGAAGGCGATTTCGCGTGCGATGCGAGGCACGACACCACACACAAGCGCGGCGGTAGCCCCGATAACTGCACCCCATAACGGGCCGGCAAGTA
>JAUNWQ010000046.1 GCA_030540225.1 Coriobacteriia bacterium | reverse complement strand
CAGCTGAGTTTTAGAGAATGTTCGAGTCGTTCAGCTGAGATTGCAATTCAACGGCTCGCCTTCGCTTTCGCACGCTACACTGTTGATTTTCGCATGCCGTGAGCAGCCACGTTGTTGAGCCGTTAGAATACGAGACCCCTTTCCATGCCTTTTGGCGACAACTGAAGAACTCAAATTCCACCCGGGATTGCCTGGGTGGAATTTTTCTGTCCCCAATACGGGATAGGGCAGTGCGCGCGAAAACGCCCGGGCGAGAAGAACGCGACACGGTAGGCGGCGCGAAAACGCCCGGGCGGGCAGCGCGGGCGGCAAATAACAAAACAACGAGGAGGAATCAAGCACCCTTGCAGCGCGACAAAATCAAACCGATCCTGTTCAGCATCATCAAGCATTCAACCAAAGAGGAGCTCAAAGAGCAGCTTCCCCGCGACATCGTATCAGGCATCGTGGTCGCCATCGTTGCGCTGCCGCTCTCGATCGCGCTGGCGATCGCGTCGGGCGTCGGCCCCGAGCAGGGTCTTTACACCGCCATTGTCGCAGGATTCCTGATCGCCTTCCTCGGTGGCTCGCGCGTGCAAATCTCCGGCCCCACCGCCGCGTTCGCGACCATCGTGGCCGGAATCGTCGCGACCGACGGCATCGACGGGCTGGTGGCGGCGACGCTGATCGCAGGCGTGCTGCTTGTGCTCATGGGCCTGCTCAAGCTGGGAACTATCATCCGCTTCGTGCCCTACACCATCACCACCGGTTTCACGGCAGGCATCGCGGTGACCATCGTGATCGGCCAGCTGAAAGACTTCTTCGGGCTCACGTACCCCGCGGGGACGGCAACGGTCGAAACGCTCGACAAAGTAACGGCACTCGCGGAAAACTTCGGCACCTTCAATTGGCAGGCGCTCGTGGTGGGCGCGGTGTGCCTGGCGGTGCTGTTTTTGTGGCCGCGACTGGGCACGCTGGGAGCCAAGGTGCCCAGCTCGCTTGTCGCCGTCATCGCGGGCATGATCATGGTACCCCTGTTCGGCATGAACGTGAGCACCATCGGCGATCTGTACGCCATCAACGCCGGCCTGCCCGAGCTGCACGTACCGCAGCTCTCGATTGATTTGCTGCGCGAACAGCTTCCCAACGGCATCACCATCGCCATCCTGGCCGCCATCGAGTCGCTGCTCTCGTGCGTCGTCGCCGACTCGATGATTAGCTCGCACCATCGCTGCAACATGGAGCTCGTGGCCCAAGGCGTTGGCAACCTGGGCTCGGTGCTTTTCGGCGGCATTCCCGCGACGGGCGCCATCGCCCGCACGGCCGCCAATGTGAAGAGCGGCGGGCGCACGCCAATCGCAGGCATGGTGCACGCGCTGGTCCTGCTCGCGGTGCTCGTGTTCCTCATGCCCTACGCAGCGCTTATCCCCATGCCCACCATCGCAGCAATCCTGCTTCAGGTCGCCTACAACATGAGCGGCTGGCGCAACTTCGCGCACCTATGCCACACGGCATCGAAGGGCGCGGTGGCGACGCTTTTGCTCACGTTCACGCTCACCATCGTGTTCGACCTGGTGACGGCCATTGCAGTCGGCATGCTCATCACCGTGGTGCTGTTCATGAAGATGGTCTCCGAGGAAACCGAGGTCAAAGGCTGGAAGTACTACTGCGACGCCGATTCCGAGGTCACGCATTTGCGCGAGCTGCCCAAAAGCGTGCGCGTGTACGAGATCAACGGCCCGATGTTTTTCGGTATGACCGACCGCATTACCGACATCTCAGTTAAGGAGTTCACGAAATACCTGATCATCCGCATGCGCGGCGTGCCATCGCTCGACTCGTCGGGAATGAACGCGCTCGAGAACCTCTACGACTACTGTAAGGAAAACGGCGTGAAGCTTATCTTCAGCCACGCCAACGAGCAGCCCATAAAGACCATGCGCCGCGCCGGGTTCGTCGATCTGGTGGGCGAGGAGCACTTCCGCCCGAACATCGACGACGCCATCGAGCATGCGCGCGAACTGATTGCAGCCGAGGAAGCCGCGAAGGGCGCGAAGGCGGCGTAAGAAGGGAAGGCAGCTTGGAGCGAGCCCAATGAGAAAGGCGGTCGAGCACAACGATGCCCGACCGCCAAAGAAGGGATTTTTTCAGGGCGCCCGGCATTCGCCCTCTGCGTTTAGGCCCCTCATAGGTTGAAACCAAGAGGAACGCACCTCGATGAGGTCAGCACCTATCGGCAGGAACCGACACGCTACGCGCGAGCACCCGACTTCGCTGCGTCGCGCGGAGAAGCCCCGTCGCTTCCCGCATTACCCGCAGCCGAAGCCTTTGCAGCCGCACGAGCAGCAGAGAGATCGGCTGCGTTTGCAGCGGCAACCTCTCCCGTCCCCACGTTCACACGCTTCTTCACCTTGATGCACAGCGCACACGCGAAACCGGCCACCGCAAGTGCGAGCGCGAACGCGAATCCCCAGTGAGACCCCTGCGTGAAGGCGAGCGTCACGTCAGTCCCACCTGCAGCAACATAACTCGCCTGACCTGCGGTGAGAAGGCTTGTCGCCACCGCAGTGCACACAGCTCCAAGCACCTGCTGCATCGTATTGAGAGCCGTAGAGCCATCGGTAGACAGGTTGCGCGGCAACGACGAGAGCGCGTGCGTCTGGCAAGGCGACATCGCAAGCGGGACGCCAATCATCATGACGATATGGCAAGCGACCACGTAGGCAAGAGAAGATTCCGGCGTGGCGAAAAGCAGAGCCGCCGCACCCACAATGGATAATCCGAAACCGCACAGCGCAGGCCCGCGCGCGCCGACCCGATCGTAAATGCGACCGGCAACCATGCTCACGAGCGCGTTCACGACGCCGCCGGGCAGCATGACCACGCCCGTCACAGCTACCGCCAACAACATGCTGTTCTGGTAGAACTGCGGCAGGATGTACATGGCGGAAAGCGTGACCCCGAAATTAACCATCATGCACACAGCACCGACACGAAATCCCTGATGAGAGAAGATGCGCACATCGATGATCGGCGTCTCCATGAAAAGCTGACGACGCGCATACAGCACTAGGCATACAGCACCCGCAACGAGCGCAGCCAGCACGACAGGGGAAGTCCATCCGTACGAGCTCGCCATCCCAGCCCCGAACACGACGCCGCCGAAACCCACAACCGAAAGTACGATGGACAGCCCATCGATCGAAGGCTTGGTCAACTTGTAGGGATTCACCTCGAACTTCAGCGCAAAAACGATTCCCACAAGAGCAATCACCGCGAAGCTTGCGAACACGAGGCGCCACGAGCCGGCACCCATAAGCGCGCCCGCGAGCGTGGGGCCGACAGCAGGCGCGAACATGATGACAAGCGCGCTCGTTCCCATGGCGGCGCCGATCTTATGCGGGGGAATCACTTCGAGCACCATGGCAAACATGATGGGAAGGACAAGCCCCGTGCCGACCCCCTGCATCGCGCGCCCGACGAGCGCCACGGCAAACGAGGGGGCAGCAGTGCTCACAATTGCGCCGACGAAGAAGGCACCGAGCGCGAACACGGTGAGCTTTCGCGCAGAAAACCACTTCATGAGCAGGCCCGCAAGCGGCAGAACCACGCCAATCACAAGCATGTAACCCACCACAAGCCATTGCGTGACGGAAACGTCGACGCTGAATGCCATCGACAGCTGCGGCAGGGCGATATTGAGCGCGGTCTCGCTGTACATTCCAGCAAAGCCGCCGCAGAAAAGCCCCATGAGGGCAAGATAAGGGTGCGCCACCTCAACACGGGCGCGGGGAAGGTTTGCATTGCTCGAAGTCACTATCTCAATTGCTCCTTTCTTAGGGTTGATACTCGCCAAAAGCCCACGTCGGCATAAAAAAGTGGTCGCAACATGCTCGTTGCGACCACCTCTGCATAACGTATGCAGCGTCTCACTGCGCCTTTTGACTACCTCAAGTTAAGCACAAATCGAAAGCGCTTCGTAAGCGAAGACTTTGTGGATTTCTGCGAATTGCAGGCGCCATAACGCGATTCGCGTGCGCACGCCTCCTGCCGCCCTAAAGAGCCAGGCGAGGACAAACGCTACCTCCGAACACCGGAGAACGCGTAGAAGCCTGACGTATCCACCAGCGCCTCGATTTCAAACTTACCCGCCCAAAGAGCGCTCTCCTCGCTCGCTGCGCGCAGGCCGCAGCTCACCCCCGCGGCAACGGCGTCATGGTGACGGTTGATAACGTCTCTGCCCGATCCATGGGCGACGACGAAACGCCCTCCTGTCTTGACCAGGCGATACACCTTCTCGGCCAAGGCTTGCTTCTCGAAGAAGTGAGGATAGGCGTTATAGATTACCACGGCGTCGAAGCACTCGCCTTCATCGAGCGAGAGCGCATCTTGGGCACGAAGCTCCACGGAAGGTTCGTGCCCGAACTTCTCCTTCGCGCGCTCGACCATCTTCTCCGACACGTCGACCGCCACAATCTTTCCCGCTTTGGCCGCAAGGTAGAAGGGAATCATCACCCCCGTGCCGCACCCTAAGTCGAGCACCGAGTCGCCCGGCTTCAGATCGACGAGCGAGAGCACCGCCCCCTGCACGCGACTTTCCCCTGAACAGCCGCTATCATCCCACTTGCCCGCGCGCTCGTTGAAGTACGCTGCTACCTTGTCCATAACAATCCCTTCATCGCGGAATGACCACCGGTCTCCCGCCGTGCTCGATAATGTCTGCGTCCATACCGTAAATCCGTTTGATGCGCTCGGATGTGACGCATTCCCGCCCGCCTGCGGCATCGACCTTGCCGTCTTTTAGGAAGAGGAAGCAATCGCAATAGCGAATCGCCAGGTTGATGTCGTGCATAACCGCGCAGGCGGCGATGCCGCGCTCGTCGACCTCACGGCGAACCTCCCGCATAACCTCCTGCTGGTTGGCAGGATCGAGGTTGTTGGTCGGCTCGTCGAGCAGAAGCGTCTTTGCCTGCTGCACGAACGCCCGCGCGAGAACCATTTTCTGGTACTCTCCGCCCGAAAGCTCATCGGCATAGCGCAACGAGTAAGCGGAAAGCCCCAGCCGCTCGAGCGTCTCGCGGACAACAACATGGTCGGCCTCCGTCGGCGCGCCCTGCATGAGAGGATGACGCCCGACGAGTACCGAATCGTAGACCGTCAGGCGGTTCGCATGGCTGTGCTGGGCGACGAGCGCGACCTTTTGCGCCCGCGCACGCCGCTTGACCTCGCCCATGGGCACGCCGTCGAGGAGCACCTGCCCTGCATCGGGTTTGCGCAGTCCCATCAGGCATGACAGAAGCGTCGACTTGCCGCATCCGTTCACCCCGAGAATCGCTGTGAACGACCCCGGCGAAAGCTCGATCGACACGTCCCGTAAAACGGGCGTTCCCGTCCGGTAGGAAAAGCCGAGCCCGCAGGCTGTAAGCATCAGCGGCTCACCCCCCGAAACAGCAGGTAGATGAAAATAGGCGCGCCGACGAACGACGTGACCGCCGAAATCGGCAAGATCAGCGGAGCGACGACGATGTGGCAGAGGATATCGGATACCAGCAGCATTCCCGCGCCCGCAAGCGCCGAGGCGGGAAGGAGGAAGCGGTAGTCAGCCCCGAGCACACGGCGCATCACGTGCGGCGCGACCAGCCCGACGAAGTTGACGATCCCGCAAAAGGCGATCACCGTCGAGGCCGCCGCGCTCGCGACCAGCATGTTCGCGAGGCGCACGCCGTTCACGGAGATGCCCAAGCTGTGGGCGAGGCCCTCGCCCGACTCAATCGCGTTCATGGCCCAGCGGTTCGCAAAGAAGAACACAGCGCTCACCGCGGTGACGAGCACCATCACGGCGAGCTGGCTTCTGCTCACGCGGCCCAGATCGCCGAATGTCCAAAAGACCACGGCAGCGACCTGGGAGTCTTCTGCAAAGTATTGCACGATCGTAGTGCCTGCGGTGAACAGCGCCGACAAGGCAACGCCGAGCAGCACAATGCTTTCAGGGGTCATCTCGCGCACGCGCGATAAAAGCAAAATCACCACCGTCGAGAGCATCGCGCCCGCAAACGCGAAGAGCGCCGTCGTTACGGGGTCAGCGGTCGAGATGCCCTCGTAGGCGGCGGACGCGCCCGCACCGCCTGCGAAGACGATGATTGCAAGCGAGGCACCGAACGCAGCGCCCTGCGAGATACCGAGCGTGCTCGCCGAGGCAAGCGGGTTGCGCAGGACGCTTTGGTAGGCGCACCCCGCAAGCGCGAGCGCCACCCCGGCGACGATAGCCGTCAAGACGCGGGGGAGACGAATGTTCTGAACTGCGGCGACGGTACGCACATCGCCCTGCCCGAAGACCGCGCGCACCACATCGAGAGGAGCGATCTGAAGCGAGCCCATAGTCATCGAGAACACGGCGATGCCGACAACCGCGACGAAGAGGACGACGAGTACGAGGCGCTTGCGCCTGATATAGCCCGCATACGCGTCACGGGGTGCTTTCCCCTCGCCAGGCAAGCTCGCAGTTGTGATTTTGTCCTCTTCCATAAGCGGCTATTCTAGCTGAAAGAAAGCGTCGTGAAGCCCATGCCCGCATTCTTCATGGTTTGGTAGAAGTCGACACCGAGAAGCGTGGTGTAGATCTCGGAATACTTCGCATCCAGATCGACGTCGGCGAACTTGTCGGGGTAGGTGGTCGCACCGATGAAGTACGTGTCGCAGATGCCCGTGTCAATGTTGGTACCGTTGAAGTTGAAGAACGGCTGCGTGTAGAGGTGGCCCTCCTTGAATGCCTTCAGGTCATCGAAGAAGGCCTTGTTGTTGGCGTAGTCCGTCTTCATAAGGTCCATGTTGCCCGCGTTCAAGAACATGAAGTCGGGGTCCCAGTTGCCGATCTGCTCGAGGTCGACGTCGATGGCGGCTTTCTGGCCCGTCTCGTCGGCGACGTTTTTCGCACCGAGCTCGACGAGCGGGGCGTAGTTCGCGTACGTGCCGGTGAAGCTCTTAGCACCCTTGTAATTGACGGCGCCCACGTAGACGCTCGGCTTGTCGGCATCGGGGATGTCGGCCGTGCGCGCCTTCAAGTCGGCGTCCCACTCCTTGAGCTTCGAGACGACCTCCTGCGCGTGGTCCTGCGTGCCCAGCGCCTCGCCGACGCAGGTGATCGAGGTATAGACGTTGTCGGTGAACAGCTGGTTTTGGTAGGTGATGCCGATAACGGGGATGCCCGTGTCCGCCTGGAGCGAGTCGCACTCTTCAGCGCTGCGGCTCGAGATGATCACGTCAGGTGCGAGCTCCATGAGCTGCTCCTCGTTGACGTTCGTCTCGAGCAGATGGTTTCCATTGCTCGTCGCCGGCAAGTTGGCAAAAAGATCCTTGTACGCAATCGTGTACGGACGGTTTAAGGCCGGCTCGGTTTCCATCTCGGTTGCGGCAATGAGCTTGTCCTGCCCTCCCGCGTACACGACGAAGCGCGCGCCGCTGCCGACGGTCGCCGCGCTTTGGACATCGGCGGGAACCTCAACGCTTCGACCGTATGCGTCGACCACCGTCTTCGTCGCCGTGGCGTCCTGCGCCCCCTCCGACGAGCCCGTGCCCGCAGGTGCGGAGCAGCCCGCAAACGCAAACAGGCACGCGCACAGGCAGGCTGCTACGGCAACCGCGCCGCACGCCCTCATTGTCTTCAACATGAGCTTCTTCCCTTCGCTTTGAAACGTATCGAATCGCTGCGACAGATAGTAACACGATTGTCTAATTCGTAACATCCCTATTCCGAGAGCGGCACCCCGAACAGAGCAAAGCGCCGCGCCCTTTTTCGGGACGCGGCGCCTTTTTCGTCAGCCCATCTGCGCCAAGTGCAAACGAGCTGCTATCGAGCTATTCCGCTACGGCATCGTAACCTGGAACGTCACGATCTCGTCGTAGGTCTTGGAGTTCGTGACCTCGAAGGAGCCCTGCACGTTCACGAGATCGTCGATGCTCTTGATGCTGTCGTCCATGAAGGTCATGAAGGTCTCGGCATAAGCGTTCGGCTGGATCGTCTCGTAGATGTAGGGGCTGATCATCTTGCCGTTCACCGTCCAGGTGCCGTAAGAGCCGCTGAAGTCGATCGCCGTGTCAGCGCTCTTGTTCGTGATGACCAGGGTATAGCCGCAGGAGTCAAGCCAATCCTGCTTCTTGTCGACAACCATCACGGAGATGTTGTCGTCGCTGTAGATCTCCTTGTCGATGGCCTGAATCGCCTGGTCGTCTGTCGCGCTCGAGCCGCTGGTAGTACCGCTATCAGAGGAAACCGAGCTCGAGCCTAGATCCTTGACCTCGTCGCTCGTCTTCTTGAACTTCATACCCTCGCCATCGACCTCGATGGAGAGCACGCCGTCCTTGATCGTCGCGTCGACGCTATCGCCCTCGATCGTCAGGGACACCTTATCAGCCGACTTGGCGTCCCAGGTGCCGTCCATCGTCTCGCCGAACATGCCGAGCTTGAACGTGCCGTCCTCGGCGAAGGTCGCCTCGACGGTGAGGCCGAACGCCTTCATCATGGCCATATCGTCTTCGGAAGCGCCCGTGAGCTCGGAGAGCTCCCACGTTCCGATGACCGCCTTCTTGGGGTCGGCCTTGTCACCCCCGCCGCAGCCGACGAGCGCGAAGCATAGCGCGATAGCGAATGCGACAACTCCAAATACCTTCAACTTCGATTTCATGGTAGCACTTCCTTCCCGAATAGCTTTCCCATTCCAACCACTCTATCTTGCACGCCGGAGCTTGTCGCCCCGACGATGGTGCCCGCGGTGTTAAAGCCCGATCGCGCCGCCGCAGAACTCGCAGCGTCCGTTCGCGTCCGGCATCGTGGTGGCACCGCAGAACGGGCAGGTCACTGCTGCCTTCGGAGCCTTCGCCGCCGCAACGTTCTCGCGCACCGCCTCGCGCAGGCTCGTGAGCGCCTCGCGGATCTCGTTTGCCTGGCGTTCCGCCTCGCGGAATTCCACGGAATAGCGTTCCTCGATGCGGCTATCGTTGACCTTGAACGTGATCTCGTCGAAGTAAGGCGAGTTCACGTGGACGGTAAGGTACACGTCGTAGTCGATGTCGTAGCGCGGCGGGTCGTAGCTTTCCCGGTGACCTTCGGAGTCCTCGCGATAGATTTCGGTGCGGGTCTCGCGAACCTCCGAATCGCACCCGGTGACTTGGGAGAAGTCCATCACGTCCGGGTTCGCATCGCGCCACCGCGACGAGGAGGTGACGATGAAGCACTGCGCGTCCTCGTCGAGGAGCACCTTGGTGTCGCCGCCGAGCGTGCGCGTCGTGTTGAACCCCGCGACGCGGTCCTTGTTCGCCTCGCGATAATCGAGCTGCTCGCGGATCTGCTCGACCGTCGAGCGCCTGCGCTCGCTGAAGAAGGGGGAGAGCTTCTTGGCGCACTCTTTGCACAGGTTGCCGTCTTCAAGCTTCCTGTTACCGAGCAAGCCGATTTCCCCTCCGCAGATATCGCAGCTCTTCTTCTCGAAGATCTTTCCAAACAATCCCATACCCGCACTCCTTCCCGCGCATCCAACGAAGTTTTCGTTGATTTCATGGTGAGGGAAAGGGGCCTCCGCGGCAACGACCCTATGGCCCGCAGCGCGGCGCAAAGTGCGACCGCGTGGCCATTTCGTGCGGAAAGGGAAGGGTGCGATTTAGCGTGGCTCCTGCTCATCGCGCATTTTCGGGACGATGAGCCCGCTTGATACCGCATGGACCGCAAGGCGCAGGATGTTGTCGTAGCCGGTCTTCGCGAGAATCTCGGAGATGTGGCGCTTGACCGTGCCCTCGGACAGGAAGAGCTCTTGCGCGATTTCCTTGCGCGTCTTGGTCTCGCACACGAGGCGCAGGATATCGACTTCCACATCGGTCAGCGCCGCCGCGTCCGAGAAGATGCTCTGTTGGGCGCGCGGGAAGGTGGAGTAGCCCTCCATCGTGGAACGGATGATGCCCAAAAGGTCGTTCGTGCCAACTTTTTTGTACACGAAGCTGTCGACGTGCGCGGCGCGGGCCTGCTCGATGAAGGTGATCTCAGGCATGCCCGTCATGATGACAACGCGCACCTCGGGATGGGATTCCTTGATGCGGCGCGCAGCGACGATGCCGCTCGAGTCGTTCTCGGTACACACATCCAGAAGAGCGCAGGTGGCGCCCGTCTTCTCCACTTCATCAAGCGCGAAGGCGGCGTCGGCGAGGGAAGCCACGACCTCCATGTCGGGTTGCGTGTCGATGGTCTGGGCGAGCGAATCGCGCAGCATGGTCTGGTCTTCCACGATGACGATCTTGATCATTGGTCCTCTCCTTCATGCGGCGGCGCGCACGGCGCCTGGGCCTCGATAGTGAACGGGGAAGTCGATACGATGGAAAGCGTGCCGCCCACGCGCGCGAGCGTCTGGCGCATCGAGGGAAAGCCGGTGCCCTCGTGCACCTCTCCGCGCGCGGCGGCCCCGTCGTTTTGAACAGAAAGCGTGTAGCAACCTGACGATTCGCCCAAGCGCACATCGACCCGATGCGCCTGCCCGTGCTTGGCTGCGTTGGTCGCGGCCTCGCGGACGACGTCAACGAAGGCGATGGCGACCTCGGGGCGGCAGGGAAGCGGGCCTTCCACTGAAATAGCAATTCCCACCAGGGAAAACGAGCCCTCAATTGCGCGAAGGGCGCTCTCGGCGTCGATGTCATCGGGTTCGGCGAGGTCTTCCACGACCGTACGAGCGAGATCCACCACGCACGCGAGCTTCTCAGGATCGGGGTCGTCATCTTCCAGATAGCGGTGGAGGATGGACAGGCGCTGGCCGACGGTGTCGTGCACGCGCGAGCGCATGCGCAAGATCGCCTCGTTGCGCGAGACTTCGCGCGCGTTCTCGATGGCCGCAACAAGCTCGGTGTTCGCCACGTCGAGAAAATGGTTCATGCGCTCGATGTCGGAGTTGATAGACTCCTCCTCGGTCACGTCGAAGGCCACCATCCGGCGGTACTCCTTGTGGCCGAGCCGCACCCGATCGCGCATGAAAAGCCTCGTTTCATCGGGGGATATCTCAAGACGAATGCCTTCCGGCAAAACCGCGTCCGCGCCCCCTTCCGCCTTGTTCGCCATCTCTTCGAGGTCATCCCACACCCCGCGCGTCTCGGCAAGGTCACCTGCAAAACCGAGCGCGGTCAGACACGAGCGCATCGACTCGTTCATGAAGAGGATGCGCCCCTCGTCGTCGGCGCAGATGACGCCCTCTGGCAGTGCCCGAATGGAATCGATGATCGACAGCCGCGAAACGGAGCGCCGCCCGGCACGCACATCGAGGGTTAGCGCAGCTCCCACGCGGAAGACGAAGAACGCCGCGTCGCCGATGAGGAGATACGGCACCAGATTACCCAGCATGTCGATGGACGGCGGGGTGATAAGCGCCATGAGGGCGATCTCGCTCGTCATGATGGGGCGTCGATACGCGATTGCCAGCGCAAGTCCCAGAAGCGCCGCCGCGGCGTCTATCCACAGAAGCGACTCGACAGGGAACGAGAACGCCTTCAGGCGGAAAAGAGCCACGCCGTAGCCGCTGTGGACGCTGTTCGCCGTACCCGCCGCAAGCAGCAGATGTACGAAGAGCAGCACCTCGTAGAGCTTGATAAACGAGAAGGGGCGCGCGCCACGGCGCGTCGAGAGGAAGAGCACATGGAGCAGCTGGCCTCCCGCGGCGATGTAGAACGAGACCACGAGCGCAACGACTACGGGGGTATCCAGCTCGAAGAGAAAGCCCATGCGATCACCTTCCCCCGAGCGAAACCGAGAGGCTCACGCTGTCGCTCGACGTTTCCAACGTGAAGGCCGCATGTTGCGCAATCAGAGATTTTCGCAGTTCATCGAGCGATTCCTGGAACCTCGGTCCCGCGGCGCCGTCGGATTCGAGCGCGGCGCGCATCGCCACCTCGCCCGACTTCCCATCGCGCACGAACAGCATAAGGACGGGATTTTTCGCCGAGAACGCCGCCGCCGCGAAGTCGTAGAGGCAATCGTAGAGCACGCTCACCGTGGTCGCGGGGAGCACCCCCGACGTTTCCACGAGGGCTGCGCACTCGATGTCGAGCGAGCGCAAATCGGCAGCCGTCTCGTTGAAGACGAGCTCAAGCCGCTCGCGGTTGAAGTCGGGGTCGCTTTTCTCCGCCAAGATAAGCCCGCCTTTGCGCTTGCAGTACGCGACGAGCAGCTTCACCTCCATGAGCCGCTCGCGGCGGACGGCCGCTGAGGCAGAGTCGTTTCCCTGCGGCAGGTCGTCGAGCAGCTCGCTTATGCGCTGTGTCTTGCTTTCGAGCGCGCGTTCGATTTCGGCAAACAGCGCGCGGGCGTCCTCCTGGCGATGGAGGGTCATCGCGAGCTCCCGATCGCGCTTGAGCATGGCGTTCGCGCGGCGCAGCTTCGCCTGACGCTCGGAAAGCAGGCGCCTGCGCTCATCGAGCGCCGTCATGTCCTCGGACAAAAGCGCGTCGCCGCCCACCACCGAGTACACCTTGAACAGCGTCGAGGGGACGGCCGACGTGCGAAACGACACAATGCCGTAACGCGGGGTCTCGATTTCTCCGAGCGTCGTTCGCACGGCATCGGGAATCTCGGTTGCGACATCGGTTTGATAGACGACGTCTCGCTCGCGCGAGAGGATCTTCAAATCGAAGGGGAGTTTTGAGAAGAACTGGTCATATCGGGCATATGAGGGAAGGATTCCCAGGTCAAGCGATAATTCGAGCGCAACAATGACCAAGATGCTATAGACGAGAGCGATGTTCGTCGAGAACAGCCCCGCCTTGCGAGCGATGAACAGCGCAAAGTACGCCGCGCCCACGCCAAGGATGATGGCCATCGGCAGAAAGGCGCTTTTCAGCTGGGTCCGAGCAGCGGGAAATGCCGCCGCGAAAAAGCCCACGTACTGCACAAGCGCCCACGCGGTCACGCACCAATAACCCGCCTGATAGGTGTAATCCCTGCTCCAATGCGGATCGGATAAGTCGAACGCGAACACGAGATGGTGGTAGTTGTTCGTCAGCACGAACACGCAGAGCGCCACATCGACCACCCAAGCAATGCCGACGACCCTTCGCCATGCGGCATGCCGATCAAGGGCTGCGGTGTGAAGGGCGCTTGCCAGGAAGAACGTGGGGATGAACATCATCGGCACATAATAGAGGTACCACATGATCGAGGCAGCAAGATCGCTTTTTACGGGGTATTTCAGCAGCATGTCCAAAAGCCAAGCGGCGAGAAGCGCGGCGACAATCTTCAAATTGCCTCGAATTGTAATGTCCGAGCAGCGCAGATGCACGGAGAACCCCCAGGCGACGCAGCCCGAGCCCGCCAAAATCATCAATCCCGCCGTACTCGACGGGCCGCTTCCCGGCAGACCGAAGAAGCGGATTTCCGCCGGGGAAGCCAACTGGACGATGGCGAGCACGGCCCCAAGGACAAGGGCGAAGACGGCCCATGCCGCCACTATCCGCCCCTTGAGCGGGTCTGTTCCGCTTGCACGGCCCATCCGAGCTCCCTTTCCGCCTCGCACGATCCCCTTTTATCCAAGTATACCTTGAGCGCCCTATCAAACGATGGCCGCGCGGCCAACCGAGCCACGTTTTTTTGGCCGCATGGCTTGGGAGTGCATCGCCCCGAGCCAGCTACAGGCAAAAACCCATGTACAACGGGAGATACACTCGATCCTGCTCGATTTTCATTTGCTTCGGATGCAAAACATACTGGGTACCGATTTTCTTGTCGAATCTCCTCTTGAATCGATCGAGCGACGTCGTTCCGTATTGCCTGGGAGATTTCACCTCGACTGGGGAGATCCTCGGCTTGTTTGCAGCGTTCACGTAGGGCCTTTGGATCAAGAAGTCGATTTCCATCCGCTCTTCTCCCTCGGCTTTCCCCGACTGGGAGTAGAAGAACAGATTATGCCCGCCCGCGACGAGCATCTGGGCGACGATGTTTTCCGTGAGCATCCCCTCGTTGATCCCAATTTCCCCGCGAAGCACCGTTCGGTAAACGTTTTCCTCGATGCCCAGGTCGTCTGCGAAGGCAAGGCTAACAAGAAGCCCCGTGTCCGCCATGTAGCATTTGAGCGACGTCTGGTCCATGTTGAGCGAAAGACCCACGCTCGGATCGCAGGACGCATAGCACAGGTTGGCAATGCAAGCATCCGCCAGCCAGAAAAAAGCCTCTTCGTACGACCGCATACGTGCGCTCTTGTTAATCGAGCTTAGGGTGAACTTTTTCTCGTGCTTCGACAATTGCCCAGGGATGCCGTCGAGAATCGACACGACCTTGAACTCATACCCTCGAGCAAACCTCGCCACATCGTTTCGATAGAGCGATAAAATACGCCTCTTCTCCTTGTCGACAGCAGCAAAGTTCCTTTGAACAGCATAAACGTCCACAGGTTTTGGCATGCCTCCAACAAGCATGTATTCTCGTAGTAGCCCCGACGCCTTGCGGTGGAGCATATCGGGAAGGGGCTTTAGCTTATCGAACTGGCTTTTGATAAGGTCTGCCAGCTGACGTTCCCCCATAGCCCAAAGAAATTCTTCGAAGTCGAGCGGACCGAGCTCGAACGCCTCTTCCTCAGAGGGAATCACAATACCTGAGACATTCTGCTTGATGGATAGCAGCGACCCCGTCTCGATGTAGTCGTAGCGGCCGTCAGCGACAAGATACTTGATAAGACCTCGGGCGGAAGGGCACATCTGGACCTCATCGAAAACGATAAGGGTATTCCGTTCGTGCAGCTCAACGCCATAGAAGGTTGAAAGATAGAGAAAGAGCGTATCGAGGTCGGCCCGGTACTCCGAAAAGTATCCCCGCACCTCATCAGGAGCCTGAAAGAAATCAACGATGAGGCAACTTTCGTACTCGTTTTCACCGAACTCCTTGACAAGGGTACTCTTCCCCACGCGGCGGGCGCCCTCGATAAGGAGCGCGGTAGCCCCCGAGCTTTCATGCTTCCATTCAAGAAGCTTATCGTATGCTTTACGTTTCAGCATTGTTCCTCCATTTTTTTGCACGACGCGCAAAACTATTTGATGAAAGATTAGCACGATGCGCAGAACTTTCATATGCGAAAACTGCACGATGCGCAGAACTATGGGGGACAAGGACGCCATTTGCCGCAAGAACAGCTATCTTCCTGCGATGGCCGCGCGGCCAACCGAGCCACGTTTTTTTGGCCGCATGGCACAACGAAATTGACAACGAAACCGCGCGGATGGACGCGCATAAAGTATCATGGGGGCGAACAATGAAACTGCAGCCGCCTACGTCGGAGGTCAGCCAATGGCAACTGAATCGGTAAACTACCAGTGCCCTTCATGCATGGGTCCTTTGCACTTCGAAGGAGCCGACGGAAAGCTGCACTGCGACTACTGCGGCGGAGCCTTCACGCCCGCCGAGGTCGAGGCCGCCTATGCCGCCAAGCAGCAGGAAGCCGACGCGCGGGCCGAGAGTGACACCGAGCGGGCAGAAGCGGGGGAGCGAAGCGACTTCGAGCGAATGGGCGACGAAGCGGCAGGCGCGGCATCGGTGCTTACCAACGAGACGATTTCCGCCGCGAAAGAAGTATCGGCAAGCGCGAGCGACCCCATCCAGGCGTACCTTTCGCGCGCCTCATGGAACGAGGACGAGCGCGAGGGAATGCGCTCCTTTACGTGCTCCTCTTGCGGCGCCGCGGTCACGGTCGATGCGACCACGGCGGTCTCGGAGTGCCCGTACTGCGGAAACCCCGCCGTCGTGCCCGGCACCTTCTCAAACGAGGCAAAGCCCGATTTCATCATCCCCTTCAAGGTGAGTAAAGAAGAGGCGACTGCTGCACTCACCTCGTACTACAAGGGCAAGAAGTTCCTTCCCAAGGAATTCGTGCAGAGCAACCGCATCGCGCACATGCAGGGCGTCTACGTGCCGTTTTGGCTCTACGATGGGAACGCCGAGGGAAGCGCGACCTACGAGTGCAAAAACACCCGCGTCTACACCTCGGGCGACGAAGAAGTCACCGAGACCGACGTCTACGAGGCGTACCGCGAGGGATCGCTCGACTTCGAGCGCATTCCCGCCGACGGCTCGGCGAAGATGCCCGACGCGCACATGGACGCAATCGAGCCGTTCGACTTCGACGAGCTCGTGCCGTTCTCCGTGGCGTACCTGCCGGGGTATCTGGCCGAGCGCTACGACCAGGAAGCCGACACCTGCCAGCCGCGCGCCATGCGGCGCATGAAGGGCAGCTTGGAAGACGAGCTGCAAGCCACCGTGACCGGGTACGACGACGTCACGCAGGAGTCGATCAACGCGAACAGCGAGATCACCGGGCTTTCCCAGGCGCTTTTCCCCGTGTGGCTTTTGCACACGCTCTACAAAGACGAAGACTTCCTGTTCGCCATGAACGGCCAGACGGGGCGCTTCATCGGCGACTTGCCAGTGTCGCCCCTGAAGGTGGTGCTGTGGTTTTTGGGCATCTTCCTCGTGTGCATGGCGATCTTGCTCGGGCTCGACGTATCGGTGTTCCAGTTCGACGACGAGCTCACGAGCGTGCTTGTCGATTTTGGAATCCCGCTCGCCATCGCGACCTTCGTGTGCATCGCCTTCTACAATCAGATGAAGACGGCCCGCGAGCAGACCGACGCGCGGGGCTACATCACGATGGAAGGGCTCACGCTCACCGGGTCCAATGACCGGTACGTAACGACCCACATCACGCGCGTGCGCATCAGCAAGGACGACGACTAGCGGCAACTACGGGGCACGCGGCTTCGGACGTGCGCCCCGAGCGAATATACGATCAGGCAAAACGACGGAAAGGAAACGATCATGGGTCTTCTGAAAGCGGGCGCGGGCGCCCTGGGCGGCGTACTTGCCGATTCTTGGCGCGACTATTTCTACTGCGATGCGCTCAACGCCGACACGCTGGTGGTCAAGGGCACGAAGCGCACCTCTGACAAGGGCCGCTCTTCGAACACCAAGGGCGAGAGCAACATCATCTCCGACGGCTCGATCATCGCCGTGGCCGACGGCCAGTACATGATCATCGTCGAGCAGGGCGCGATCGTCGACGCATGCGGCGAGCCTGGCGAATTCGTGTTCGACAACTCTTCCGAGCCGAGCCTGTTCTTCGGCGACGACAAGATCACCGACCGCATCAAGACGGCCTTCGAGCGCGTGGGCGGCCGCTTCACCTTCGGCGGCGACACGGGCAAAGACCAGCGCGTGTACTTCTTCAACAAGAAGGAGATCATCGGCAACAAGTACGGCACGGCAACGCCGGTTCCCTTCCGCGTCGTCGATGCGAACATCGGCCTTGACGTGGACATTTCGGTACGCTGCAACGGCGAGTACTCCTACAAGATCACCGACCCGCTGCTGTTCTACAAGAACGTGTGTGGCAACGTGGAGGAGCCCTACACGCGCGACAAGATCGACTCGCAGCTGAAAAGCGAGCTTCTGACGGCGCTGCAGCCCGCCTTCGCGAAGATTTCCGCCATGGGCGTGCGCTACTCCGCCGTGCCCGCGCACACCACCGAGCTCGCCGACGCCCTCAACGAGGTGCTTTCCGAGAAGTGGGCCGACCTGCGCGGCATCGAGGTGGCTTCCTTCGGCGTGAACACGATCGCCGCGTCCGAAGAGGACGAGCGGATGATCAAGGACCTGCAGAAGGCCGCGGTCATGCGCGACCCGGCTATGGCCGCTGCGAACATCGCCGCCGCGCAGTCCGACGCGATGCGCACGGCTGCCGCGAACGAGTCGGGCGCCATGGCGGGCTTCATGGGCATGGGCATGGCGAACATGGCGGGCGGCATGAACGCCGGCAGCCTCTTCAACCAGCAGGGCGGTGGCGGCACGCCGCAAAGCCAGTACAACGTTGCTGCAGGCGGCGGATTTGCTACCGGCAACGGCGGCGGCAACGGCGAAGGCGGCTGGACCTGCTCGTGCGGCGCGCAGAATACCGGCAAGTTCTGCAGCAACTGCGGCTCGCCCAAGCCCGCGCCCGCTGGCAGCTGGACCTGCTCGTGCGGCGCCGAGAACACGGGCAAGTTCTGCAGCAACTGCGGGTCGCCCAAGCCCGCGCCCGCCGGCAGCTGGACCTGCTCCTGCGGCGCGCAGAATACGGGCGCCTTCTGCGGCAACTGCGGGTCGAAGCGTCCGTAAAGCTATGAGGAACCGAAACTGATTGTTCGCCGGCGAGGAGTTTTTCTCACTGGCGAACCTGAAGGAGGGCAGCCCATCGTCTTCTACGCGATTGGGCTGCCCTTTATGCTTTGCGCGGCGCCGAA
>JAUNWQ010000045.1 GCA_030540225.1 Coriobacteriia bacterium | reverse complement strand
AATGCAGCCTCCGCTCCGACCGGTTCGACCGGTCCAACTTTTTGCCGCAGTTCCGTTGTGCGACGTTTTTTCGCCCGATTCTCCCCTTCACGACGGCCTGGGGCATCCTTCTAAAGCGAAGCCCCAGGTCAGCTCAAAGCAAATTGGATTATTCTCAGAAATGGCAGCGCACAACTCTCTCAGTTGGCCACCAACTCGGGGGGTTGCTCATTCCTCACCGTTATTCCAACTCTGATTTTGCTCGGATACCCCGTATGGCGTATGGCGCGCCGTGCGGGGTTTGCGCATAATGGGGACATGGACAGCGTACTCATACATAATAAGGAAATGACCCCGCGCGATTGGGCGATCGATGTCGCGGTGGCGATGGTCGCCTTCGCTTTCGGCGCCGTGCAGCTCATGGTTTCCGCGAGCCTCATTCTTCCCGACGAGACCTTGCGCCGCATGCTCGGTATCGAGGCGGTCGTTCCCGCAACCTCGTCTTTCATTGCGCTTGCGCTCACGACGTTTCCCCTCGTGGCGCGCAGGAAATCCCCTTGGCTCGTCTTCGTGTTCACTCTCGTGGTGTTCGTCGGGCTGCAAAACACCTTCCATGGCTCCACGCTCGCCGTCTTCGGGCCGATGGTCGCCCTGTTCACTATCGTCGTGGAATGTTCGCGCGTCGAAACGGTCATCGCCTGCGTTGCGAGTGCCTTAGGGCTTGCCGCGGCGACGTACGGCGGAACCTCGGCTGCGCTGTGGTTTTGGGCGTACGTGCAAAACCTTGTGCTCATGGCAGTCTCGGCGCTCGGCGGGCTGGCCGTGTGCGCCCATCGTGATTCCGTGCGAGCCACCGAGCAGCGCGCCGAGGAGGCCGAGCGCACGCGCGAGGAAGTGGCGGCCCGTCGCGTCGAGGAGGAGCGCGTTCGCATCGCCCGCGAGGTCCACGACATCACGGCCCATTCGCTCTCGGCGGTCAGCATCCAAACTGCAGCGGCAGAGCGCCTGATCGAGCGCGATCCCGCCGCCGCGAAGGAAGCGGTGTCGCTCGCGCATGAGACCGCGAAAGAAGCGCTCGAGGAAATCCGCGCGATGATCGGCGTGCTCAGGACGGGAGATTCCTCCGCCGAGACCACGCCGACCGAGGGCACGGCGCGCCTTATGGATTTGGCGGACTACCTTCAAGAAGCGGGGGTTGCAGCGGCGCTCGACGTGTCGGGCTACAATCGGGACGCGACACCGGCGTTCATCGATATCGCGCTGTTCGGCATTGCCCGCGAGGCAACGACTAACATCGTCCGTCATGCCCATGCGAAAAATGCGTCGATCGCCCTCGAAAGCGACGGCGCGAAGGCGACGCTTACCGTGCAAGATGACGGAGACGGCTCGATGGGCGCCGCGGACGGAGTGCCTTCGACGGGCGGTCACGGCATCGACGGCATGAAGGAGCGCGCGAAGTTGCTTGGCGGCACCCTCGACGTGGGTCCGCTTCCCGGCGGCGGCTTTCGCGTTCGCGCGTCCATTCCCGTCGGCGACGCACCCTCGGGCTTCGGTACCTCGCGCGGGGAAGGGGAATCCTATGAGCGAAGATAGGCGGAATACGGCGGGCTTTCCTGCGGTTTCCGGTTTCGGCGAACGCGATGCCAACGGTGCCCGTGCCGCAGGTGATCAGGCCTCATCCGAGGAGACGTTGAGCATCCTTATCGCCGATGACCAGGACCTCGTGAGAAGTGGATTTCGCATGATCTTCAACTCCTATGACGGGCTTTCGGTTGCGGGCGAGGCGCGCAACGGCGAAGAGGCGGTCTACCTCGCCCAGAAGATCCGCCCCGACGTGGTGCTCATGGACATCCGCATGCCAGTGCGAAACGGCATCGACGCCACGCGCGACATCACATCAAACCCGCTGCTCACGGGGACGCACGTCCTTGTCCTCACCACGTTCGACATCGACGAGTACGTCTACGACGCGCTCGCCGCGGGGGCGAGTGGCTTTCTGCTGAAAGACGCCGAGCCCGACGACATCGTCGAGGCCATCCACATCGTCGCTCGCGGCGATGCCCTCATCCAACCCTCGATCATGCGCCGTCTGGTGGAGACGTTTGTGGCGTCGCGCCCACGAGTGGGCATGCCGCAGGGCTCGCACGCGCGGGAGGCCATAAGGCTGCTCACCGACCGCGAGCGAGAGATTCTCATGCTCATCGCGCGGGGGCTTACCAATGAGGAAATCGCAGGCGAATTAACAATTTCTCCTGCAACGGTGAAAACGCACGTCGCCCGCATCATGGGAAAGCTCGATGCGCACGACCGGGCGCAGCTCGTGGTGTGCGCCTATGAGAGCGGTCTTGTCTCCCCGCGTTCGAAGTGAATTATGAACGCAGTGTGACGATTCGATAAAACCTAAGTCCCTATCGCTCAAGTTTTCTGCAAAATGCTTGCATTCGCCTTCCCAGATGCTATAGTAACCCAATGTTGTTAGCACTCACGTTCGAAGAGTGCTAGCACTCGAAAGCTCGGTATTAACAACCATCGATTCAAGGTTGATGAGAGGAAGGCAAGCAATGATGAACCTGAAGCCGCTCGGCGATCGCGTCATCGTGAAGCAGGACGAAGCAGAGGAAACCACCGCAGGTGGCCTCATCCTCGCGCACGACGCAAAGGAGAAGCCCCAGACGGGCGTCGTCCTCAAAGTGGGCGAGGGCAAGCTCGATAAGGACGGCAACCTCGTTCCCGTGCCCGTGAAGGAAGGCGACCGTGTGCTCTATGGCAAGTACGGCGGAACCGAAGTCAAGGTCAATGGCGAAGAGGTCATGATTCTTCGCTCCGAGGACATCTACGCGGTCTTCGAATAGCTCTCCCGACGGCTTTCCGCGGTTGTCCCGAAATCGCACCGCGTCGCTTTCTCGCCTGGTCACAAGGCTATACGGCACGAGCGCGCAGCGATTCCGCTTCCAGGATCTACCCCAAAGCCCGTCCTTTACGTTGTTGAGTTCTTTCTAGGAAAGGAAGCCTAAAAATGGCTAAGGATATCAAGTTCGAATCTGACGCCCGCTCCGCTCTTGCGGCCGGCGTTTCCAAGCTCGCCGATGCCGTGAAGGTCACGCTTGGCCCCAAGGGCCGCTACGTCGCCCTCGAGAAGTCCTACGGCGCGCCGGTCGTCACCAACGACGGCGTCACCGTTGCGAAGGAAGTCGAGCTGGAAGATCCCGTTGAGAACATGGGCGCCCAGCTCATCCGCGAGGCTGCCGTGAAGACCAACGACGACGCGGGCGACGGCACCACGACCGCAACCCTGCTCGCCGACGTCATCGTCAACGAGGGCCTGCGCAACGTCACCGCTGGCGCTGACGCGCTCGGCATCCGCCGCGGCATCCAGAAGGCGACCAACGCCGTCGTCGAGGCCATCAAGGCGAACGCCCAGACCATCGACACCAAGGAGCAGATCGCCAACGTCGGCACCATCTCTGCGGGCGATCCCGAAATCGGAGAGAAGATCGCCGAGGCTATGGAAGCTGTCGGCAAGGACGGCGCCATCTCCGTCGAGGATTCCCAGACGTTCGGCATGGACGTGAACATCGTCGAGGGCATGCAGTACGATCGCGGCTACATCTCTCCGTACATGGCGACCGACGCCGAGAAGATGGAAGCGAACCTGAAGGACCCGTTCATCCTGCTCACCGACCAGAAGGTCACCAACATCCAGGATATGGTCTCGCTGCTCGAGTCGATCATCAAGACCGGCCGCCCGCTGTTCCTCGTCGCTGAGGACGTCGAAGGCGAAGCGCTTGCCACCATCCTGCTCAACAAGCTGCGCGGCACCTTCAACTGCGTCGCCATCAAGGCCCCCGGCTTCGGCGATCGCCGCAAGCGCATCCTTGAGGACATGGCCGCCGTCACCGGCGCGACTGTCGTCTCGAAGGATCTCGGTATGACGCTCGCCGACGTCACCATCGACATGCTCGGCACTGCGAAGACCGTCAAGGTCACCAAGGAGAACTCGCTCATCGTCGACGGCGCGGGCGATAAGAAGGACATCGAGGACCGCATCGCCCAGATCAAGGCCGAGCTCGACCGCACCGAGTCCGACTTCGACCGCGAGAAGCTCCAGGAGCGCCTCGCCAAGCTCTCCGGCGGCGTGGCAGTGCTCAAGGTCGGTGCTGCAACCGAGTCCGAGCTCAAGGAGAAGAAGTCCCGCATCGAAGACGCGCTGCAGGCAACGCGCGCAGCTGTCGAAGAGGGCATCGTTCCTGGCGGCGGCGTCGCTCTGCTCGACGTTGTCTCCGAGCTCGACAAGATCGAGACCACCGATAAGGACGAACTCGTCGGCATTGACATCATCCGCAAGGCACTCGAGGCCCCGATTCGCGCAATCGCCCAGAACGCCGGCTTCGAAGGCTCTGTTGTGGTCGAGAAGATCAAGGGCCTGCCCACCGGTGAGGGCTTGAACTGCGCAACCGGCGAGTACGGCAACATGATCGAGATGGGCGTGAACGACCCGGTCAAGGTTACCCGCACGGCGCTGCAGTCCGCAGCTTCCGTCGCCGGCCTCATCCTCATCACTGAGGCCACGATCAACGAGATCCCCAAGGACGGTCCCGACCTCTCCGCTCTCGCCGCAGCAGGCCAGGGCGGCGGCATGGGCATGATGTAAGGAGTTTCGCTGGCTTACAGCCAGCGAAACTGCTCGACGCTGCGAAGGCCCCTGGCGGCGCGGATGCGTGCTCCAAGGATTTCTCGCGTACCGAAGTACGCGTCGAAATCCTTTCGCACGCCCCGCATCCGCCAGGGGCCTTCTCGCTGTCTTTGGGGCGAAAGTGCGTCAATCCCTCGCGTACCGAAGCACGCGTCCTCAACCTTTCGCGCCATCTGAACTCACCGGGCGGGCCCTCGCTGTCTTTGGCGGCGAAAGCGGGTCTTCGCGGTTGCTCTTTGCGCAAGGTGCCCTGGTCGGAGCGCTTGTCAAGAATTGTCTTTCCTTTTGCCGGGTGCTATTTTGTGCTGTATTGCGACACTGGACGGAGCCTCATCACGCTCTAAGAGTTGAAAGGCGTTGAAGACGATGAGCGGTATTGCTTGCGAGAGTTGCCGGGTAGTAGCTTGCGAACATCTGGACAAGACGGCGCCTGATTTCTGCGTTCAGGCATCAATCACCAAAGAGATGCATGATGAAGCGCTGCGTCTCTACAACGAGCCTGAGAACCATCTCATAATGGAATCTGCCGCGATAGTCAGCGCTGAGACGGTTAACTCGACGCGTGTTCAGGACACGATCAAGTTTGCGTCCTGCATGGGGCATCGCTTGTCGGCATAGCAACATGCACGGCCATGCTAAGGGAAACGCGCATCCTCGCAGACCTTCTTCGAAAGGCCGGGTTTGAAGTGCAGGCAGTTGGCTGCAAGCTGGAAAGCAACATGAAAGCCGACTTGAACATCGACGCGCCTTCTTTGGCCGAGGATTGCGTTATCTGCAATCCGATCATGCAGGCTTTGCTGCTCAACGATGCCAAGACGGATCTGAATATCCTGATGGGAATTTGCGTCGGGCACGATGCGCTTTTCTGCAAATACTCAAATGCGCCCGCGGTGACTTTGGTCGCAAAGGATTTCGTGACGGTTCATAACACCTGTTCAGTGCTCTATTCCGCCGATTCGGTTTACAGGGGCAAGCTGGAAAAAACCATTGGGGAAATCGCCTCCGACAAAGGGGAATGAGACGCCTGAGGCCCCCCGCAGGACTCGAGCGATATATGCTAGAGGGCGAATATAACTCACCCAAGGGGCAAAAGCGGCAGAATGGCAAACCAAACGGGTGGCACCAAAAGTGCGGGCAGGAGATTCATGACCGAAATCTCCTTGATTTTCAAGATGGACAGGCCCGATGCGAGAATCAGAAATCCGCCTACGATGGTGATCTCGCACATCAGGTTCGAGGTCATAAGCGGCTCGAGCCACTGCGCCAAAAGGAAGATCGAACCCTGCCAGCAAAAGAGCACCACGCCCGCGAGCGCCATGCCGACGCCGAATGACGACGCTAAGACCATCGAGGTCACGAAGTCGAGTGTCGCGTTGGTAAGCAGGAAGGTCTCGTCGCCGTAAAGCGCGCTGTTGATCGGCCCCAAGATGGAAAGCGTGCCGAAGCAGAAGAGCACGATGCCAGTCGAAAGACCACGTGAGAGGTTGGCTTTGCCGCTTTCGTCCACCTTCGATTTCGACAGGCGCTCGGTCAGGCGGTCGAAGCGTCCCTCGATGTCGATCGCTGTGCCCACGACGCCTCCGATGGCGAGGCTCGCGATGAACAGCACGGGATAGACGCTTCCGCTCATGCCCTCGACCACGGAATGAAGACCAAGGCCCGTCGCCGCAAGACCCATCGCGCAGAATAGGATGTTCTGGTATTTCTCGCCAAGCCCGCGTTTCGCAAGGCTTCCGATGACGCTTCCCGCGACGATGGCGGCGGTATTGACGATGGTTCCGATCATGGCCGTGTTTGCTCCTTTTGTTTTTCTTGTCGCTTAGCGAAACTGCGCGCACGTTGCCGCTCGCGTGAAAGTCACTGCGCTAGAATACCTCGCTATGGAAGAAATCATGCATATCGCGGGGCATGTCCTCGAACACTCAATAGAAGACACACTCTACCTTATCCCGTTTCTGTTCGTCACCTATCTAGCGATGGAATGGCTCGAGCACAAGGCGGGCGACAAGGCGCAAAACGCCATCAAGCGCGCGGGGAAGGCGGGCCCCGTCATTGGCGCGGTGCTCGGTGTTGTGCCCCAATGCGGCTTCTCGGCGGCTGCCTCGACGCTCTACGCGGGTCGCGTCATCACGGTCGGCACGCTTATTGCCGTGCTCTTGTCCACCTCTGACGAGATGATCCCCATCTTCCTCGCGGCTCAGGTGCCCCTTTCCACCATGGGCGCTATCCTGGGTGCGAAGGTGGTTGTGGGCATCATCGCGGGCCTTGCGCTCGACGGTGTGCTCCGCTTGCTCCATCGTCCCGAAGAGCATCTACGCATCCACGAGCTCTGCCAGCGCGATCACTGCCACTGCAACGGCGAATGTCACGCCTGCGAGGAGAATCCCGAGCTTGCCTACGAGGCTGAAAAGGACGAGGAACATCATCACGACCATGCGGGCGCCTCTATCGTGAAGAGCGCGCTCAAGCACACTGCCCAGGTCACGGTCTTCATTTTCATCGTCACGCTGCTTTTGAACGTGCTGCTCGAAACGGTGGGCGAGGATGCTTTGGCGCAGATTCTCGGCTCGAACAGCGCGCTTTCGGTCGTTGTGGCGGCCATCGTGGGCCTCATCCCGAACTGCGCAGCGAGCGTCGTTATCGCCGACCTGTATGTGGAAGGCGTGCTCGGCGCGGGGGCCATGTTCGCGGGCCTGCTCGTCTCGGCGGGCGTCGGCCTGCTCGTCCTCTTCCGCGCGAACCGCCGTCCGAAGCAAAACCTCATCATCGTGGCGATACTCCTCGTCGTCGGCATTGTGGCAGGAGCGATTGTCTCTGCTGCGGGTATCGTGTTCTAATTCTGCTACACTGTTTCGCGCAGATTCATTGGTTCGGAAGCGCACGAAAGGGCACGGAATGAAGCTTTTGGAAGAACGCATCAAGCGTGATGGCGTCGTCAAGTCGGAAGGCGTGCTGAAGGTCGATAGCTTCCTCAACCACCAGATCGATGTTAACCTGATCGACGAGATGGGCGCGGAGTTCGCCCGACTGTTTGCGGGTGCGCCCGTGAACAAGATCCTTACGATCGAGGCGTCGGGCATCGGCATCGCATGTCTGGTCGCGCGCCATTTCGGCAACGCGCCCGTCGTGTTCGCGAAGAAGGCCCAGTCCATCAACCTCGACGGCGAGATGTACTCCACCAAGATCCAGTCGTTCACCCACGGCCGCATCTTCGACGTCATCGTTTCGAAGAAGTTCCTAAGCCCTGAAGACCACGTGCTCATCATCGACGATTTCCTGGCCAACGGTTGCGCTTTGAACGGCCTTATCGAGCTGGTGAAGGAGTCGGGCGCCACGGTTGAAGGCATCGGCATCGCGGTGGAGAAGGGCTTCCAACACGGGGGCGACAAGCTGCGCGAGCAGGGCTATCACCTGGAGTCGCTCGCAATCCTCGAGTCGATGGACCCCAACACCGGCGAGGTCATCTTCCGCGAAAACGCGTAGGACGACTCGAGCAGTCGCAAGTTCCCGTGCTGCGGAATCGCGAACTTTTTCCTTGACGCGGCACCGAAGCACCGCTAGCATATACAGTTGCGCTATTGGATAAGAGGGCCGTTAGCTCAGTTGGCAGAGCAGGGGACTTTTAATCCCAAGGCCCGGGGTTCGAATCCCCGACGGCCCACCATTCCGATTGCGTAAGACCTGCTTTGGGTCTGCACCAATCCAGACTGGGGTATCGTCCAACGGCAGGACTCTGGTTTTTGGTACCAGCTATCTAGGTTCGAATCCTGGTACCCCAGCCATCTTGGATGCAGCAAAGCAGCATCGACTGGGGCCACTGCGAACAAGCTGGCATCAGTCAAAAAAAGCCGACAAGGCGGCTGCGCTTCTCGAAAGCGCGAATACCTGGCGATTCCACTCCGGATAAAGCGGAGCGACAATCGCGCGGCATGACCGCGGGCCTGGCAAGCAGGTATTTCGAAAACCACAGGTTTGTTGGTTTTGTGTGCTTTTACGCTCAAATCTCCCACACAACTTCATATGTTTGATATCATCTCGTGTTGCTGTCTTAAGTCCACATTAAGAGGAGAGCACAGTTGGCGAAACAAGATGTCATCGAGCTTGAGGGCACGGTCCTTGAAGCGTTGCCGAACGCGATGTTCAAGGTCGAGCTCGAGAACGGCCACGAGATCCTGGCCCACATTTCGGGGAAGATGCGCATGCACTACATCAAGATCCTCCCTGGCGACAAGGTCACGGTCGAGTTGTCCGTCTACGACTTGAATCGCGGGCGCATCACGTACCGCTTCAAGTAGGGAACCCGCGGGTATTCCTCGCCGAATCTCGGCAATAACGTCTGCGGCTGGACGTTTGTATATAGAAGAGAACGCATAACCGAAAGGAATTGAGAAATGAAGGTACGTCCTTCGGTCAAGAAAATGTGCGACAAGTGCAAAATCATCCGACGCCATGGCAAGGTCCTCGTCATCTGCGAGAACCCTCGTCATAAGCAGCGTCAGGGCTAGGAAGAAAGAAGGGGAATTAACCTATGGCACGTCTCGTTGGTGTCGACCTTCCTCGCGATAAGCGCATTGAAGTCGGCTTGACCTACATCTACGGCATTGGCCTCACGACCTCCAAGAAGATCCTCGCGGAAACCGGCGTGAACCCGGACATCCGCGTGAAGGACCTCTCCGAAGAGGATCTCGGCAAGCTCCGCGATTACATCCAGGAGAACCTCACGGTTGAGGGCGACCTGCACCGCGAAGTTTCCCAGAACGTGAAGCGCCTCATGGAAATCGGCTGCTACCGTGGCCTTCGTCACCGCAAGGGTCTGCCCGTTCGCGGTCAGCGTACCCACACCAATGCACGCACCCGCAAGGGACCGCGTAAGCAAATCGGCGGCAAGAAGAAGTAAGGGAGCAGATAAGTGGCAGCTAAGAAACAAGTGCGTGCGCGCATCAAGCGCTCCGAGCGCAAGAACATTGCCGTTGGCGCCGCACATATCAAATCCACGTTCAACAACACCATTGTGAGCATCACCGATCCTCAGGGCAATGTGATCTCCTGGCAGTCCGCCGGCACCGTCGGCTTCAAGGGTTCCCGCAAGTCCACGCCGTTCGCGGCGCAGATGGCTGCGGAAGCTGCTGCCAAGACCGCGATGGAGCACGGCCTCAAGAAGGTTGCCGTCTACGTGAAGGGTCCCGGTTCCGGTCGCGAGACCGCAATCCGCTCCCTGCAGGCAGCTGGCCTCGAAATCGCGAGCATCCAGGATTGCACCCCCATCCCGCACAACGGTTGCCGTCCGTGCAAGCGTCGTCGCGTGTAGTTGAAAGGATCATATAACCATGGCAATTAACAGAACTCCGGTTCTTAAGCGCTGCCGCCAGCTGGGCCTTGATCCCGTTGTGCTGGGGTACAGCAGCTCTAAAACCTCCAAGCGCGAGCCCAAGCGTCGTCGCAAGGAATCCGAGTACGGCATGCAGCTGCGCGAGAAGCAGAAGGTGAAGTTCATCTACGGCGTTCTCGAGAAGCAGTTCCATGGCTACTTCGAGAAGGCAAAGGCCATGCCCGGCATCACCGGCGAGAACCTGATGCGCATCCTCGAGTCCCGTCTCGACAGCGTCATCTTCCGTCTCGGTTTCGCCCGTACCCGCAAGGAAGCTCGTCAGATCGTCACCCACGGCCACATCATGGTCAACGGCCGTCGTGTCGACGTTCCTTCCTACCGCGTGAAGGCCGGCGACGTCGTCTCCGTGGCTCCGAAATCCAAGGAGCTCCTCGTCATCAAGAGCGCTCTCGTTTCCAACGCTCGTTTCGAGGTTCCTGCTTGGCTCGAGGTTGACATCGAGAAACTCCAGGGCAACGTGTTGGCCCTTCCGCAGCGCGATCAAATCGATTTGGACATTAACGAACAGCTTATTGTCGAACTTTACTCGAAGTAATCGCAGCATAGTAAGGAGGCTTTTAAAACATGACAGAGTTCATGAGGCCTACTGTAACAACGGAAGAAGTCAACGACACGGTGGCTCGTTACATCGTCGAGCCTCTCGAGCGCGGTTATGGCCACACTCTTGGCAACAGCCTGCGTCGCGTGCTGCTCTCCTCCCTTGACGGCGCGAAAGCGACCGCCATCCAGATCGAGGGCGTGCAGCATGAGTTCACCACGGCCGAGGGCGTTATCGAGGACATCACCGACATCGTGCTGAACGTGAAGGGCCTTGTCTTCTCGGCTCTGAACGACGACGTCACCGAGGCGACTGCTCACGTGCTCGCCGAGGGTCCGTGCACGGTTACCGGCGCCGACCTCGACGTCCCGACCGAGTTCACGCTCGTGAACCCCGAGCACGTCATCGCGACGGTCGCCGACGGCGGCACGCTCGACATGACGATTCGCATCGGCGTCGGCCGCGGCTACGTCTCCGCCGAGCGCAACAAGCGCACGGAGGATCCCATCGGGGTCATCCATGTCGACTCGCTGTTCTCGCCGGTTCGCCGCTGCACGCTGAACGTGTCCGACACGCGCGTTGGCCAGCGTACCGACTACGACAAGCTCGTCCTCGAAGTCGAGACCGACGGTAGCATCGCCCCGACTGAGGCCGTGTGCCGTGCTGCGAACATCGTGAATCAGTACATGGGCGCGTTCCTGAGCCTTTCGAATACCGACGAGGAAGAAGGGGAGGAAGCTCCCTCCATCTTCGCGCCCGAGGGTCAGGAGTCCAATGCCGAGCTCGACAAGCAGATCGAGGACCTGGACCTTTCCGTCCGCTCCTACAACTGCCTGAAGCGCGCTGGCATTCATTCCGTCCGTCAGCTCGTCGAGTTCTCCGAGAACGACCTGCTGAACATCAGGAACTTTGGTGCGAAGTCCATCGAGGAAGTGAAGGACAAACTCATTTCCATGGACCTCAATTTGAAGCAATAGGAGACCGAGATCATGAGACACAACAAGAAGGGGCGCAAGCTCGGCACCGATTGGAGCCACACTAAGGCTATGAAGCGCAGCCTTGTCAAAGCCCTTTTCCTGAACGACCGCATCAAGACGGTCGAGTCGCGCGCCAAGGAGATCCGTCCTGACGTCGACAAAATCATCACCTGGGCGAAGAAGGGCGACCTGCATTCCCGTCGTCTCGCTATCGCAGCTCTTGGCAACGACAAAGAGCTCGTTCGCGAGATCTTCGAGAAGGTTGAGCAGGGCCTGTTCGCCGATCGCCAGGGCGGCTACACCCGCATTATGAAGCTGGGTTTCCGCAAGGGCGACAATGCTCCTATGGTCATCATGGAGCTGTGCACTGAGCCTGTTTCCAAGAAGACCAAGACCGAGGAGAAGCCGGCTGCCAAGAAGGTTGCTCCGAAGAAGGTCGAGGCTGCTGATGAAGCCAAGGCCGAGGAAGTTGCCGAAGAGGCTGCTCCCGCTGAGGAAGATGCAGCTGAGGAAGCTGCTCCTGCCGAGGAGGCCGCAACCGAGGAGAAGGCTGAATAGCCTTTCCCCTATGGGATGTACGAGAGAGCCGAGGCATTGCCTCGGCTCTCTTTTTGCATTTGGGCCGACTAACGCTGTCCTGCGCGCTTTGGTCGGTATACTGCTTGCGTGCATTTAGCTGTGAAGACATATCATTTCGGGGCATCGCCTCTCCATCGTGCTGATCCGCGCGTGAAGATCGCGCTGCTCCTCGCGTACTCGATCACCCTGTTTCTCCTTGAGACTTGGACGGGGCTCGCGATTGCTGCGGTGCTGTACACGCTCGCTCACGCGATAAGTCGCGTCCCCTTCAGAAGCGTCTTCGTGCTTGCGGCGCCGACGTACGTCTTGGTTGCCATTGCCATTGCATTCTGTTCCTTCACCTGGGATGTTTCGTTGCCGATATACCTTTCGGGCGCCGAGGTGTCCATGGCCGCTCCTTTCGCGGCGTTCGATCCCATTGCCCTTGCCGGGTCGTTCGGCTTCGTTCCCGCTGGCTTCGCCAAGGGGGCGTTTAACGCGATCCGCGTCGTGGTTTTGGTGTATGCAAGCCTGCTTGTAAGCTTCACGACGACCTCGACGGAGATGATGAGCGCTGCATCGAGCTTCATGGCTCCCCTCAAACGCACGCCGCTTCCCGCTGACGATGCTGCGTGCGCCCTCTCGATCGCGCTTCGCTTCATTCCCGTGACGGCTGAGGAGTTGTGCCAGGTTCACGATGCGCAGTGGTCGCGATGTGCCCGCTTCTCGGGGTCGGGCGTCGTTGAGACGTTGCGCGCCTGGGGGCGCGTGTTCGTCGCGCTCTTCGTCGCGCTTTTCCGGCGCGCAGATCGCCTGGCAGCAGCCATGGACGCACGCTGCTACGGCGCTCCGACGAAGGATGGGCGTCGAAGCGCCCTTGAGGAATCGCATCTCGGCATTCGGGGGGCGGCGGCAATCGTCGCTGGCATTGCGGCCTGTGTGCTTCTCGCCCTCTTCTTCTAGAACGCCGCTCCGTCTGCGCACTTTCCCGCAAACGTGCCAAGGCGGGCGCTTCGGGTGCAGGTGCGAAGCTATTCGCGGTTGTAGTGGTATAGTTTCCCTGTTAGGTTTCGGCCGCGTTTGCGTCGGTCGGACGAAAAGAATCCTTCAGGGAGGTTTTGCATGGGCATGATCATCGACGTATTCGGGCGTGAGGTTCTCGACTCTCGCGGAAACCCGACGGTTGAGGTTGAAGTGGCGCTTGACGACGGCTCGTTCGGTCGCGCTGCGGTTCCCTCCGGTGCGTCGACGGGCGCATTCGAGGCTGTCGAACTGCGCGATTGCGACACGCATCGCTATATGGGCAAGGGCGTTCTGGACGCTGTGACCCATGTCAACGAGGAAGTCGCCGAGGCCCTTATCGGCTTCGAGGCCGATGATCAGCGCGCTATCGACGCGACGATGCTCGAGATTGATGGCACCGACAACAAGGGTGCGCTCGGCGCGAACGCCATTCTGGGCGCATCGCTTGCCTGCGCTAAGGCGGCAGCCGAATCTGCGCAGCTTCCCCTGTACAAGTACGTCGGCGGCATCGGGGCGCATGTGCTTCCCACGCCGATGATGAACATCCTGAACGGCGGCGTGCACGCTGACAACAACGTCGACTTCCAGGAATTCATGATCATGCCGGTTGGCGCGCCCACGTTTGCCGAGGCGCTGCGCTGGTGTGCGGAGATCTATCACACGCTGAAGAAGGTCCTGCATGAGGCCGGCCTTGGCGGTGGCGTGGGTGACGAGGGCGGCTTTGCGCCGAACTTCACCACCAACGAGGAGCCGCTCGAGTACATCGTCCGCGCATGCGAGGCCGCAGGCTACAAGCCAGGTGTCGACATCATGTTCGCGATGGACCCGGCTTCCACCGAGTTCTACAACGTCGAGACGGGCAAGTACGAGCTTAAGGGCGAAGGCCGCGAGCTTTCCAGCGCCGAAATGGTCGACTACTGGGCAGCGCTCGTCGAGAAGTACCCCATCATCTCCATCGAAGATGGCATGGCCGAGGAGGACTGGGACGGCTGGAAGGCGCTGACCGATCGCATCGGCGACAAGGTGCAGCTCGTCGGCGACGACCTGTTCGTAACGAACTCCAAACGCCTTGCGAAGGGCATTCAGCTTGGCTGCGCGAATGCGATCCTCATCAAGGTGAACCAGATCGGCAGCCTCACCGAGACTCTCGAGGCGATTGAGATGGCGAAGCGCGCGGGCTATGCGTGCGTCATGAGCCATCGCTCGGGCGAGACGGAGGACACGACCATCGCCGACTTGGCCGTTGCCTGCAACACCGGCCAGATCAAGACCGGCGCGCCGTGCCGAAGCGATCGCGTCGCGAAGTACAACCAGCTTCTCCGTATCGAGGAAGAGCTGGGCGATCAGGCCGAATACGCTGGTCTTTCCGCGTTCTACAACATCAAGGTGCCGCAAGCGTAAGAAGAAATCGCTCGGTGGCCTTTCGAGTCGAAACGCTATAATAGATGCCATCGAACGTGTGCGCGCCGTCGCTTTCGCGGCGGCGCGTTTTTCTATGAAAGGGGATTCGATGGCAGAGATGATTTCTCTGGAAGAGGCGCAAGCGCTCGTTCTCGCGAACGTGGCGCCGCTTTCGACGGAGGTGGTTGAGGTTCTCGACGCCGTGGGCCGCGTGTCGGCCGCCGATTTGGCGAGCGACATCGATATCGCGCCATTCGCCCACTCGGCGATGGATGGCTTCGCGGTGCATGCGGCAGAGCTCGAGAGCGCGAGCGAGGACGAGCCGGTGGAACTCGACGTCATTGCAGAGATTGGTGCAGGCGAGGTGTACGACGGGCCAATCGAGGTGGGCCAGTGCGTGCGCATCATGACGGGCGCGCCCGTTCCCGACGCCGCGGATGCAGTGGTGAAGTACGAGGTCGTCGGCATCGTTTCGGGCGACGGCAAGCCGGGCAGCCGCGTTTCCTTCACCGCCCCGACTAAACTGCGCAACAACATTCGCGAAGCGGGCGAAGAGGCCCATGCAGGCGAGGTCATCGTCCATGCAGGCGAGGTCATCACCTCCGCCGGCGTCGGCTTCCTTGCTGGCTGTGGCGTGTTGCAGGTGCCGGTCTATCGACGCCCGAAGGTCGCCATCGCGGCAACAGGGTCGGAGCTCATCGACCCCTCCGAGGTCCCCTCTGCTGGCAAGATCCGCAACTCGAACAGCCTTGCCATCGCGGCATGCGCAAAGGCGGCCGGCTGCATTCCCGCCATTCTTCCCATCGTGGAGGATACCTACGAGGCGCTTGAGAAGACGGTGCTCGACGCGGTGGAAACTTATGATTTCGTGATCACGACCGGCGGTGCCGCAAACGGCGATTTCGACTTCATCAAGCCGGTGGTTGAGGGAACGGGCGAGCTGCTCATGACCACCGTGAACATGCGTCCCGGCAAAGCCCAGACGTTCGGCCTGGTGAAGGGTACGCCCGTCTTCGGCCTTCCCGGGAATCCCGCCGCGGCGTACTGCGGTTTCGAGATGATCGTCCGCCAGGCGCTGCGCAAGATGCAGGGTTATAGCCACTTCAACCGCCCCGTCGTTCGCGCGCGTTTGTCCCGGGACACCAAGAAGAAGGATCCGCGACGCATTTTCTTGCGCGCGACGCTCACGAAAGACGACGAAGGGTACTTGGTCACCCCTGCGCAGAACCAGAGCTCGGGGCTTTTCGGGCCGATCCAGCGCAGCAACTGCATGGCGATCATGCCCGAGGGGCTGGAATCTCGCGCAGCGGGTTCGATGATCGACTGCATGCTGCTCGACGTCTCCGAGGAAGTGCTGATCTAAAAACCCTACGATTTCGCGCCGCAGAGGCGCCGATGGAAGATGAAAGGATAAAACCATGAGTGTCGAGAAGCCGGTATTCGCCATCATCACCTGTTCCGATACGCGCGGCCCTGAGTGCGATACCGCAGGTGACGCGCTTGAATCGCTGATCGAGGAGCAAGGCTGGGCCTGCCGTACGCACATGATCGTGAAGGACGATCGCGCCGGAATCGCCGCCGCCATCAAGCGCTGCACCGACGATTTGAAGGTCGACATCGTGCTCACCTGCGGTGGAAGCGGCTTGTCCCCGCGCGACAACACCCCCGAGGCGACGCGCGACGTGTGCGAGCGCGAGGTTCCCGGTATCGCCGAGGCTATGCGCTACCACAGCCTGCAGATCACTCCCTACGCGATGCTCTCGCGCGCAATCTGCATGCAGCGCGGTAGCTCCATCGTTATCAACCTGCCGGGAAGCGAGAAGGCCGCCCGCGAGAATTGGGACGGCATCGTCGCTGCGCTTCCCCATGCGGTGAAGATGATGGCCGGCGGCGGGCACTAATTTCTCTGCCGCTTTATTTCCGCTTTGTTTCGAAACGCGCCCGAACAGCCTGATTGCTCGGGCGCGTTTTTCATGAGTGCTATACTTTGCTACCGATTACAGGTTACGAGAAAGGCTTGGAAGCGGTGGAGGAGCTCATCAACGGCTTCACGGGGTTCGCTCGCAAAGCTCAACAGCAACAACAATCTGCACGGAGGTCTGGCGTGATGGCCCCCGATCAGACGAGCGCGGCTGGCGCCCAGGATGAGCAGGCGGAAAAGCCCGTGTTCGATCCCGACCAGCTAGCTCTGATTCCCGAAACCGATCGTCGCTGGTCATGGGTGGAAATCGACCTTTCGGCCATCCGCCACAACGTCGGTGTCGCGCGATCGCTTATCAAGCCGAGCACGCGTCTTCTTGCCGTGGTGAAGTCCGACGCGTACGGTCACGGCGCCGTGCGTGTTGCGAAGACCGCGCTGCAATCGGGCGCGAACTATCTGGCTGTGGCTACGATCGACGAGGGCATCAAGCTGCGCGAGGGCATGGTGGGAGCCCCGATCGTGCTTCTGTCCGAACCCCCTGCTACGGCGGCGCCCTTGCTGCTCGCCTACAAGATCATGCCGTCCATCTACACGCCCGAGTTCGCCATCGCCTACGCCGAGAAGGCCGACGAGTACGGCATTCGCGCGCCGTTCCACCTGGCGGTAAACACGGGTATGAACCGCATCGGCGTACGCTACGACGATGTGGTCGATTTCATGCGAAAGGTGAGCTTCCATCGCGCGCTCGATCTGGTGGGCACGTTCACGCACTTCGCGACGGCGGACTGCGAGGGGACGCTCGACTTCGGTATCCAGGTGAAGCGCTTCACGGAGGCGATTTCCGCACTGCGCGAGGTGGGCATCGACCCCGGCATCGTGCACTGCGCGAACTCCGCTGCGACGGTTCGCTATCCGCAGGTCCACTTCGACATGGTGCGGTGGGGCGTGTCGCTCTACGGACTGCACACCTGCCAGGAGACGCGCTCGATGATCAACCTCAAACCCGCGATGAGCGTTCATGCGCGCATCACCGACACGCGCACGCTTCCCATGAGCGAGGGCGTGAGCTACGGGCTGAATTACCGCAGCCCCGGCAGCGTGAAGATTTGCACGGTGCCTGTCGGCTATGCGGACGGCTTGAACCGTGGGCTTTCCGGTCGCACCGACTTCATCGTCGACGGCACGCGCGTGCGCCAGGTGGGCAACATCTGCATGGACCAGTGCATGTTCGAGGTCGACTTGCGCACGTACGGCACCCGCCGCCGCCTCGACCCGCAGATCGGCGATGAAGTGGTTATCGTCGGCCGCCAGGGCGACTCTGTGGTGACGCTCGACGACATGGCGAACAAGCTCGGCACGATCCACTACGAGCTGGCTTGCGCCTTTGGAATGCGCCTGCCGAAGGTGTACGTATAGATGGGTAAGCCGCACATACCCCTTTCCGAGATTCGCGCCGCGGTGGAAAATTGTCGCCGCTGCCCGCTTTCGCAGGGGCGCACGCAAACGGTGTTCGGGGTGGGAAATCCTCGCGCGCGCGTGCTTTTCGTGGGGGAAGCGCCTGGTCGCAATGAGGATTTACAGGGCGAGCCATTCGTGGGCGCCGCTGGGCACATGCTCAACGACCTGCTTGCGATCGCGGGGCTTTCCCGCGATGACGTCTACATCGCGAACGTGCTGAAATGCCGTCCTCCCGGAAACCGCGACCCAAGGCCTGAGGAAATCGAGCTGTGCGCGCCTTTCCTGCGCGAACAGACGCGAACCATCATGCCCGACTTCATCGTGACGCTCGGCAAGTTTGCCACGCAGTTCATCCTGAAGACCGAGGTGGGAATCACGCGGCTGCATGGGACCTTGCAGCATGCGGGCCGCTTCGGCGTCTTCCCGATCTACCATCCCGCGGCCGCGCTCTACGACGGCAGCAAGCGTGAGGCGTTGGAGAACGATTTTGCGACGCTCGGCGAGCTTTTGCGACAGGCGGGCATCGTTGCCGC
>JAUNWQ010000147.1 GCA_030540225.1 Coriobacteriia bacterium | reverse complement strand
GTGAGGACTGCCAGAAGACTGGCTTCCTTTCAGAAAAATTGACCTGGGGAAATGTCGGCAGAAGTGCGAGCGAGCGGTTGCCTTCGGGATCGAGGACTCGCATATCGGCAATTTTTGTCCCTCGCACCTCGTTTTCCGAGAAGAAAGGTGAGAAGAGGGGATTGTATAATTCTCGGGCTGGTCGGCAGTTCTGGCTATGGTCCTTGATAAGCCACGAACCGGGACGTGCTTTCTTTTTCTGGCGGGCAACGATTTCGCTGATGGCCCTTGACGGATTACAAGTCGGAAAGCCGCATGCCTTGCTTCTCGAGAAGAAAGTCAGTGGGGAAAAGGCGTGCCAGGGGGTGGCGCTTCCCCTACACGGGGTATTGCTCCAGGTAGTCGGCGTGATTCTCCTCGAGATATCGATTGAGCAATCTCACGGCGTGCTGCACGCGCGGCTTTTGGCGAATGTGCTTGGGGTAAAGAAATCCCACGTAGCTCATCGATTCCGGGGTCGAGAGGGGCACGAAGGCGAGGCCGTCTGTCGGCATGGCTGCGTCTTCGAGCGCTAGGTGATAGCTGAACGAGTCAAGAAAAGCCACAGCGTCATCGCGCGAATGGACGAAGCGGATGAGCATGCGCGGGCTTGCGACGCTCATTCTCACATTCCGCAGCGGATAATCGCGAAACAGCCATTCGATCTGCTGCGCCGCTTCTCGCGAGGCGTCTGTCGCGCAGGGTGCACCAGCCACCTCGCGTCGACGAAGGGACTCTCTTCGGGCATACGATGACGTCGCATGGCAGACGACTCCCAATTGCGTGCGAAGGACGGGGTCGAACGCAAGCTCCGTGCTCGCGATGAGATCGAGTGCGCTGTTGGCGTGAAGGTCGACAAAACCCAGGTCAGTGCCGTCTGACAGGCATGTGCGCGAGACGATTTTCTCGAAAGGCTCCTCGATATACGAGCACCGCGCGAGCAGGTCGACGTACGCCTGCGTCGCTGAGGCTATTTGCGCCGAGTAATGCGTGACGTGGATATTGAAGGGGTCCTCTTCCCGTTTTTGCTCCTCGTCGGGGTTGTAGAGCGCATCGAGAAACTCCCCGTAGTCTGCAGTTACCTTCTGCGCAAACGCGAGAAAGCTCTTTCCCGTTGGCGTTAGCGTGACGCCTTTGCGGCTTCGCTCGAGCAGCTTTGTCGATAGCTCGCGCTCAAGCGAGGTAATCGCCTTGTTCAACCCCTGCTGAGACACGGCGAGTCGCTTTGCGGCACCGTAGAAGGATTCCGCTCGGGCGACCTCTTCGAAGTAGCGGATTGTTTCGATGTTCATGCGTTCTCGCTCTCGTACACAACTAATCGTTGTCTAGAAAGCAATTATAGGCTTCTTTCGGTTGCTGTAATTCCTTTTCATAATGAACCCAGGGTGAATGAGCGCCGTCCATTCTGCCTGCCGCAAGTTGGGTACATCTTGCGTCGAGCATTTGGGATGGGGCGTCGCCAAGAGGGAGAAAACGAGAGGAGCCTAATCATGACGCAAGGGGAGTCGTTCGTCTACACCTGTTGTCCTGGGTGGGGCGATCATGAATTCTGCGCGATCAAGACGATCGTCAAAGACGGCAAGATCGTGCGCACCGAAAAGCCGAGCTACACTGGCGCGGAGGCGAACGAGGGCTATATCTGTCAAAAGGGCATTATGTCGTGCCGTCAGCCGTACAATCCGAAGCGCCTGCTGCATCCGCTGAAGCGTGCGGGCGAGCGCGGCGAGGGTAAGTGGGAGGAAATCAGCTGGGACCAGGCGCTCGACGAAATCGCCGCGAAGCTTCTGCAATTGCGCGACGATTACGGCCCCGAGTCGCTTGCCATGTGGGACGTGGTGGCGTCGGTGCCGCCCTCGCAGGGACTTGCTGCTGTGCTGAGCTCGCGGTTCATGGGGCTTTGGGGCGCGACCGACCCCATTCAGGGGTACGGCCTCGACAACGGGCCGTTCTACGCGGCGTTCTTCGACATGGGCGATTTCTACAAGTACATGACGACCGATCCTAAAAACTTCGATACGTCGGATTACATCATCGTGTGGGGCGCCAATCCTATCGAAAATCAGCAGCGCATTGCAAAGCACCTGGTGGAGGCGCGTTCGAACGGCGCTAAGATCGTCGACATCGGGCTTCTGTTCGACGGCACGGCGGGCTTTGCCGACGAGTTTATCCCTGTGAAGCCAGGCTCCGACCCAGCCCTTTCCCTTACCATGGCGAACCTCATCATTCAGGACAAGCGCTACAACGAGAACTTCCTTTTGTCCTACACGGTGGCGCCGTTCCTCGTGCGCGACGATACGGGCGAGTTCCTTCGCGATGCGGAAGGAAACTACCTGGTGTGGGATGCTGACGCTGGAGCTGCGGCGCCCATGACCCCTGGTGAGCAGGCGTCTCCTGTGGCGCGCATGGAGCTCGACGGCGTGCATGAAGTCGGGGGCGTGGCGTGCAAGACGGCGTTCGCGTGCTTGCGCGAGCATGTGGCAAGCTATACGCCCGAGTGGCAGGAAGGGGTTA
>JAUNWQ010000044.1 GCA_030540225.1 Coriobacteriia bacterium | reverse complement strand
CGATGCATCTAAAACGATGCCTAACGCATGAATTGTATCGCAACGTTGCGAAATGGAAGTAGTTTGATATGCAAACGGCGGCTAACCGTCATATGGATAGCCGCCGCATCAGGCAGGCCCCCGCGATTGGGGGATTTTTTACTCCGCCGCCTTCACAAGTCGCACGGCGAAGTGGGCATCGGGCGAGCCCGGTTTGAGCGCGGGGTTGAAGCACGGCGCCCCGCCAATCGGGGCCAAGGAGAACGAAGCCCCCTCGTCGCTTGCGAGGAACGCCTTCACGACATCGATGTTCTCGGCGCGCGTGATGGTGCACGTGGAGAAGACGATGCTGCCGCCCGGGGCAACATGGGTCGAGGCGGACTTCAGAAGCGCCAAGCCGGTCTTTGCGAACTCGTCGATCTTCTCGGGGTTCAAACGCCAGCGGATCTCCGGGTGGCGGCGCAGCGTGCCCAGACCCGAGCACGGAGCGTCGATGAACACGACGTCGAAGGCACGCTCGCCTACCACGTCGTCAAGTACCGTCGCGTCGCCGGTGATCGACTCGGAGACATGGATGCCGTATTCTTCCGCGCGCTCGGCAGTGATGTTCGTCTTGAACTCCAGGTTGTCGACGGTCACGTACTCGTCGATCTGCGAGCCGTAGCGTCGCTGGGCGTCGCTTTGGATGAGGACGGTCTTCGTCCCGCGGCCAGCGCCGACCTCAAGAAGCGACGCGGGCTTCTCCTCGGTAAGCACAAGACGCGCAATCTGCTGGGAAGACGCATCGGAGACGAGAAGCTGGCCTGTCTGGATCATATGGCGGACGCGCCCGTCGAAGAGCACACGCCCCTCGGAGAGGCAATAACACCCGGGGATATCCTCGCCGTTGACAGACACGGCCACAGGATCACCGTGCGCTGCCACGATCGTCTCGACAACCTCGGCCTCGTCCGCCTTCGCCGCATTGATTGCGACGAACAGGGGTGCCGGCTCGTTCGACCCCGCGAGGTAATCGCGCGTGGCCTCGGGACCCAAGTCGAGAAGCGCACGCTTGGCGAGCCACTCGGGGAAGGCGTGCAGGCGCGCGAACGCTTCGATGTCAGTACGCGGATCGCCGAAGGGGAACTTGTGCGCCTTATCGGCGATGCGGCGCAGGACGGCGTTTGCCAGGCCGGACGCCTTCGGAGCGATCGTCTTCACCAGCTCGACGCCCTGGCTTACCGCAGCATGCGGTTCCTTCTTCAGGAAGATGATCTCATAGGTCGAGATGCGCAGCGCGTCGCGCACGTCGTCGTTGATGTCGCTTACGCGGTCGAGACAGCGGTTGATGACATCGTCGAGCGTGCCATACGAGCTCACCACACCGAGCGTGAGGCGCGTCGCGAACGCGCGGTCCTCGCGGGACATGCGGGAGGAATCGATGTACTTGTGGATAAGCTCCTGGGCGAAGGCATCGCGCTCGCGGACGATCGACGTCACGCGCAAAGCCGCCTGACGGGCCGGGGAGGCACTGCGCTCGGAATCTTTGTGGACAACGCCGCTCGTGCGAGGCTTGTCGCCGAAGGAGTGCTTCGCGCCGCGGCGCTCGCCGCCCTTGGGGCGGTTGCGGTACTTGAGCTCACCGTTCTCGTCGAGCTCAAGCTCGCCGCGATAGACGCCTTCCTGCGGCTCGCGACCCTCGGCGAGGACAGCGTTCTGTTCGTTGGGACGCCATGGCCCGCGGCGCTCGAAGCCGCGATGCTCGCCTGCGTCTTTGCGCGAGAAGCCGCGATTGTCCGCACGATCTTTCTTGAAGGGGGCGTCGCCGCGAGGAGCGCGGTCGAAATCGCGCGTTGCGCCTTCGCGCTTTTCGAAGGGCTTGCGGTCGCCATCGTGCTTATTGAATGGCTTACGCTCGCCGTCGCGCTTCTCGAATTTGCGATTATCGTCACGTTTGCCGTAAGACTTGCGGTCGCCTTCCCGCTTCTCGAATTTGCGCTCGCCGTCGCGCCCGCGATTGTCGTCGCGCTTGCCATAGGGCTTCCGGTTATCATCGCGTTTGCCGTAAGGCTTGCGGTTGCCGTCCCCTTGCTTTGAGAAGAACTTCCCGCCCGAGCGACGATCATCGCTTCGCTTACCGTAGGATTTGCGATTGTCAGAGCGCTCGTTGTCGAAGGGTTTGCGGGAGCGATGCTCGCCATCGCGAGAGGAACCGCCGCGCGAGTCGCGCTTGCCATAGCCGCCCTTGCCGCCGTCGCGCGAGCCCTTATAAGAGCCCCTGCGGTCGCCGCTTCCCTTCGAACCGTAGGAACCTGAGTTCGAGCGGCCGCGGCGATCTTGCGATCCCTGGCGCTTCGCGCCGCCGTTGCCGCGATGTTCTTCGTTATGCTGGTTGTTGCCATCAGGCATGTTGTGCCGTCCATTCTCCGTCGTGCCCATGAAGCGCCGCAGCTCCTGCCGCGAATGCCTGGGCATCCATTTCTTTCTTTCCATCTGGTTTTAAGCGGAAGACCTCGAGCGCGCCATCTGCACACCCAAGCAGAAGCCGCTTCGAGGCGAAGCGCACCTGCCCCGCACCAAGGCCGCTTGCAGCAACCTTCCCCTGCTCATCGTAGTCGGCGCGGCATGCGTCAATGATTGTCGCGCCTTTGCCGAGCATCACGCATTTGCTCGGATGACCCGCGCTCGATGCGCGGACGCGACGCGCAAGCAGGTCAACGCCGAGTGCCGGATTCAAATCGAGCTCGCCCTTCTCGATTTTGTGGGCATAGGTTGCGTCGGATTCCTTCTGCACGACCCAACGCTCCTGCCCGCGCAGAATCTGCATGATAGCCGTCAGAAGGGCATGCGATCCCAAATTCGCAAGTTCGTCGGCAAGCACGGGAAGGGTCTTCTCCCCCACATCGAGCGTCCGGCATACGCAGAAAGGACCGGTATCGAGGCCTTCCTCCATGCGCATGATGCACACGCCCGTCTCCTCGTCGTCGGCGAGGATCGCGTGCTCGATTGGAGCCGCACCCCTCCAGCGGGGCAGAAGCGAGGCGTGCACGTTCAGGCAATGATACGTAGGGCACTCGAGAACATCGACAGGCAGGATCATACCGTATGCCGCAACGATGATGAAGTCGGGCCGATATTGCTCGAGCGTGGCGATAGCCTCGGGGTTTTTGAAGGTCGTCGGCTGCTCGACAGGAATACCGAGGCTCATCGCGGTTTCCTTCACGGGAGATGCGACGAGCTTTTTGCCCCGTCCGCGAACCGCATCGGGACGCGTGTACGCGGCGACGACGTTATAGTGCTGCGAGAGATCCTCAAGGATGGTTGCCGCAAAGTTCGGCGTGCCCATGAAGACGATGCGCATTCAATCCACCTCGATGGAGGTGTCGCCCGGCTTGGCGCCCTTCTTGCGCGCCTCGTCATAGGCTTCGAGCGCGCGGATGCGCGTCAGGGGGTCGCACGACTCGAAAAGCGTGCGTCCGTTCAAGTGATCGATCTCATGCTGAAGACAGCGCCCGAGAAGGCCATCGCCTTCGATTTCCCACATCTCTCCGTCGAGGTCGTAGTAGCGAACGCGGGCCCAGGGCTTGCGGGAAACAGGAACGGTGATGCCGGGACAGGACAGGCAGCCCTCGCCCTGCGTTTCGGGCTCGCCTTTGAGCTCCATGATCTCGGGGTTGACCAAAACGATGGGATTTTGCTCATTGGAGTCGTCAACATCGATGACGACCAGGCGTTTCGTCACGCCGACCTGGGGAGCTGCAATTCCGCAACCGTTGTTGTTGTACATAGCTCGCGCCATCTGCTTGGCGAGCTTTTTCAAGCTGTGGTCGCCCGGCGTGCACGGCTCGCACACCTGGCGAAGAAGCGGGTCGGGGGCAATAACGATACTGACCACTGGCAACACGTCCTTTATTCGATTGACATGCGGGCGCGCCGATAGAGCGCGCCCGACTATTTCGCTTGCGACATTGTGGCAAGCACGCCCGCGCCTGTCCACCCAAAGTGCCAGGTTGAGCGGGAAACGAACACAAATCTGCGGAATGCGGGCCCGCATGGGCCCAAAACGCACCTACGCGTTCGGCGTCTCGCTTTGCTTCGGGGCATTGGGGTCGTCGGTCACGATCTCCTTGATCGACGCCGCAAGGCCCGCGATTCCCTGGATATCGGAGGGGATGATGAGCTTGGTTGCGCGGCCATTCGCGACGCACTTCAGGGCCTCGTATGCCTGAAGCGTCAAAACGGCATTGTCGGCACCCGCCTCGCGCACCATCGCGATGCCCTCTGCGGTTGCGCGCTGGACGTTGCGGATCGCCTCGGCCTCACCTTCTGCCTCGCGGATCTGCTTTTCCTTCTCAGCTTCCGCAGCAAGGATGATCGCCTGCTTCTCTGCTTCGGCGGAGAGGATCTGCGCCTGCTTCTCGCCCTCAGCGACCGTGATTGCGCTCTGCTTCTGGCCCTCTGCCAAAAGAACTGCCTCGCGCTTCTCTCGCTCGGCCTTCATCTGCTTCTCCATCGCCTGCTGGATGGCGGCGGGCGGCGTGATGTTCTTCACCTCGACGCGGTTGACCTTGATGCCCCACGCGTCGGTCGCCTCGTCGAGGATGGAACGCATCTTCGCGTTGATGGTGTCGCGGGAGACGAGCGTCGTGTCGAGGTCGAGCTCGCCGATGATGTTGCGGATCGTGGTGGCGGAGAGGTTCTCGATAGCGACGATGGGGTTCTCCACGCCGTAGCAAAAGAGCTTCGGGTCGAGGATCTTGAAGAAGACGACCGTGTCGATCGAGATCGTGACGTTGTCCTTCGTGATGACCGGCTGCGGCGGGAAATCGAAGACCTGCTCCTTGAGCGAGATCCCCATGCGCACATGGTCGATGAAGGGAACCTTGATGTGGAGGCCGTTGTTCCAGGTGGTGAGATACGATCCCAGACGCTCGACGATGGCGGCTTCAGCCTGCGGAACGATCTTCACGCAGGTGACGGCCAAGACCACCACAATGACGACGAGCACGATGAGGAAGGTGAGCAGTGGCATAGCGTTTCCTTTCGATAGCGGACGGTTTACGCTTCCGGTTCACACGGTTTGACGATAAGCTTGATGGACTCCTGGGCAACGACCTCGACGCGCGTGCCCACAGGAAGGACCTCCCCCGTAGCGGAGCGAGCCGACCAGGTCATATGGTCGGAAAGCTCGACCCTGCCCGTCAGCCCATCGTTGTCGACGGCGTCGCACACGACACCGCGCTCGCCGACGAGCGTGGGCTCAGCCGAGTGCCCGCGGTTGCGGTGTTTCACGACGACGGGGCGAAGGAGAATGAGGCAGAGCACCGAGACCACGAGGAACAGGACAATCTGCACGACGAAGCTCGCACCGAGCAGATCGGCGACGAAGGCAACGAGCGCGCCGACGACGAACCACATCGTGATGAGCCCGAACGAGAAGGCCTCGATAAGCGCCATGACGGCGGCCACGACGAGCCAGAGAACCATATGGGACATGGGTGCACCTCCTTATTCACAAGCATGCCTAATTATACCAGAGCGTATTTACGCATCGGTGTACCGCACGCAAGACTTTACGGGGTTTTGCAAACTACAGACGGCCCTCGTGCGCGACGGGCTTGTGGGCAAGGCGCTTCTCGAGCAGCTCCTTTTGAAGCGCCGTCGTGGCCTGGAAAAGAAAGTCGTATTCCTCGGTCCCTTTAAGCGACTCGTCGGCAAGTTGACAGCGGAGCTCCTCGATCGCGTCCTCGGCATCGCCGATGGCAAGTTCTTCGGCGAGGAAGCGTGCGACCTCTTCGGGGGACGCCGTCTCGGTGGAGTTGCCCCCCGCAGTGAGAACACGCCCAGCACGGCCATCGACGGCAGCCGCGTTCGACACGATCGCCGCAGCGCTTGCGGCAGGATCGGACATGAGCGTGTCGAGAATGCTCGACGCGATGGCGGAATGCAGCGGGTCGTGCCACTTGGTCTGCGCGAGGGAATCCGCATGGGCAAGCGCGATAAGCGGGCTTTGGGCGAGCACGCTGAGAAGCTCGCGCTCAAGGCGCAGACGATTGAGCTCGGTCTTCGAAAGCGCCCGACGCTGCGACGCTTGGACGGGAACGGGGGCTTGAGCCGCCGCTTCCTCATCTGCTGCTTCGCGGTAGCGCGCAGGGGGCGCAAGCTTCGAGAGCGCCTCGAGCACATCCTCCTCGCGAGCGCGGGTACGCCCGGCTATTTGGATGGCGTAGTCCTTCGCGAGCAGGGAGTCTTTGATGGGGGCGAGCACCGAGAGCGCCGATGCGAGCGCGGCGGACCTGCCCTCTGCGCTCGAGAGGTCGTGCGCGGCAAGGCGACGATCGATACCGTACCTCAAAAGCGGCTGCGCGTGCTCGATGAGCTCCTCAAGCTCGACGGCAGTGTGCGAGGCCATATACTCAGCAGGGTCGAGGTTGTCGGGCAGGGTGACGGCGCACAGCTCGATCCTCGTTTTGCCCGCCTCGGGCGTCATCGAGGAGTCGATGAACTCCAGTGCTCGGTCGGCCGCCTTCTGACCTGCGGCGTCACCGTCGAAGAGATAGACGATCTTCTTTTGCGCATGACGTCCGAGGATGCGAATGTGGCGCATGGTGAGCGCCGTGCCGAGCGTGGCCACCGCGTTGCGCACTCCCCCTTCGTGAAGCGCGATGACATCGGTGTATCCTTCGCACACGATGGCGACGCCGCTCGACGCCATGGCGACTTTCGCCTTGTCGAGACCGTAGAGCACCTGCGACTTGTGGAACAGCGGCGTCTCCTGGGAATTGAGGTATTTCGGCTCCCCTTTCCCGACGACGCGCCCACCGAACGCGATGCAGTCTCCCGCCACGTCGTTTATGGGGAACATGATGCGGTTGTAGAAACGATCGCGCAGCTTGCCCTGGGAATCACGGCTGCATACGTTCGCCTCGACCATCTCGTCGGCCTTGAAGCCTTTCGATGAAAGATGGCGCGTGAGCACGCCGCGCCCGGGGGCGAACCCAAGGTTCCAGTCATGAGGGACCTTGCCGCCCAAGTTGCGCCCCGAAAGGTACTCGCGCGCAGCCGACGCCTCGGGCGACTTCAAACGCATGAGCTGGAGATGGTAGAACTCGGCGGTCGCCTTGCATATATCTTTCAGGCGCGCTTTCTTGCTCGCGGGTGCGGCAGGCTTTCCGCCCACCTCGACGATATCGATATGCGCGCGCTCAGCAAGCCTATGGACCGCCTCGGGGAACGAGAGGTCCTCAGCCTTCATGATGAATGCGAACACATCCCCGCCCTCACCGCAACCGAAGCAGTGCCACAGCTGCAAAGCAGGGTCGATCTTGCACGAAGGCGATTTCTCGTTATGGAAGGGACAGCAGCACCAGAAGTCGCGGCCGCGCTGCTTCACGGGAACGCGCTCGTTGAACACGGCGACGATGTCGCTCGCGTCGCGAACCTTCTGGATGTCCTCGTCGGTTATGCGCCCGCCGGGCATAGGGCACCCGCCTACTCTTCGTCGTTTCGCAAGGCAGGATCGGTAGCGGCCGCAGGGGCGGGTTTGCTGCGCTTTTCGAGACGCTTCGCCTGTTCTCTCACGTGCTCGGGGACTTCCCATTCCTTGTCCTGCAGATCGAGCAGGAGCGCAGCCGCCGCCGTACGCTGAGAGAGGCGCACGCAACCGACGGTCTCGTCGGCGAACTCGCGGGCGAAGGTGACGCGCGCAGGAAGGATCGCAGCCCCCACCGAGGCACCCACAGCCCCGAAGATGGCCGTGAAAGCATTCACCTCGGCAGTGGAGACCGACACGTAGGCGCGCGTAATCAGGATGAGGACGGCGCAGGCAATTCCGAGACCCACCACCGCATAGCAGAACGCGCGGCCGGCGTCGCTTTTCCCGCAGACAACGGTCGCGATAACAAGCGATGCGAGAAGCGATACCACGGTAAGCACGTTGCCGTAGGAGACGACGGGCCCGAACATGGTGAGAAGCGCGCAGACAGCAGCGATGACGATGCACGGAAGCAGCACCTTCTTCGCAATCTCGCCGCGTTCGTGTTCCTTTTCCGCAGAAAGAATGCGCGTGCGAACGACCTTGCCGTGCGGCCAGCGGAACGACCCCGCGGTATGCTCGCGGCCGATTCCGGAGAGCTCGTCGACCTTAGACGACAAAAACCCGAACAGGCCGATTGCGACGACGACGATCAGTATGATCAAAACCCAAGGCATTGGCACATCCCCTCACCTGGTATACGGTGCTTGCTAATCAATGGGATATGGTAGCACGACCGACGAACGCCCGCCCCGCGAGCGCGGCCAAATGCGCAGTGCGCCTACAACCCGAGCCGAATGCGCGCACCACTGCTACAATGGCGGCAAACAAGGAAAAGCACGGCGAGCGCTCATCTTTGCGACAGGGTCGCACCTGCCGCGAGAAGGAAGGCAACTATGTCGAAGGATTCCATACCCTATCTGATGATAGACCCTGTAATCGAGGAGCAGATCCGCGCCGACCGCGAGGCGGGGCGGATGAGCCCCTACCGCTTTCGCGACGAGGACGTGGCCAGGCGGGAGTCCAACCCTCACGACACAGCGACGATCGCCCGGCCCGCGTTCGCGCGCGACATCGAGAAGATCGTGAACATGCCCGCTTACAACCGATACGCAGGCAAGACGCAGGTATTCTCCTTCGTCGAGAACGACGACATCTGCCGCCGCGGCCTGCACGTGCAGCTGGTAAGCCGCGTCGCACGGGGAATCGGGCGGCTGCTCGGACTGAACTGCGACCTCATCGAGGCTATAGCGCTCGGGCACGATCTGGGGCACACGCCGTTCGGGCATGCGGGCGAGCGGTTCTTATCCCGTTGCTACCACGAGCGTACCGATCGCTACTTCAACCACAACGTCCATTCCGTACGCGTGCTCGACCAGCTCTATCGCCGCAACGTGAGCTTGCAAACGCTCGACGGAGTGCTCTGCCACAACGGCGAGTTCGCCCAGCAGGAGCTCAAGCGCGGACACGTAGGAACGTTCGAGGCGCTCGACGCGCTCGTCGAGGAGTGCACGGCCGACGAGCAGGTCATTTCCACGCTGCGCCCCTCCACGCTCGAAGGATGCGTCGTGCGCGTGGCCGACATGATCGCATATGTGGGCAAGGACCGCCAAGACGCGATGGACATGGGCGCGCTCGCCTCGCTCGACGAGTTCGACTCCACGGTGATGGGCAAGGCGAACGCGCAGATCATAAACAACCTCACGGCCGACATCGTGAACGAAAGCTACGGTAGGGACCGCATCGCCATGAGCGAGGCGATGTTTAACGACCTCAAGCGCGCGAAACGCCAGAACTACGAGATCATCTACAACAAGGAGGGCCTTGCCGCAAGCGACGGCATCACCGTCGGGGAGATGTTCGAGGAGGTCTACGAGAAGCTTCTGCGCGATTTGACCGAAGGACGCGAGGAGTCAGCAATATTCAGGCACCATATCGATTATCTCGCGAGAAAGTCGCGTTCGATCACGCGTGAGCGCTACGTGGGCGCGACGGAGCCGAACCAGATTGTGGTCGACTACATCGCCTCGATGACGGACAGCTACTTCATGGCGCTCTATGCGCACCTGTTCCCCGAGCACGCAACCCGGGTCCAGCTGCGCGGCTACTGCGCCGACCTGCACTAACAGGTAAAGCCGGTATCCTCGAGAAGGTTTTTCCCGTCAGCTGCGGCGGTCGCAAGCGCATCGCAGCGCTCGTTTTCGGGGTGGCCCGCATGGCCCTTCACCCACACGAAGGTTACGTCATGCGGCTTTTTCGCCTCGAGCAGGCGCCTCCAGAGGTCGGAGTTTTTGACAGGCTCCTTCTTCGCGTTCTTCCAGCCGCGCTTAAGCCAGCCATCGACCCAATGCTGGTTGAAAGCGTTCACCACGTACTGCGAGTCCGAATGGACCTCGACGGTGCACGGACGCTTGAGCGCCTCGAGCGCGACGATCACCCCGAGCAGCTCCATGCGGTTGTTCGTCGTGGTGGCATACCCCTGCGAGAGCTCGCGCTCGTGCAACTTGCCCGTCGAGTCGACGAACTGCAGCACCGCGCCATAGCCGCCGGGGCCGGGGTTTCCACGTGAAGAGCCGTCGGTGTAGATCGTGACTTTCATGCCGTCCTTTCGTCGTGAACAAAGCGAGGGCGGGCCCCTTGCGGGTTCCCGCCCTCGCTTACGATACCCGAGCCATCAAGCGATGGGAAGGGCACACAGACGAAGCTCTAGAGATTGTACGCACGCGAGCTGTACATGCTGAGCGCAATCGTCGAAGCGTTATGCAGAAGCGACGAAGTCTGCGGTGTGATGATACCGCCGATACCCAGCGCCAGAAGCGCCGAGTTGAAGGCGATGGTCTGAGCGAACGAGGTGTCCATGCGTCCCATGAGGCCACGTGAGAGCATACGCATCTGGACGAGCGAGTGCAGGTCGCCCTCCGAGAGCGTGATATCGGCGACCTCCTTGGCGATCGCAGTGCCCTGCCCCATGGCAACGCCGACCGTGGCCGCGGAAAGCGCGGGGGAATCGTTTACCCCGTCGCCCACCATGACCACCTTACGCCCCTCGGATTTCAGCTGCTCCACGAACCCGTGCTTGTCCTCGGGAAGCAAGTCGGCGCGGAACTCGGTGATGCCCGCCGCCTGGGCGATGCGGGCGGCCGTCTTCTCGTTGTCGCCCGTCAACATGATGACTCGCTCGAAACCGAGGTCGCGCAGGCTCTCGATCGCCTCCGAGACGCCGCATTTCAAGGGATCGTCGATGCCGATAACGCCAACCAGCACGCCATCGACGGCAAGGTAGAGCGTCGAAAGGTCGCTTGCCTCGGAGTCGATTTTCCGCTGGTCCTCGTCGGTGACGACGACCTTCTCGTCCTCAACGACGAAATGCCTCGACCCGATGACCGCCCGCTTGCCGTCGATCGAGCTCGCGATTCCGTGAGCCACGATGTACTCGACGGCAGCATGGCGCTCACGATGCTTGAGGTTCTTCTCAGCCGCGGCGCGAACAACGGCACGCGCGACAGGATGCGGGAAGTGCTCTTCAAGGCACGCAGCAAAGCGAAGGACCTGGGTGCGGTTCCATCCATCGAGCGCGATAACGCATTTCACCTGAGGCTGCGCTTCGGTGAGAGTACCCGTCTTGTCGAAGACGATGGTGTCGGCCTGGGCGAAGGCCTCGAAATGCTTCGACCCCTTCACGGTGAATCCCGCCTTGGCAGCCTGACTCATTGCAGACAAGACCGAGATCGATCCCGTGAGCTTGAGGGCGCACGAATAGTCGACCATAAGCGCCGCCGATGTTTTCACGAGACTGCGCGTGGTGAGGGCAACGATACCTGCAAGCAGGAAGTTCCAAGGCACGATGCGATCTGCCAAGCGCTCGCGTTTTGTCTGGACAGAGGCCTTCATGTTTTGGGACATCTCGACCAGCGAGACGATGGAGCGAAGCTTCGTCTCGCCCGTTGCCGCCTTGACGCGGACGAAAATCTCGCCGTCTTCGCACGCAGTGCCCGCGAAAACGTCGTCTCCCACCGTGCGCTCGACGGCAAGCGGCTCACCGGTTAACGTCGACTGGTTCACCATGGCCACGCCGCGCTCTACCACGCCGTCGACGCTTATGGGCATGCCGGTGCGCACGGCAATCAGATCGCCCGCCTTCAGGTTTGCCGTCGGAACGGTCGTTTCCTGATCGCCATAGACGAGCTGCGCATTCTCGGGAGCACCGAGCAGGGAATAGATCAGTTGGTTCTCGGAGCGCGCGCGCGTGTAATCCTCCAGCGTTTCGCCCAAATCGAGGAGGAACATCGTCGATGCCGCTGTCGCGAAGTCGCCTTTCAAAAACGAGATGCCGATGGCTGCCGCGTCGAGCACGGGCACATCAAGTCGCGCATGCAGAAGCGAGTTTAGAGCCGCCTTCAGGAAAAGGCGGAAATGCCAGATCGTTCTTATAGCCCGAAGAGGCGCAGGGAGGAACCACTTCCGAGCGAAGTGGAAACCGACGAGCGTCGCAATGTCCATCAGCAGAGAATGGGTCCTAGCCGAAAGCGTTGTCGGGCATGCGAGTTTCGCCTTCTCGATGGACTTCGCGTCGACGGCGTCCATCGCGGAAAGAACGGCAGCGCGCGCCTTATCCCCACCTGCAAAAGTGACCGAGAGCGACCCGATGCGCGGATAGATGTTGACCGACGACACGCAAGGGCAAGCCGTCATGAGCGACTCGAGCGCATCAACGTCCGATTCAGGCACACGACCATAGAGCCGAACACGAATCCGCCCGGGTATCTCATGCTCTATCGTGTATTTCATCGAACGGCTTCTTTACTGCTCGTCCTTGGCAGCTTCAGCCTTCTCGGATTCGGAGAGGTTGATGTAGTTTGCCTCGGCAACAATATCGTCGACCTGCGATTTTGCCTCTTCGACGATGTTCTGATAACCCTGCTTCACCTGCAGGCCCTTAGCGACGCCCTGCACATAGCACTTCCTGGCGGTCTTAGAGGTGAGCGCCTTCACGCCGACCGTGCCGGCAAGAAAGCCAGCGCCAACGAGCAGGGAGTTGAACGTCTTCTTCTTCATGATGGAGTCCTTTCTGGTTATGGGCAGACGCATAGTTAGCCCAAGGTAACGACAAGAAAGGATTGTAAACTTCCGACAACAAAAAGTGACGGGAATTCACAAAAAGTTAACTATGGCTTTCAGCGAAATCGATGAGCTCTTGACGGTTGTGGACCCCGCATTTGGCGTAGATGCGGCGCAGGTGCGTGTCGACCGTGCTTTTCGAGATGCAAAGCTCGCTCGCAATGCGCTCGCCGGTGCGTCCTTTGAGCGCGAGTGGCAAGACCTCTGCCTCGCGGGGAGACAGCCCAGCCTGCTTGCTGATCTTGCGGCACGTGGCGTCGAAGCGGTCGAGGGTGATGGCGACTTGGGAGAGCGCCGAGAAGTCGCGCTCAGTAAACAGGTAGAGATAGGCGATCAAGGCACACAATCCGGCAAGGGCGCACATGAGATGGGAGGCCGCGCTTCCGAAAAACGCGACGTCGAAGAAGTTACCGACGACAAGCCCCATGAACTCGCCGAGAAAAAGCGCGGCGAAGCCCCGACCGAACGTGACTGCGGCGTCTCCCCCGTCGATTTTGCCCATGATGAGGAAGAGCGAAACCAAAACGACGATGAGCGAGAGAAAACCCGACATGGCGACGGCCTCACCGGGCACGCCGATGTCGCCGAGGACCTCCACGAAAAGGAAGCCGCCCATGAGCAAAAGCACCGAGAGCCGATAGGTGCCGCCAAGCGGGCCTGCATCGTCGCCCTGGACGATGGCGACACCGCGCGAGATAGCGGCGAGCATCCCGCCTTCTGGGCGGGGCGCGTCCTTCGGGACGAGTTTAGCCCCCTCGCCTCCGAAGAGCTGTAGCGCGGCAAGGCAGAACAGGATGAAAAGCACGAGCGTGACGGGAAGTGTCGGCGTCGCGTCCATTCCAGGGTCGGACCCGTACGTCTGCATGATCCCCGTGGCCAGGCCGAAGAGCAGCGTCCCCAAAAGAAGGCGTCTCGTAAAGCGGTTCTTCTTCGGCTTGTCAGGTTTGATCGCCGCATCTTTTGATTTGGGCAAAGAGGCATCGACTCGCTGGAGCGCAAGCAGGAACGCGAGCGATACGAGCGGTAAGAAGCATATAAAGAGCTCAGCTTCGGAGGGAAGGGCCTCCGAACCCAAAAGGAAGCAGACAGCGGCGCCGAGCGCAGACCCGAGAAGGGCGCAGGGCACGGACTGCTCGATTTCGAAACCTCCGAGCGCACGGCCCCAGGCGGCGAATACGATGCCGCACGGAGCGCCCACAAGCAGGCCTTCGAGGGCAAGAAGCGTTCCATCGTGGGTGCCGAGCAGCTGCTCGGCGAGCGAGCCCGCCACCATGAGCAGCGAGCTGACGATGACGACGGGGGCAGAAGTCAGGCGCGCGCGGGCCGAATTCGGCGCAAAAGCGCAAGCGACGAGCGTGCAGACCATGAACAGCAGGGGAAACAGGAGCTCTCCGCGCTCCAGTTCGAGATTCCCAAGGGAGAAAGAGCAGTTAGATCCCATATAGAGAAGCGAGATGACGCAGGCCTGGAAGGATGCGAAGCCCAGAATGGCAAAACGAGCGCGCCTCGCGTCGCTTGAACCTTGGATCACGCTAACTTCCCTTCGGTCGAACGGCCATCTTTTCGGACACTATTGTAAAGCACGGAGCCTCGATAATACCCCGCCGTGAAATCAGAAAGGGCGCATAGCAAATATCCATGCGCCCAAGGGAAGGTTAGGTTTGTTTGGTGGTTCGCTATTCGGCAGCAGCGACCTTTTTCACCACACGCTTCTTCGTGGTCTTCGGTGCCTCCTGCTCTTCGGAGTCCGCCTCGGATTCCACGAGGTTCTCGGCGACCTCCGCCTCATCGCTCGCCTCTTCGGCCTTCTTGCCCGACCCGAGGCCCTCGCGCAGGCCCTTCACCGACTTGCCGATCGCGCTGCCGAGCTTCGGGAGGTTCTTCGGCCCGAAGATCAACAGAACGACGACGAGGATGATAAGAAGTTCCGGGGTTCCCATACCGAGAATTTTCATTGCGATGCTCCTTTTGCATTGCCTTGCCAACGTGTTGACACGACTATGCGATGAGAGGGGACTCTTGACCATCACGTAAACCCATGATTTTGGCGCATGACAAGAAAATCCCCTTGTCATGTATTTGCATGACAAGGGGATTTATCGAGGTCAAATAGGTAAATTCGAAAACCAGATCAAAGATGCTCGCGAACCCATTCAATGTTCGACGTGATAGCAGCAATCAATTCGTCGACATCGTCGAAGGCACGCATCGGACGCAGCCACGCGATGAACTCAAGCTCAATCTCGTGACCATAGATATCTCCGTCGAAGTCGAGAAGATGCGCCTCGCAATTTGCGGTCGCCCGATCGGCGAACGTCGCCGCAACGCCCATGTTGACCGCGGCCTTATAGCGCTTTCCGTCGACGATGACGTACGCCGCATAGACACCGTCGCCGATGGAGCGAAGGTTATCGGAGATGCGGAGATTGGCAGTGCGGATACCCATCTGCGCCCCCTCGCCGCGACCAGACACGACCGTGCCGCACACCTTCCAAGGCCGACCGAGGAGCCTTGAAGCTTCTTCAGCGGCGCCCTCGGAAAGAAGCCCCCTGATGCGAGTCGCACTCACCGGAGCGCCTTCGAGGCAGAGAAGCTCATGCGCAGAAACGTCGCACGCATGGCGCGAGCCCCACGCAGCGAGCGTCTCCTCGGTACCCTTCGCGCGAGCCCCGAAGCGGAACCCGCAGCCGACGTGGATGCTCGCAGGCGCATGCTCCCCGAAGGTCCACGCAAGGAACCCCTCGGGCGGCAAGGACGCGAACTCGCGCGTGAATGGCAAAACTGCGACGAAGTCGACGCCCGACGCGGCTAGCGCTTGAATGCGATTCTCGTTGGTCATGAGCTTTTTCAGCTCGTTTGGGCGAAACATCTCATCGGGGTCGGTGTCGAAGGTGAGTGCGAACGAGGCGCTCCCCCGCTTCGCGGCATCCTCGATCACGCACGAGAGAAGCGCTTGGTGTCCTTTATGGACGCCATCGAACACACCGAATGCGCAGCACGCACCGTCGAATCGATTTCGATCGAACGACGCGTCAACGTTAAATATCTCCGCCACGTCTCACTCCTGTCTGGAAAATGCAACATGCATTGTAGCGCTGCCGTTGCTCCTCGTAAGCATATATGCCCACAAGCTTGTTGTCGACGATTACCGCGATTCGCTCGCCATCTTCGGGCGCCATGCAGCTTTGGCGCACGCCCGCCGTACAGGCGCACAGCTCGCTCGCGGCACTTGCGTGGCGGCGCTCGCAAAGCTCAACCGTCGATGCGGGCAGCTGATTACCATTCGCCACCAAACGCGCACCCGCCTCATCGAGAAAGGCGAAGCGGAAGCCGAGGAGTTTCACTGGGTCAAGCGAAGCATCGACGCCCATGCGCTCAAGCACGTCGAGGCTCACGCAGTCATCAAGCGTCAGAAGTCCCGCGCTTGTACGGCGAAGCGCAGCCACATGGGCGGGAGAACCTATTGATACGCCGATGTCGCGTGCGAGCGCGCGGATATAGGTGCCTTTTGAGACGTGGAAGTCGACGTCCCAAAAAACGGGCACGTCTCCATCACCAGGGACGATTGCAGCAAGCTTCGCCGAGTACACTTCTATATCGCGAGGCATCAACTCGATTATTCTGCCCTTTCGCGCGGCATCACAGGCCTTCACGCCGCCAACTTTGACAGCGGAGTACGCAGGGGGGAGCTGCTTTTGGGGTCCGACGAAGCGCGCAAGAGTCTCTAGCGCGAACGGCTCCTCGAAAGCACCGCTCGGCACCGAGCCGAACTTAACGGGCTCGCCGTCGACATCGTCGGTGTCGGTGCCGACCCCGAAGGCGATTCGAACACGATAGTGCTTGTCATGCCCGACCATGTAATTGTCAAGCCTCGTCGCCGGCCCTACGCAAACGCAGAGCACCCCCGACGCCAAAGGATCGAGCGTCCCTGTATGACCGACACGACGCTCCCCGAAGATACGGCGAACCCGATTAACCACGTCGTGCGAGCTCATACCCGAGGGTTTGTCCACCCCCACGATGAGCGAAAGGCCCGATTGTCCCCTCTTAGCAGCCACGAATATCCCTTCAATACAACAAGAAAGCGGGGGTGATCCCGCTTTCCCACTTTTCACTTCATAACTCGAAAGCCCCTGATCGAAAGCACCCCGAAAGGAAGTACGATTCTGAACAAGAACTCAGCTCGATTAGTTCCCAAACTTCTCTCGGAGCGCACGCTCGACACAGGGCGGCACGAACTCTTTGATGTCGCCGCCCATGGAGGCGATTTCCCGCACCACCGACGAAGAGAGGTACATATGCTGCGGGGTCGACATGATGAAGAGCGTTTCCAGGTTGCGGTCGAGCTGGTAGTTTATCGCCGTCATCTGGAACTCGTACTCGAAGTCCGTGATTGCTCGCAAACCCTTGACGACCGCCGTCGCTCCGACCTCATGCGCGAAGTCGACGAGCAAACCGTCGAAGGGCACGACGCGAACATTGTCGAGTTCGCGGGTTGCCTCCTCCGCAAGCGCGACGCGTTCCTCAAGGGTGAACAGCGGTTTTTTCTTCACCGACTCGGCAACGGCAACAATGACTTCGTCGACAAGCTGCGACGCGCGGGTGATGACATCGAGATGTCCCACCGTAATCGGGTCGAACGTGCCCGGCGTCAATGCGCATTTCACCATAAAGCCTCATCCTCACTTTATAACGAGTTTACTTGAGAGCCTGTTCGATAGCCTTCTCGACTCTGACAAGGGCGCCCTCGATAGGACCCTCGATGGAAAAACCTGCTGCAGCCTTGTGCCCGCCGCCGGCGAAACTGGCAGCGATGGCCGTAACGTCGGTGTCGTCCTTCGCGCGGAAGCTCCCGCGAATCGAGTCACCCTGCTCGCGCAGCATGCAAGCAACGCGTACGCCCGCGATGGAGCGAAGCGTGTCGATGAGCGCCTCGGCATCTGCCTTCACCGCATGGCATTTCTCGAAGTCGCGACGCGTGACATAGCTTATCGCCGCCTGCCCGCCGCAGAAGAGCTTCATGTGCTTGATGGAGCAGGCCTCAAGAAGCACCGACGCCTCGCTACGATTCTGATAAACCTCACGCGAAACGAAAGAAGCATCAACGCCGGCGGTGATCATCTCGGAAGCCGATGCGAATGCGCGCGAGTCGGCGTTTTGGTACTGGAAGCGCCCCGTATCGGTAACGAGACCGGTGTAGGCGCACAGAGCGATGTCGCCCGAGTTGTCGACGCGCATGCATTTCGAGAGTTCCCAGATGAGCATCGATGTTGCCGCCATCGATGGATTGCAATAGGTAAGGGTGCTCATCGTCTCGGGATACGCGTGATGATCGATAGTGATCGAATATTCCGCCTCGTCGAGCAGGCGCGATGCATCGCCGATCCGCTCGCGGTTCGGGACATCGACGGCCACGAACGTCCCGACCTCCCCCATGAAGTCGCGTGCGTAGACCATATCGGCAAGCCCTGGAAGGAAGGAGAGACGAACATCGGGCTTCTCGGGTTTCGCCAAAACGCACGTCACCCGCTTTCCGAGGCGCTTCAAGATTCCCGCCAAGGCGAGCTGCGAGCCCAAACAATCGCCGTCAGGACTCACATGCCCGCAGATCACATAATCATCGCGCGATTTCAAAACCGCGGAAATCTCCGTAAGCGAAACATTCGTTTGCGGGGTGACCGGCATGCTACTCGCCCTCTTCTTCCTCTTTCACGATGACCGGCGGACGCTGCGACTCGCGCGCCAAGGCACCAGCGATGCGCTCCGCCGTGTCGACGCTTCGATCGAGCATGAAGCGCAGCTCGGGGGCAACGCGCCAGGAGAGGCGACGCGCCATGAGCGAGCGGATGCGTCCGCTCGCGCGCGTGAACGCCTCGCCCACCTTGTCGTAGCGCTGCTTGTCCGTCGAGTAGTACACGTTGCACACGCTGCGATCGAAGGACACCTCGCAGCCGGTGATCGTGACCATCGACAACTCAGGGTCGGATATATCGAACAGGAGGATGCTCGCGATGACCTCGCGCGCCTGCTCGTTAACTTTGCGGCTGGAAGATCCTTGCTTCATGCCGACCTCCTATTCCGTGCGCTCGACCTCTTTGACGATGTAGCCCTCGATGGTGTCGCCCACCTTGAGGTCCTGGTAGCCGCTGATGCCGATGCCGCACTCATAGCCCTGCTTGACCGACTTGACGTCGTCCTTGAAGCGACGCAAGCTGGCGATCTCGCCTTCAAAGACGACAGTGCCGTCGCGAACGATGCGGACCTTGTCGTCGCGATGGAGCTCGCCGTCGGTGATGTAGCAGCCCGCAATCGTGCCAACCTTGGGCACCTTGAAGGTCTCGCGAATCTCGGCGACGCCGGTGTCCTCCTCGACGATGTCGGGCGAGAGCAGGCCGACGCGCGCGGCGTTGATGTCCTCGATCGCCTGGTAGATGACGCGATACAGGCGGATGTCGACCTTTTCCTTCTCGGCCTGCTGCTTCGACTTGCCGGTCGGGCGAACGTTGAAGCCGATGATGATGGCATCAGAGGCAGCTGCGAGCGTGACATCGGTCTCGGTGATGCCGCCGACAGCGGAGTGCACGATATTGATGCGCACCTCGGACTGGTCCATCTTCTCGAAGGCGTCGCGCAAAGCCTCGATCGAA
>JAUNWQ010000146.1 GCA_030540225.1 Coriobacteriia bacterium | reverse complement strand
CCCGCCAGCTTGCCTGTTCCGACAGCTACGCCACCTTCTTCAAGACCGGCGAGGGCCTTTTCTACCACGAAACGGCTTGCACGGCCGAAAAGCACCTCGCGGAAATCGAGGAGGCCCTCACCCGCTACGCCGAAACGATGGAATCGACCTACCGTGCGGCTGTTCGCAGCCAGATCATCCAAGCCGAGCAGCGTCTGGCGCGCATCTCCCCAAAGCGCACATCCAAGCGCGAGCGCACGATCGTCAAGCACCCCGAGATGAAGGAGTAGACCATGAACAAGATCACGAGTACGGCGCTGCTGCTCATGCTGGCGCTGGCCAATGCGGGCCTCGACTATTCTGCCGTGTGCGTGTTCCTCGATGTTGATCCGTTCGGAACCTTCACACCGAACAACTTCTTCGCGGGCCTTGTGGCAGTTGCCCAAAGCCTTTTGCTCATCATCCTCCCCTGGGTCGCGTCCGAGAAGCTTGCCGCCGGCGAGAAGGGCGCCACCGCGTGTGCGCTGCTCGGATCGCTTTTCGTTGCCCTGGCAGGCGCCTTTTTGCGCGCCACCACCGAGGCGGCCTCGACCACGACGAGCGTCTCGGGCGAGGTCGTATCCGGCCTCTCGGTCGACGGCATGGCGTTTGTCCTGATCATGGCGGGCATCGCGCTTGGCGAAGCGATCGCGGCGTTCCTTATCAAGAGCCTCGGCATTCGCGCGGAGGCCGAAGCGCTGCAGGCGGAAATCGAGCGCATGCGCATCATCGAGCGCCACATCGACGAGGATATCGTGACGGCAGCCCGCGTCGCGCTTGCCGCCGGGCGCCAGAGCATCGCGGCGGCGAAGGAGTCGTGCGAGCAAGTGTTCCAGCAGCTCGTCGCGAAATCCGACGACAGCTACAACAGCTTCATCGGGTTCGTGGACGAAATCGAGGATCAGCGCGAGGCCGAGCGCGAGGAGTTCGCTGCCCTTTCTCGCACCTTCGAGGCGCGCATCGGCGAGAAGTTCCCCGGCATGCTCGCCGTCGGGCGGAAGGCGGCGGGGCCAGATTCCGCGGCCGCAACGGGCAGTGCTCCTGATGAGAGCGTCGATACCGCAGACGGCGCCTCGGGCGCAGGTTGCTCCGACGCGTGCGCTAAGAGCGCAGCCGCCCCTGAAATTCCCATCTCTGACCAGGCAAAAGCAGCGTAAAGGAGACCAGTTATGAGCACCAAGAGCACCACGAGCATTAAAGGCAACCTCGCCGTCCGCTCGGCGGCCATCGCAATGTCGTTTCTGCTCGCACTTTTCATCGCGACATTTGCCACGGGCTGCGCATCCGGAGGCTCAAGCGGCGCTCAGAGCGCCGTTCCGGGAAGCTATGCGATTGATCCGGCAGCGGTTGACACGTCAGCTGTCTTAGAGCCCGTGAGTTGCATGGTCGTCACCTCCGGGAGCCAAAACAGCGCGTTCCGCATCCCGACAACGTGCCTCGCCTACCCGAAGGCGGCCATCGAGCAGGGAAACTACGCAGGGTATCTCACCTGCGATGTGGGCTCGACCCCGCACGGCAAGACCTTTGCCACAACGAAGAGCTCGCAGGCCGGGCAGGAGAAGGAAATCGACGCATTCCTGGCCGACTACTTCACGAGTGTGTGCTCGGCCCGCGCCGCGACCGGCGAGATCGACCTGCTCTCCGCGCTCAACAACGCCGCCAACGAGCTGCGCGCCCACGCCGACGGCTCGAAGATGGTCATCAACATGATCGGCTCGGGCTTGAACTCTGCGGGGCTTCTGACGGCGTCGGCCGACCTTGTGAGCGCCGATGCGAGCGATATCGCAGGCCAGCTGACAAGCCTGGGTGCCCTTGCGGACTTCACCGACATCACGGTGCACTTCTACGGCCTTGGCCAATCGAGCGGCTCACAGGTTGTTCCAAGCTCCGTCGCTGCGAAGCTCCAAAGCCTCTACCCCACTCTCGTCGAAGCGGGCGGCGGCGTGGCCATCGTCGAGCCCGACGTGCTCACGCGCCTTGGCTGCGACGCCGACCTGCCAAACGTTCCGACCGTCGATTTCGAGCAGGACTCGCTCACCTTCCCTCACCTCGAGCGCAACCAAAGCGCCCAGGTCGTGCTTGACGAGGCGGTGCTCGCTTTCGTGGGCGATTCCGCCGAGTTCATCGACCCTGCCAAGGCGCGCTCGACGCTCGCCGAGCTTGCGGACAGCATTCCGAGCAGCGGCGCCACCGTGCTCGTCGAGGGCTACACCGCCGCATCCCCCGCGTTCTCGCACGATGAGCTGGTCGACCTGAGCCAGCGCCGTGCCGAAGCCGTTCGCAGCGCTCTTGTCGCGGCGGGCGTCTCCCCCGGCCTCATCGAGGCGGTTGGCCACGGTGACACGGGTGCGACCTCCATGGACACGGGAGTCTTTTCAGAAAGCGCCGCTAAAAACGACCGCCGCGTGGTAGTTACGCTATCCTTAGTATGATCGCGCAACTGCTCGGGCGCGAACATCCTACATGCAAAGGAGGTCGACCATGGGCCAAGAGCTTCTCACCGGAACGGGCGCGCCTGCCGCGTCTACACCCGGCGTCGACCTTGCGTCCGAGCTGCATTTCACCCCGGCGCTTCCCCTTCGTGGCGACATTCGCCAAG
>JAUNWQ010000043.1 GCA_030540225.1 Coriobacteriia bacterium | reverse complement strand
GAAAGTCATGCAGCAGGGGCTCTCAATTTACTGTGTCCTGCTCATATCGTCTGTTTGCTGCCCCGGGATCAACCCTCAATTGCGACAGACGCGCGTGGGACATGCTCCGCGTGCAGTTCCGCACGAGCCAAACAGCCCAGTGGGCTGTTTGCGCGAGCAGGACTGTTTGAGCACGGAGTATGCCCCGCGTGCGTCATCCACTTCAGGGTCCCTCTCCCCTTTTCGTGTGATGATAAGCGCCCTTTTCTTGACGCGTTTTCCCTGCGTGCTATGCTTTTCAAGTTTGAGACAAGACCGTCAAATGAAAGGCACGGCATGGACACCAAAGAGTTCCACGGCGTAATTCCCCCCGTGGTAATCCCCCTGAACGAAAAGAAGCAGCTCGACCTCGAGTCGTTCGAGCGCTCTATCAACCGCATGATCGACGCAGGCGTGAACGGCCTGTTCTTCTTGGGATCCTCGGGCGAAGTCGCCTTCCTCACCGACGCCCAGCGCTACCACGTGCTGCAGGAAGCCGTGGCCATCGTGAACCATCGCGTGCCCGTGCTCGCCGGCGTCATCGACATGGAAACCCTGCGCGTTATTGACCAGTGCAAGCGCGCGAAGGGCTACGGCGTCGACGCGCTCGTCGCAACCGCCCCATTCTACGCGCTTGGCGGCCCACGCGAGGTCGAGCGTCACTTCCGCGACATCCGCGAGAACACCGACCTGCCGCTGTTCGCTTACGACCTGCCCGTGTGCGTGCACACCAAGCTCGACCCCACGATGCTCGTGCGCCTCGGCAAGGACGGCGTGCTCCAGGGCGTGAAGGACTCCTCCGGCGACGACGTCTCCTTCCGTTGGCTCGTGCTCGAAAACGAGGACGCAGGCCATCCGCTTCAGCTGCTCACCGGCCATGAGGTCTGCGTCGACGGCGCTTACCTCGGCGGCGCGGACGGCTCCGTTCCCGGTCTCGCGAACCTCGACCCGTTCAGCTACGTCGAGCAGTACAAGGCGTTCCAGGCAGGCGATTGGGCGAAGGTCAAGGAGCTGCAGGATCACCTCGCCCGCCTCATGTTCCTCACCCGCGTCGTGAAGGCGACCGTCGGCTTCGGAGCCGGCGTGGGCGCGTTCAAGACGGCGCTCTGGCAGATGGGCGTGTTCAACACGAACCAGATGCGCGAGCCTGTCCAGGCGCTTGAAGGCGAAGATGTCGCGGCCATCGTCGAGGTCCTCAAGAAGTCGGGCCTCATGGACGCCGACGCGCCCATCCGCAAATAACGTCACCTAGCAGAAGAGCGCGGCGTGTAAGGGCGAAAGGCCCATGCGTCGCGCTCCTTTCTTTCGACCCATTCAAGGAGCAGCATGGCAACCTTCCCTGCGAACTGCGAGTTTCCTGCGCGCGTCGTTGCGATTGACGTGGGCGCCACCAAGATCACGGGCAGCATCGTGCGCTATGATTCCGCCGAAGCCGAACCCGTCGTGGAAGATTCGCGCACCGTGGCGACCGAGGCGATGAAGGGAGGGGCGAACGTCCTCGACAAGATTTGCTCGCTTGCAAGCGACCTTGCCGCGTGCGCCCCCGCCTCCCCCCTCGGTATCGGAGTGGGAACCGCCGGGCGCGTCGACGCGAAGTCCGGCGACATCGCCTACGCGAACGATCTCATGCCAGGCTGGGGCGGACAACCGCTCGCCTCTGCATTGCGCGAGCACTGCGGCGTCCCTGCCGCCGTCTTGAACGACGTGCAAGCTTATGCAGTGGGAGAAGCCCGCTGGGGCGCTGGGCGCGGTGCTGATACCTGCATCATGATTGCCGCGGGAACCGGCGTCGGCGGCGCTGTTATCGCGCATGGCCGCATCGTGCGCGGCAAGCACGGCTTCGCGGGCGAGGTGGGACATATGGCCTCCTCCGTCGCCACGGGGATTCCCTGCGTTTGCGGAGGAAGCGGGCATCTGGAAAGCGTCGCCGCAGGTAGCGGCATCGAGGCGCGCTTCTTCGAAGCCACCGAGGAGCGTCTCTCCGGGGCCGAGATTTCCACACTTGCCGCAAAAGGCGAGCAGCCCGCACGACGCATCATTAAGGAAGCGGGCTTTGCGCTCGGCCAGGCCATCGCTGGACTTACGAACATTCTCGATCCCGACATCGTGATCTTGTCGGGATCGGTGGTGAAAGCCGGCGCCGAATGGCGTGCAGAGCTGCAGCGCGGGTTCGACGGTCAGATCCCCTCAATCCAGCGCGATCTCCCCATCGTCGATGCCGAGCTTGGCGCAACCGCCCCGCTCATCGGCGCGGCCGAGAACCTCATCGATTCGCTTTAACGCCTAAGCGTCCCTTTCACACGAAGGCCAAAACCGGCGAGCTGCATACATGCTCGCAACTCGCGCCCAACCCAAAGCACATCTCGCTAACTGCAAAGGAGCATCTCATGATCGATCCCGTTATTCAGCAGCTCAAGGGGAAGCTCATTGTAAGCTGCCAGGCCTACATGGGTGAGCCCCTGCGCCACCCTGAAACGATGGCGCAGATGGCACGCGCCTGCGAGCTGGGCGGCGCTGGCGGAATCCGCTGCCAGGGACTTTCCGACATTTCCGCTATTAAGGGACGTACCGAAGTGCCCGTCATCGGCATTTGGAAGGAAGGACACGAGGGCGTCTACATCACGCCGACGCTGCGTCATGCGCGCGCCTGCGTTGCCGCCGGTGCCGACATCGTCGCAGTAGACGCCACCGACCGTCCGAGGCCCGACGGCAAGACGCTTGAAGACACTGTGCGCCCGCTCAAGGAAGAAGGCGTGCTCGTCATGGCCGATTGCTCGACGATTGAGGACATCCGTCACGCCTTCGCCATCGGATGCGACATCGCCTCGACAACGCTTTCGCATCCTGGGGCCGCCATCGACTGCGGAATGGCCGACGGCCCCGACGTTGCGCTCGTGCACCAAGCGACGACGGAATTCCCCGACAAGCCCGTCATCTGCGAAGGCCGTGTCCACACGCCCGCCGACGCAAAGGCCGCCATGGACGCCGGCGCCTGGGCAGTCGTCGTGGGAACCGCCATCACGCACCCCACGTCCATCACGAGCTGGTTTGCGGAAGCGATCGAAGGGTAAAAGTACACCGAGTCGAGTCAATCCTGGCACAAAAGCCGAGGTGTCCCACTCGGTAGTAAGGGACCAAAAAGAAATCCCAGGTCGAGCAAACGCTTGACCTGGGATTTCTTGTTTAAGATCCTGCTCAAGTCCGTCGCATTCCCCAATTCGAGTGCTCTATCCGCGGGATACCTCGGCTTTTGTGCCAAAATCGTCCTCTCAGGATGCACTTTTTTAGCAGCGAGGGTTAGTTGTCGTTTCCCACTTATCCGCACACCCCCGGCGTGCCTTCAACTCACCCTCGACTCGCCCTTAGCTCTCCTTTAGAACAGCAGCTTTCCTCGCAAGACGACGTGCTTTACCTGAAGACCCTCGTCGAGCACGACGGCATCGGCAATCTTCCCGGGTGCAATGCTCCCGCGCTCACCCGAGATGCCGAGCGCCTTCGCGGGCGTCATCGTTGCAGCGCGAACCGCATCGGACAAGGGGATTCCCATCTTCGTCACCGCCGTACGCAAGCACGCCATGACGCTGCTCACACTACCCGCAAGCGACCCGTTCTCGATAGTCGCGCGATTGCCGTGCACGGTGAACAGCTGTCCGCCGAGCTCGAAGGTCCCGTCACCCAGTCCGCACGCGCGCAGCGAGTCGCTGATCAAAATCATGCGCTCGGGGAAAAGCGAGAACGCGAGGCGAACCATCGAAGGCGCGATATGCACGCCGTCGGCGATGATCTCGCAGGCCACGTCGCAGCGATCGGCGGCAGCGGCAATCGGACCGGGCTCGCGATGATGCAGCCCCGGCATTGCGTTGAACAGGTGGGTCATGTGGCGCGCACCCGCATCGAAAGCGGCGGCAGCCGTCTCGTAGTCGGCACACATGTGCGCAAGCGACACGCGCACGCGGCCAGCCGCCTCACGAATGAACTCCAGGTTGCCCGGTTCCTCCGGCGCCACATCGATCAGCTTGATCTTTCCCCGCGCCGCCTCTTGCCAACGCTCGAATTCCCCCATCGTCGCACCGCGCACGTACGAGGGGTTCTGCGCGCCAACTTTCCCCGGCGAGATGAAAGGACCCTCCATGTTGATTCCGACAATCGCAGCCTCATCGTCGGCGACAGAATGCTCGGCAATCGATGCCACAATGGGAACCAAACGCTCCTCGGGAAGCGTCATCGTCGTTGGGAATAGAGCCGTAACGCCCTGAGAAGCTTCGTAACGGGCGATTGCGGCGATTCCCTCATCCTCGGCGTCGCAGAAGTCGTGCCCCATCGCTCCGTGAAAGTGCACATCGATGAGGCCAGGAATGACCCGGCAACCGGAAGCGTCGATCGTCTGGCCTGGCGAGCACTCCCCTATCGGTTCCTCCGCGAAGACACCGCCCTCGACGTACACGTCGCGCGCGTCGAACCCCGCACCGCTGAAGACCTTGCCACCAGAAATGATCATACGCTTCCCTTTCTCATGCCATCGCGCGTGCATCGAATCCTGCAAAAGCGCCGCGGCCTCTTTGTCGAGCACCACCGTCACATCCGGGTGCAGCTGCAAAATGCTCGCAGGAACCTGCGGAACCACCGGCCCACGAAGCACGTCGCGAACGATTTCCGCCTTGCCTGCGCCATTCACCACAAGAAGGATCTTGCGCGCCTTCATGATGGTGCCGATGCCCATGGTGTACGCCTCGCGCGGCACCTCGTCAACGGAGTCGAACAGGCGGCTGTTCGCCTGAATGGTGCTCTCCGTGAGCTCGACGCAATGGGTGGTCACAGGGAAGGAATCATACGGCTCGTTAAATCCGATGTGCCCGTTGTGCCCCAAGCCCAGAAGCTGCATATCGACACCACCTGCTTGCGCAATTGCCTGCTCGTAAGCATCGCAAGCCGCCTGGGCGTCCTCCATCGAGCCGTCGGGGACATGCGTCTTCTCGACGTCGATATCGACATGGTCGAAGAGGTTATCCTGCATAAAGTAACGGTAGCTCTGGTCGTGAGTTCCAGGCAATCCACGATATTCGTCGAGATTGAACGACTGCGCATTCGCGAAGCTGATCTCGCCCGCGTCGCACGCGCGCACGAGCTCGGCATACAGGCCAATCGGGGTCGTGCCCGTCGCGAGGCCGAGGACACTGTCCGGCTTCGCCTTCAGCTGCTCCGCGATCACGTTCGCCGCGGCGACACTCATCTCCTCATAGGTTTCGGTAACCACTACGTTCACGTCAGTTTTCCTTTCCAACCAGCGGCCAACCCGGCCGCTCCTTCGCTTTCATCCAGTGCAACGCGCATGCTGCAGTGCACTCGTTATGTCCAGAACAGTACCGTCTCAAAGAAGCTCGAATACGCCCATGAATACACGTCGGAATACCACCCCGTTTCAGGGACGAAGCAAATGAGCGCGCTATAGAGGACGCTCACCGCCACAAGCACGAGAAGCACTTTGGTGAACACCTGCGCCATCGTCGAACCTGGCACAAGGTTCTCGTTCACAATGAAGACGAGAAGCACCGCAGCAGCCAAGAGCATGAAGCTGAAGTCGGCATAGTAGCGCTGCAAGATTCCCGCCATCTCCGCATCAAGCAGCGCGACGATGACGCCCGCTGCGATCAGCACCAGGATGACGCCCATGATTGTCCGCGTTGAGCGCTGAGAAATACGCAGCTTCAGGATACGGGAAGCGAACGGAAGCACCCAAAGCACCGGCAGGCAGGCAAGCACGCCGCCGAAGGTGACTTCTTTGATAGTCTGCCCCATGTAGGTGGTCTCGAACGGCGTCGGCTGCAGGAAGGGGAACACTCCCGTCACGCATGGCGGCTGCAAGAAGTACGTGAACAGCGCGGGGGCCAATCGTCCCACGTTCATTCCGCGCTTCGTCATGTCGTTGACCGTAAGATTGTAGTTCGCGCCGAAGTCAGTGAAGGACCCGAAGCGCGCATTGTTATACAGCATGATGCCGGCAGCGACCACGACATACGGCGCTATTAAGCAAGCGAATTCCCAAGCGCCGCGCCTCGTGAAAAGCCGGCGCTCGGTGATGTAGCGGCGCCAGAACAGCGGGAAGGCAAGAAACGACAGCAGCACGAGCTGAGGTCGGCACCCCGCAACAAGCGCCATGCACAGCGAGCCCGCCAGATACCATCCACACGGCCTCTGCGAGCCGCGACCGCACATCCACAGATAGAGCCCCCAGACAGAGAACGCCAGGCCGCACGCAATCGGCAGCGAGTAGAACGTCGGAAACTTCACCAGATACAAAATGCCGCAGCACGTGACAAGGGCAATCTGGAGGAGCAGATACAGCCCAAGGCTCACCTGCTTGAAATGGTAGCGAGCAAAGCGATCAAGCAAGGCCGAGCACCCCAGGATGAAAGCAATCACTGCGAGGAGCACGCCGATAGCCGTTGGGAAACTTGCGCCTGTCGCCAGATAGAACGGCAAGTAAAACAAGAGCACCGGAACCACACCAAAGTACACGTAATAGTGCCCCTGGTAGTAAGCGACGTCGAACAGGTACGGCTCGCCCGTCTCCTTCTGTAACTCATCACGAGCGCCCTTATCATAGGGATCGTCCATCTGCTGAAGCCAGTCGGGCGGCTCCTCTTCCAGATAGAGCTTTCCCTGTGACATGGATTTGGCGAGCTCGGCATACTGCTGCGCATTCTCACCGCCGACCTCAAACGAGTTCGCAATGCTATGGCCGTCCCACGATCCGAAGTTGTAGGTAGACGTGGCAACGCCCACAAGGTTGGACCCCATGAAGAGAAACGACGAGATGAGCACGACCTCAATCGCAACGGCGCAGATGATTCCTCCCTTCGAGAGCTTTGGCCGGCGAACAATGCTCACGCGGTAAACGCTCGAACCAGGTCGGAAGAGATACGTAAACGCCAGGATGCCGATCACGCCGAAAAAACGAAGGAAGTTGAACGAAAACGGCCGATGGGCGTTCAACACGACACTTGTCAGGCGAACCGGGTAGCTGGTCTTCTCGTTGCCGATAAGCTCGATTCGAAGATTCTTAACGTAGCCCGTAGTGTTCAGATTCACGTACTGGCTCTCCGACACCATGGTCGAGATGTCGACCTCGGGAACACCGAGGGTATATTCCGTCGTATCGAAGTATGTTGCGTGGGCATCGTCGGTGAACTGAATCTTGAAAGTGAGGTTTTGCGCGGGCTGTTCCCAATCGAACTTAAGGTACACATTGTGGACTTCAGTGTTCAAGTTGGAGAACTCAATGACGTTGTCGACTTCGGTAATCTTATACTGCTCGTCGCTTGATTCCTGCAACTCGAGGGAATCGCTTAAGTCAATCGAGTTGTAGCCTAGCGATTTATAGAAGTTGATGTTGAACACAAAGACTTCGAGGAATAGCGCAATTGCAATAATGACAGCCGCCACCTTGGCGATATGCGCAAGCAAAGAACGCCTCGGGAGGACCCGAGACTCGTACAGATACGTGATATTCCTTCGGAGCGTTGGCATGACTCATCATTATAGCGGAGAAAGGCCCCGCTCAATGAACGGGGCCTTGGGAATACGGGGTTTTCTGGTGAGCACGACGAAAAGACCGCCGCATTGCCCCTCTTACAGCTCGAGAGCCTTCTTCACGTCAGCGTAGACAACGTTCGGATCCCGATCGCCATCGATGGAAACGAGCAAGTCGCAGCCACGATAGTAATCGATGAGCGGGCTCGTGGACTTCTCGTACACGTCGAGGCGATTGCGAACGGTTGCCTCGTTGTCATCGTCGCGCTGGTACATCTCGCCACCGCACTTGGGGCATTGCGCGTCAGCTTCAGAGCCGATGTAGCCGCAGTCCTTACACATACGACGCGAGGTGAGGCGCTTCACGATAACCTCGGAATCAACGTCGATAAGAAGAGCGGCGGACAGGGGACGGCCCAGCTTGGAAAGCTCGGCGTCAAGCGCAACAGCCTGAGCGGAAGTGCGCGGGAAACCATCGAGAATGAAGCCCTTTTCCGTATCCGGTTCGCCGAGACGCTCGGTCACAAGCCCAATGATGACGTCGTCGGGGACGAGATCGCCCGCGTCCATGAAGGACTTCGCCTTTTTGCCAAGCTCGGTTCCGGCTTTCACGGCAGCACGAAGCATGTCGCCAGTGGAGATATGGGGCGTGCCGAATTCCTCGACGAGCTTGGCAGCCTGCGTGCCTTTACCAGCGCCCGGAGCACCCAGCAACACGATATTCATGATTGAGTTCCTTTCAATCAGCAAGGATAAATTCCATCGCCTATTCTACCAAACGCGCAACGTGAGCGCGAAACTTCACGCAAACGGAAAAGGCCACGGGCACTCCACCCATGGCCTTGGTTCCTAACTAGCATACGAACAGGTCATATGCAAACGGTCTTACTTGAAGAAGCCGTCGTAGTTGTGCATCTTCAGCTGGCTTTCGACCTTACTCATGGTGTCGAGCGCAACGCCGATCATGATGAGGATCGAGGTGCCGCCGAACGCCTGAATAAGCTGATTGCCGCTGAAGTAGAAGATGATCGTCGGGATGACCGCGATGCAGGCGATGAAGATACCGCCCGGAAGGGTCACGCGATGAATCACGTTCTTGATGTAGGTCACGGTTGCAGAGCCGGGACGCACACCAGGGATGAAGCCACCCTGCTTGCGCAGATTGTCCGCCGTGTCCTCGGGGTTGAACACCATCGAGGTGTAGAAGTACGCGAAGAACACGATGAGCAGCACGGTCAAAATCCAGTTGAGCCAACCGGTAGAAACCGCATCAGCGAACGCCGTCAGCCAACCAACGTTGAACAGCGCAGCAAGCTGAGCCGGGAAGTAGATGATGCAGCTCGCGAAGATGATCGGGATAACGCCCGCAGCATTCACCTTCAAGGGGATGTAGGTGGACTGGCCACCCATCATCTTTCGGCCCTGGACGCGCTTGGCATAGTTCACCGGGATGCGGCGCTGAGCGCGCTCAATGAAGATGATCGCGGGGATGCAAGCGAGAACCACGATGAGGATGAGCACCGTGATAGCAATGCCCATTCCGAAATCAGCCTGCAGGTTCACGGACGAGAAGATAGCAGCAGGGACTCGGGACACGATGCTCACGAAGATGATGAGCGACATGCCGTTGCCGATACCGCGCTGGGTGATAAGCTCGCCCATCCACATGATGAAGGCCGTGCCGGCAACAAGCGTGAACACCACGATGATGTCGGTCAGGACTTCGGGGACCTGGTCGGTGAAGACCACGCCGTATGCGGAGGACTTGAACAGCAGCAGGTAGCCGATAGCGTTGATCAGGCCAAGGCCGAGCGTCAGGTAACGCGTGACCTGGGTGATCTTGCGACGACCGGTCTCGCCTTCCTTCGCCCAACGGCCCACGGCGGGAATCACGCCCTGCATCAGCTGCATGATGATCGATGCAGTGATGTAGGGCATGATACCGAGTGAGAACACGGAGAAGTGCGAAAGGGCACCGCCCGTGAACAAGTCGAGCATGGTCATCGAGACGCCCGAGTTCGAGAAGGAATTCGCGAACTCGTTGAACGGGATACCGGGCACGGGGATGTAGGCGCCGAAACGATACAGCGCCAAAATACCCAACGTGAACAGAATCTTCTTCCGAAGCTCCGGTACCTTGAATGCGTCAATGATAGAGCTTAGCAAGGCTCTTCGACCTTTCCTCCGGCTGCTTCGATCTTCGCCTTAGCGGAAGCAGACACCTTATCGACCGAAACGGTGAGAGCCTTCGTGAGCTCGCCGTCGCCCAGAACCTTCACCAGCGCATCCTCGTGCTTGATGATGCCCTTAGCCTTGAGAGACTCGCCGTTGACGACCTCGCCGGCCTCGAACTTCTCCTCAAGACGAGAGACGTTCACCGGCAGATACTCGACGCGATTGATGTTGCGGAAGCCGGGGAGCTTCGGCAGACGCATCGCGAGAGGAGTCTGGCCGCCTTCGAAGCCGGGGCGCTTGCCGCCACCAGCGCGGGACTTCTGACCGTTCAGACCGCGACCGGCAGTCTTGCCATAGCCGGAGCCGTTGCCGCGACCGACGCGCTTGCGGCTGTGACGAGAGCCCTCTGCAGGCTTGAGATCCTTAAGTTCCATTGTGTAATACTCCTTACATTCGCTTCCAGGCTGTCTTACCTGGGGCTGGCAGCTCGCCGCCAGCTAACTTCCTAATAACGCCCAGATTGGCGCCACCGATGTCCGGCGCGCCAATCCGAGATTATACCTTAACGAGAATATGTAAGCTAGACAAATCCCAACTTACAGTTCCTCCACTTTCACAAGATGCTTCACCTTGAAGATCATGCCGCGGACAGACTCGTTGTCCACGAGGTCGTGCGAACGACCGATCTTGCCAAGACCAAGGCTCTTGAGCGTGGCAAGCTGATCCTTCTTATAGCCGATGGAGCTCTTGACCTGCGTCACACGCAGCGTTTTCTGTGCCTCAGCCATTACTAGTTCTCCTTCCCGCCGAAGATCTGAGCAACGGACATGTTGCGGCGCTCCGCAACCTCGACCGGGCTCTGCATCTTCTGGAGACCGTCTGCAGCAGCCTTCACAACGTTCATCGCGTTGTTGGTGCCGAGAGACTTGGCGAACACGTTCTTGATGCCTGCGAGCTCCATGACCGCACGAGCCGGGCCGCCGGCGATAACGCCGGTACCAGGAGCAGCCGGCATGATGAGGACGCGGCCTGCACCGAACTCGCCCACGATGTCGTGGGGAACGGTGCCTTCCTTGGTGATGGCGACGGAGAACATGTTCTTCTTCGCGTCATCGACGCCCTTCTTGATGGCCACAGGCACTTCCTTGGACTTGCCCAGACCGATGCCCACGCGGCCGTTGCCGTCGCCGACGACGACAAGCGCGGTGAGCGCAAAGCGCGTGCCGCCCTTGACGACCTTGCACACGCGATTGATGTAAACGACGCGCTCCTGGAGCTCAGGAACGGCAGCGTTTTCTTGCTGTTTGCGAGCCATACGCTTAACCCCTTCTAGAATACCAGGCCTGCTTCACGAGCAGCGTCGGCCAGAGCCTTAACGCGCCCATGATAGAGGTGACCGCCGCGGTCGAAAACGACCTTCGTGACGCCCTTTTCCTGAGCCATTTTACCGATGATGGTGCCGATTTCAGCTGCGCCCTCGACGGTGCCGCCCTTCTTGCCCGTTGCCTTGAACTCGGGGCCGAGGGTGGAAACGCCGCAGATGGTGGTATGCGACACGTCGTCGATAACCTGCGCGTAGATGTTGGAATTGCTGCGCGTCACACAAAGGCGAGGACGCTCAGGCGTGCCGGAAATCTTGCCGCGAACGCGACGATGGCGACGGGCTAAGCCTTTCTCATGCTTCAAATCATTGCTTCTCATGATGATCCCTTCAGTAAATTACCGTAGCGCTTAAGCCCACTAGTCGCTCTTAGCAGCCTTGCCAAGCTTACGACGCACAACCTCGCCTTCGTAGCGAATGCCCTTGCCCTTGTAAGGCTCCGGCTTGCGCCACTTGCGAATGTCGGCAGCAATCTGGCCAACCTGCTCTTTGCTCGCGCCGTGAACGATGATCTCGGTCTGGCTGGGGACCTCGAAGCTGATGCCTTCGGGCGCTTCGATGATAACCGGATGCGAGTAGCCGAGGGAAAGCTCAAGAGACGTACCCTTGAGCGCGGCGCGGTAGCCGACGCCGACGAGCTGGAGCTTCTTCTGGAAGCCCTTCTCGACGCCTTCGACCATGTTGTGGATGAGCGTACGGGTGAGACCGTGGAGGCTCTTGGCCTCACGGGAGTCATCCGGACGAGAAACGATGATCTCATCGCCTTCGCGGGCAATGGTCATCATCGGATTGAAGCTGCGGTGCAGTTCGCCCTTCGGGCCCTTCACCGTCAAGTTATGACCGTCGATGGTCACCTCAACGTTGGCAGGAACGGCGACGGGCTGCTTGCCAATACGCGACATATCTTTGCCTTCCTTTCCTACCAGATGTAGGCGATAACCTCGCCGCCGATGCCCTTGTTGCGAGCGTCGCGGTCGGTCATAACGCCTTGGCTAGTCGAGATGATTGCGGTACCGAGGCCGCCGAGAACGCGCGGAAGGTCGTTCTTGCCAGCATAGATGCGCAGACCAGGCTTGGAGATGCGCTTGATGCCACGGATAGTCTTGGCCTTCTTGGGGCCGTACTTCATCGTGATCTCGAGGGTTGCGCGGGGTTCGCCATCGATGATTTCGAAGCCCTGGATATAGCCCTCTTCCTGCATGATGCGGGCGATCTCGACGAGTTTCTTGCTCGACGGCATGGAAACCGTCGGCTTGCCAACAGAATGAGCGTTACGCACACGCGTAAGCATATCTGCGATGGGGTCGGTCATGCTCATTTTTGTTTTTCTCCTTTGATCCTTGATGAGCCTAAGCGCTCGGTTCGTTGGCGCCCATAGCGCCTCCGCCTGATGCGCCGGCACACCCTAGCGTGTGAATCCGGAAAGGACTACCAAGAGGACTTGGTCACGCCGGGAAGTTCGCCTTTGCTCGCCAGCTCGCGCACGCAAATGCGGCACAGGCCGAACTTGCGATAGTAAGCGCGCGGACGTCCGCAGCGCGTGCAGCGGTTGTGCTGACGCGTGGAGAACTTCGGCTCGCGCTTGGCTTTGGCGATCATCGATTTCTTAGCCATGCATTCCTTCTTTCTTGCTTTAAAGGCCGCCTCCCTTAGGCAGCCTTAATGCCGAGGTTACGCAAATGGGCCGCAAGTGCGACCCGATTTGTTTTACTTGCTCTTAAACGGGAAGCCGAGCGCCTCGAGGAGCGCAAGAGCATTCTCGTTGTTTTCAGCAGTGGTGACGAACGTGATGTCCATACCACGGGTGCGGTCAACCTTGTCGTACTCGATCTCAGGGAAGATCAGCTGCTCGGTGATGCCGAGCGTGTAGTTGCCGCGGCCGTCGAAGCTGGTGCGGGAGATGCCGCGGAAGTCGCGAACGCGAGGAAGCGCGGTGGACAGAAGGCGGTCGAGGAATTCCCACATGCGGTCGCCACGAAGGGTGACCTTGCAGCCGATAGCCTGGCCCTCGCGGACATGGAAGCCTGCGATGGACTTCTTGGCGCGGGTGACGCAGGGCTGCTGACCGGTGATGATGCGCATGTCGTTCATGGCAGCATCAAGCAGCTTGTGGTCGCTGGCGGCAGCGCCAACGCCCATGTTCACGACGATCTTCTGAAGACGCGGAACATTGTTGATGTTGGAAATGCCGAGCTCTTTCTCGAGCTTCGCGACGATTTCGCTTTTGTACTTTTCCTTCAAACGAGGAGTAGTCATTTTTGCCTCTCATCCGATGATTTGAACGCCGGATTTCCGACCCGGCGTCCCTGGATTGCCCAGGGTCATACAACAACCTGCGCACCGAAAGGCGCGCAGGTTGAAGATTATACGTTACTTGACACCTATTTGTCGATGTCTTTTCCACATTTCTTGCAAACGCGGACTTTTTTACCCTGCTCGTTAACACGCTTGGAAGTACGGGTGGCTTCCTTGCAGTTCGGGCAAACGAGCATCACGTTGGAAACGTGAAGAGGAGCCTCAACGGTGGTGATGCCGCCCTGCGGGTTCTGCTGGGTGGGGCGCATAGCCTTTTTCACCATGTTGCACTTCTCGACGACCACGCGCTGACGCTGCGGGATGGAGCGGAGAATCTCACCGGTCTTGCCCTTGTCCTTGCCGGACAGGATCTTCACGGTGTCGCCCTTCTTAACATGCATCGAAGACATATCTCACTAACCTCCCTACAGCGTTTCCGGTGCCAAAGACACGATCTTCATGTACTTCTTGTCGCGGAGCTCGCGAGCGACGGGCCCGAAGATACGGGTGCCGCGCGGGGAGCCGTCCTGGTTGATCAGGACAGCCGCGTTCTGGTCGAACTTGATGTAGCTGCCATCGGCGCGACGCACTTCCTTCTTGACGCGCACGACGACGCAGCGCACAACCTCGCCCTTTTTCACGGAGCCGTTCGGCATTGCTTCCTTGACGCTGCAGATGATCACGTCACCGAGGCCCGCGTAACGGCGCTTGGAGCCGCCCAGGACCTTGATGCACTGCACCTTGCGAGCGCCGGAGTTGTCGGCAACCGCGAGCATGGTTTGCATCTGAATCATTGCTTAACCTAACTTTCTCGTGAATAGCATGCAAAAGCGCACGTGCTATTTTGCCTTCTCGACGATCTTCGACAGACGCCAACGCTTCATCTTGGACAGCGGACGCGTCTCCATGATCTGAACTGTGTCGCCGATGCCGGCTTCGTTGTTCTCGTCATGCGCATGGAACTTCTTGGTGGTGGTGATCATCTTGCCATAGACCGGATGCGGCTTGCGCTCCTTGACGGCAACGACGATGGTCTTGTCATTGGCATCGCTGACCACAACGCCCTGGCGGACCTTGCGCGAATTGCGAGTTTCACTCATGTTGCACTAACCTTTCTCGCCTTAAGCGCTCAGTTCGCGCGCACGCATCTCGGTCTGGATGCGAGCGATGTCTTTTTTAACCTGACCAACGCGAGCGGTGTTGTCGAGCTGGCTGGTTGCCATCTGGAAACGCAGGTTGAAAAGCTCAGCGCGCGCTTCCTTCAGTTTCGCCTGCAGATCGTCGGCAGACAGTTCACGAATCTCTGCTGCTTTCATTTACGCCTGCCCCTCCGTTTCTTTGGAAACAATCTTGCACTTGATGGGCAGCTTGTTGATGGCAAGGCGAAGAGCTTCCTTAGCGGTCGCTTCGTCAACGCCATCGAGCTCGAACATGATGCGGCCCGGTTTAACGACGGCCACCCACTCTTCGGGGTTGCCCTTGCCGGAGCCCATGCGGGTTTCTGCCGGCTTCTTGGTGATCGGCTTGTCGGGGAAGATCGTGATCCAAACCTTGCCGCCACGCTTCATCTGGCGGGTCATGGCGATACGAGCAGCCTCGATCTGACGATTGGTGATCCAGTGAGCTTCGAGGGCCTGAATGCCCCAGGAACCATGGCTCAGACGGGTGCCGCCCTTGGCTTTGCCCTTCATGGAGCCACGCTGCACCTTGCGGTGCTTGACGCGCTTAGGTACGAGCATTACTTCGTCCCCCTTTCGTTACGGTCGTTGCGACGGGAACGGCTCGGACGAGAGGTGCCTTCGAGGGCGGGCTGGGGAGCCTTCTGGCCAGGGAGGACCTCACCGTGGTACACCCACACCTGGATGCCGATGGCGCCCATGGTGGTGTTAGCGGTGCAGAAGCCGTAATCGATCTTGGCGCGGAGGGTATGCAGAGGCACGCGGCCTTCGCGGTACCACTCGCGGCGGCTCATCTCGGCACCACCGAGACGGCCGGAGCACTGGATGCGGATGCCCTTGGCACCGCTCTTGCGAGCGGACTGCACGGCCTTGCGCATCGCACGGCGGAAGGCCACGCGGCCTTCGAGCTGCTCAGCAACGGACTGAGCGATAAGGTTCGCATCGAGCTCGGGACGCTTAACCTCGACGACCTCGATGTTCACGGGGCCGTTGGCGATCTTCTCGATCTTCTTGCGAAGAGCGTCGATCTCGGCGCCCTTCTTGCCGATCACCACGCCCGGACGAGCGGTGGTGACGATGACCTTGATCTTGTCGCCTGCGCGCTCGATCTCGACCTTGGAGACGGCGGCACGGGAGAGCTGCTTGTTCAGGAACTCGCGGATCTCGAGGTCGTTCGCCAGGTTGGTGGCGTAATTCTTATCGGCGTACCAGCGGCTGCGCCAGTCTTCGGTGACGCCGATGCGGAAACCAGTCGGGTTGACTTTCTGACCCATGTGCTTTATGCCTCCTCTCGCGGGGCGACGACGATCGTGATATGGCTCGTGCGCTTGCGGATGCGAGCGGCGGAACCCTTTGCGCGGGGACGAATACGCTTCATCGTGGGGCCTTCGTCAACGTAGGCCTTCTTCACGACGAGGGACTCGGCGCGCAGGTGGTTGTTGTGCTCCGCGTTCGCAACGGCGGAGTTGAGAACCTTCTCCACGGTCTCTGCGATGCCGCGATTGGTGAAGCGCAGAATCTCCTGAGCCTGGGCGACGGACTTGCCGCGAACGAGGTCGACGACGATACGCGCCTTGCGGGGAGAAACGCGGACGTAACGGGCTTGTGCTCTAACTTCCATTGTTCACCCCTACCTATCTCTTGCCCTTGTCGGCGGAATGACCCTTGAAGGTGCGGGTCGGGGCGAATTCGCCCAGCTTGTGGCCGACCATAGATTCAGTAATGTACACCGGCACGTGCTTGCGTCCATCGTGGACGGCGATGGTGTGGCCCACCATATCCGGGAAGATGGTGCTGGCACGCGACCAGGTTTTGATGACGTCTTTTTCGCCAGCTGCGTTCATGGCCTCGATACGGCCAAGCAGACGCGGCTCTACGAAAGGACCTTTTTTCAAACTTCTGCTCACAGTTACTCCTTAACGTGTCCGCGCTACTTCTTGCGACGACGGATGATGAGACGGCTCGAAGCCTTCTTCGGGTTGCGGGTGCGATGGCCCTTGCTGGGCATGCCCCACGGCGAAACAGAGTTGCGACCCGAAGACTTGTTCTTGCCTTCGCCACCGCCGTGCGGGTGGTCGACCGGGTTCATGACGGTGCCGCGGACGGTCGGGCGGATGCCCTTCCAGCGGTTGCGGCCGGCCTTGCCGATGCGGATGTTGGCATGCTCGGCGTTGCCGACTTCGCCAACGGTCGCGCGGCAGGTCAGAAGGACGCGACGCATTTCAGAGGACGGCATACGCAGGATCGCGTACTTGCCTTCCTTACCCATGAGCTGGATGCTCGTGCCAGCGGAACGCGCAAGAGCGGCGCCCTTGCCAGGCTGGAGCTCAACCGCGTGGATCAGCGTACCAACGGGGATGTTGGCGAGCGGAAGCGCATTGCCCGGCTTGATGTCGGCCTCGGGACCGGAAACGACCATATCGCCGACCTTCAGGCCCTTCGGGTGAAGGATGTAGCGCTTTTCGCCGTCGACGTAGTGCAGAAGCGCGATGCGGGCGGAGCGGTTCGGGTCGTACTCGACCGTTGCCACCTTGGCGGGCACACCGTCCTTGTTGCGCTTGAAGTCGATGATGCGGTAACGACGCTTGTTGCCGCCGCCCTGATGACGGACGGTGATGCGGCCCTTGTTGTTGCGACCAGCCTTCTTATGAAGGGGCGCAAGCAGCGACTTCTCCGGCTTCGACGTGGTGATCTCGGCGAAATCGGAGACCGTTTGGAAACGGCGGCCAGGGCTCGTCGGCTTGTACTGTTTGACTCCCATGACACTCTCTTTCTTGCTGGGTTTTTGCTCGCGCGCCTCTCCGCACACCAAAAACCCTCCTACCTTACGTGGCTTCCCGATTGCCGTGGGCACCGATGGAGGCTCGATGTCATGACGCCGGTCTAACCACGCGCCCGGGTGTATCCATAACACCGCAGACGCAACCGAAGATTATACACATCTTTTGGAATGCCGGCAAGAGGGTCTTTTCGTAACGACCTGGGAACACAAGGTGACCACAACTCTTTACCAAACCCTTCACCTAGCAACGGGTATCACTCCCCCACCCTTTTAGTAAGATGTTCCATTGTGAGAAGACGCCGCTTGACGAGACGGCGAATGAAGATATTTCGACTAAGGAGCAGCATTGAGCGCATCATCCCAAGCTTCAGCCCAGAAAGTCCTCGTGTTCGACTTCGGGGCGCAGTACGGGCAGCTGATTGCCCGCCGCGTGCGCGACCTTCACGTGTACTCGGAGATCGTGCCGTGCGACATCACCGCCGAGGAGGTGCGCGAGCTGTCGCCGTCCGCCATCATCTTGTCGGGAGGCCCGGCGAGCGTAAACGCCGAAGACGCCCCGCGCGTCGACCCTGCGATCTACGAGCTGGGCGTGCCGGTGCTCGGCTTTTGCTATGGGCATCAGATCACGGCGGTGACGCTCGGCGGCACCGTGTTCCACCCCGAGGTGGGCGAATACGGCCCCGCGACGCTTCACGTTGAGGGCGGCGCACTTTTCGAGGGCACCCCGGCCGAGCAGACCGTGTGGATGAGCCACTTCGACGCCGTGCGCGACGTGCCCGAGGGCTTCACCGTGGTGGCATCGACCGACGTATGCCCTGTGGCCGCGATGGAGAACGCCGAGAAGCACATCTACACCACGCAGTTCCACCCCGAGGTCAAGCACACCGAGTTCGGCCAGCAGATCCTCTCCAACTTCCTCTTCAACGTCTGCAAGCTCGAAAAGAACTGGTCGATGGACAACCTCGTCGAGACCATGACCGCCGAGTTCCGCGAGAAGGTCGGTGAGGACCGCGTCATCCTGGCGCTTTCCGGCGGTGTGGACTCCTCCGTGGTCGCCGCCCTTGGCGCCCGCGCCATCGGCAAGCAGATGACCTGCGTGTTCGTTAACCACGGCCTGCTGCGCAAGGGCGAGCCCGAGCAGGTCGAGGAAGTCTTCACCAAGCAGTTCGACGTCGACTTCATCCATGTGCACGCCGAGGACCGCTACGCCGAGCTCCTGGCCGGCGTGACCGAGCCGGAGCAGAAGCGCCGCATCATCGGAACGCAGTTCTGGAAGGAGTTCTTCGCGGTCGCCCAGCAGCTGGAAACCGATGGGAAGCCCGTGAAGTACCTTGCCCAGGGCACCATCTACCCCGACATCATCGAGTCCGGCGCACGCAAGACGGGCGGCAAGGCTTCCACCATCAAAAGCCACCACAACCTGATCCCGTTCCCCGATGGCGTGAGCTTCGACCTTATCGAGCCGCTCGACCACTTCTTCAAGGACGAGGTCCGCGAGCTGGGTCTTGCGCTGGGCCTTCCGGCGCACATCGTGTACCGTCAGCCGTTCCCGGGTCCGGGCCTGGCCATCCGCATCATCGGCGCGATCGACAAGGAGAAGCTCGAGATTCTGAAGAACGCCGACGCCATCGTGCGCGAGGAGCTCGACGCCTACAACGCACGGCTTTTCGAGGAGACCGGCGAGCGCAACTCCGAGCACAGCTGCTGGCAGTACTTCGCGGTGCTGCCCGACATCAAGAGCGTAGGCGTCATGGGCGACGAGCGCACCTACCAGCGCCCGATCATCCTGCGCGCCGTCGAGAGTTCCGACGCCATGACCGCCGACTGGGCGAAACTGCCCTACGAAGTGCTAGGCAAGATTTCCAGCCGTATCGTCGCTGAGGTGCCCGGCGCCAACCGCGTGTGCTACGACATAACGCCGAAACCTCCTTCGACAATCGAGTGGGAGTGACCCTAGGCTAATTTTGCAAAGCCACCTGCGATGATTCACCATGGCTCATGAAGTTCCATTGAGGGTCATAGCGAATCAAGCCACTTGCAAAACACGAGAATGATTCCACCCCGGAAGCGTAAGTTTCCGGGGTATTTTTATGCCTTTGAACAGGTATTTTGAGGCTAACAGCGGAGAAAACCCTAGCTGCAACAAAAGGCGCCGCCCCTTGCAGGGACGACGCCATTGCAAACTTGCAAGCGCGGTCGAACTGGCATAGCGCACTCGGCGTGCTATGCCAGTTTGCAGCCCGTTACTCCAGGTCGGAGCCCTTCTTCTCGGGCAGAAAGAACATGACGATGAACGCTACCACGTAGATGCAGGCCACGCAGCCGATGGCGAAGCCGAAGCCGTGGCCGGCGGCGATGA
>JAUNWQ010000042.1 GCA_030540225.1 Coriobacteriia bacterium | reverse complement strand
GAGGATAGGGCGTTCCGCTCATGGGCGGCGCTTTTTCTGTTGCGCAGGGGGCCGCAGGCCCGGGGAGCCGCCCGGGGCGTGCGGCCCCCTTTCCTTTGCGCAGGGGCCCCTTCCCCGTGTTCAGGAGGGCGGCGGTTCCTTGCCGTCGGCTCTTTCTTGATGCTGGCTAGTTTTTATCGCCAGCCATTCGCTTTCTTATTCTCTATTGCCTTCTGCTTTTAATTTCCTTTTGCGGATTTACCCGCTCTTCTTCTGTTCAATGAATTCGAAGAAGGGTATTCTTGAACCCTATTTCCAGCGAAAGGAATTCTCATGCCGATTAGTTTGAGCGGTCGTAACTATCTGAAACTTCTCGATTTCACTCCCGAAGAAATTCGCTACCTCATCTCTCTTGCAAAACAGTTCAAGGCTTTGAAGCTGGCAGGAACGCCTCACAGGTATCTTGAGGGTAAGAACATCGTCCTTCTGTTTGAGAAGACTTCGACGCGAACCCGTTGCTCTTTCGAAGTTGCTGGCCATGATTTGGGGCTTGGTGTTACTTATCTCGACCCCGGTAGCTCTCAGATGGGCAAGAAGGAGTCGATTGAGGACACCGCACGTGTGCTTGGCCGCATGTTTGACGGCATCGAGTATCGCGGATACGGCCAGGAAATCGTCGAGAACCTCGCCGCGCATGCAGGCGTCCCGGTTTGGAACGGTTTGACCAATGAGTTCCATCCGACGCAGATGATCGCCGATATGCTTACGCTTGAGGAGAACTTCCCCGAGGGTATTAAGGGCAAGAAGCTGGTGTTCATGGGCGACGCCGAGAACAACGTCGCGAACTCGCTCATGGTTGTCTGCGCGAAGCTCGGACTCCATTTCGTTGCCTGCGGCCCCGAGGAACGCATGCCGAATGCGGAGCTCGTCTCAACCTGCAGGGATTTGGCACGCGAGTCTGGCGGTTCGGTGACGCTGACCTCGAGCGTTGAGGAAGCCTGCACGGGCGCCGACGTTGTTTACACCGATATTTGGGTTTCCATGGGCGAGCCTGCGGAGTTGTGGGAAGAGCGTATCAGGTTGCTTTCCCCTTACCAGGTGAACAGTCGTGTGATCGACCTCATGGCTCCTACGGGCATTTTCATGCACTGTCTGCCTGCGTTCCATGATACCGAGACGACCATCGGGGCCGAGATCGCTGAACGGTTCGGCATCACTGAGATGGAAGTGACTGATGAAGTCTTCCGTGGTCCGCGCTCCCGGGTGTTCGATGAAGCTGAGAACAGGATGCATTCTATCAAGGCGATTATCTATGCAACCTTGAAGTAGCTCCGTTTTCTCGACGGGTGATGTTATCATGAGGGACTGTGAAATTCGCAGCCCCTCGTTTTTTTCGAGCGGCATACAGACTGATTGAAAGATAGTGCAATGACTTTACGTGAGCAAGTTGAAGAAGTTGTCGATGCGGCACTGAGCGCCGCTGTTGCAGACGGATCGCTCCCCCTGGAGGAGGTCCCCGCTGCAGCGCTCGAGCGTCCGCGCGATGCGGCTAACGGCGATTGGGCGTCGACGGTCGCCCTTCGTGCCGCCAAGGCGGCGCACATGAAGCCCCGTGATGTGGCGGAAGCGGTCGTGGCGCATCTGCCGGAGAACGACCTTATCGCCTCGACCGAGATTGCGGGCCCTGGGTTCGTTAACATTCGCCTCACGAACGCTGCGCTGGCGAGCGTTATCGCCGAGGCGCGCCGCGAGGGTATGGATTTCGGGCGTGGTGAGGCTCCTGCGAATGCAGGGCGTATCAACCTTGAGTATGTTTCTGCGAACCCGACGGGCCCCATGCATGTCGGCCATGGGCGCTGGGCGGCGCTTGGCGACTCGATGGCGCGCGTCTTGCGCCATGCGGGCTTCGACGTGTCCGAGGAGTTCTACATCAACGATCACGGCACTCAGATGGATAACTTCGGTCGCTCGGTGTCGGCGCGCTATGAGCAGCTTTGTGGCCGCGATGTCCCGATGCCCGAGAACTGCTACGGTGGCGCCTATGTGATTGATATCGCGCGCGAGATTCTCGACGCCGATGGCGAGAAGTGGCTCGATGTTCCCGAGGAAGAGCGCGTCGTCGCGTTTCGTGAGCGCTCGTATGTCGAGATGCTCGAGCACAACAAGGCCGTGCTTTCGAGTTTCGGCACCACGTTTGACACCTGGTTCTCCGAGCGCACGCTCTATGTTCCCGACGAGGACGGGAAGTCCGCTGTCGATCGCGCCCTCGAGGCGATGGACGCGAAGGGTTATGTCTTCCAGAAAGATGGCGCGACCTGGTTCAAGTCGACCGCTTTCGGTGACGAGAAGGATCGCGTCCTTATCAAGGAAAACGGCGAGTTCACGTACTTCCTCTCCGACGTGGCGTACCACTACAACAAGATTCAGAGGGGCTTCACTCACCTGATCGACATTTGGGGAGCCGATCACCACGGGTACGTGAAGCGTTGCCAGGCAATGCTTGCCGCGTGGGGTCACGAGGGCGCGCTTGAAGTGGTTCTCGGCCAGCTCGTGAATCTCTTCCGTGACGGTAGCGCGGTTCGCATGTCGAAGCGCACGGGCGAGATGGTCACGTTCGAGGAGCTTATCGAGGAAGTGGGCGTCGACGCGACGCGCTACCTTATGCTTTCGCGCTCCTCCGACCAGCCGATCGACTTCGATATCGAGGTTGCTAAGAAGAAAGACGCCACTAACCCGGTGTATTACGTGCAGTATGCCCATGCGCGCATCTGCTCGATCTTACGCAAGGCTGCCTGCGAAGGCGATCTTGCAGCAGCGGAAGCGGGCGATATCACGTTTAACGAGCTTGCCGAGCGTACGGTCGGCGCCGACGTGGATCTTTCGCCTTTGGGCGAGGAGTCGGAGCTTGCCCTCATGCGCAAGATGGGCGACTTCGCCGACATGGTTGCCCAGGCGGCAGCTGATCGTGCGCCGTTCCGCCTGACGCATTACGCACAGGATCTTGCAGCGCTGTTCCACCAGTTCTATACGAACTGCCACGTGCTTGCCGACGACGAGGCGACCCGCCGTGCCCGCTTGGCGCTCTGCGACGCCTCGCGCATCGTGCTCGCCCTAACGCTGAGTCTTCTGGGGGTTAGCGCACCTGAGAAGATGTAGTCATGCAAGTTTTTTATTAGAGGAGGTCATTGCTAGGTGGAGACCCTTACGCTCGTCATGCTGATTTTTGCGGCGATTCTCGCATCCTCGATCATCGATCAGGTCGTTCCGAGGGTGTCATCACCGCTCATACAGATTGGCCTGGGCCTTCTCATCGCATTGTTCGCCTCCTCTCAAATTCGAGTTACACTCGACCCTGAACTGTTCCTTGTGCTGTTCATTGCGCCGCTGCTCTACGAAGAGGCGAAATCCGCCGACAAGGCGGCGCTTTGGCACCATAAGCGCCCTGTGCTTTCCCTTGCGATCGGCTTGGTTGTCGCGACGACGCTTGCAATCGGGTTTGCCGTACATGCCGTCATTCCGTCAATCGGGCTTGCGGCGGCGTTCGCTCTTGGCGCCGCGCTCGGCCCGACCGACGCGGTTGCCGTCACCTCGCTTTCGAAGCAGGTCAACATCCCCGAGAGGCAGGGGAGCATCCTCAAAGGCGAGCTGCTCTTAAACGACGCGAGCGGCATCGTGTCGTTCCAGTTCGCCATCGCAGCCGCAGTGACAGGGTCGTTTTCCCTTCTCAATGCGACGGCAAATTTTTTCGTCGAGTTTCTCGGAGGAATCGCGGTCGGTGCGCTTCTTGCCTACATAGGCAAGTTCCTTGTCAATAAGGCGCGCTCCCTTGGCGTTGAGAACACGACGTTTCATGTGCTCTTCGAAATTCTTATCCCGCTTCTGGTGTACTCGATCGCCGATGCCGTTCACGTGAGCGGAATTATCGCCGTAGTCGTTGCGGGTCTTATCAACGTGATCTCCCCGCATGCAATCGGCCCTTCCATTTCGCGCATGAACATCGTGTCCTCGAGCGTATGGCGCGTGCTCACGTTCGCCCTGAACGGCTTCGTGTTCGTGCTTTTGGGCACGCAGTTGCCGCAGGCCATGGTCCACACCTGGGACGATGTCACCTTCAGCAACTTTGCGCTTATCGGCTATGTTGTCGCGCTCACGTTGCTTTTGTACGTGGTTCGTTTCGCGTGGGTCTGCGCGAGCGACTGGCTCTACACGCGCCGACGTAGCAAGAAACACGGCGAGAAGTTCAGGCTCGACCTTCGCAAGAGCCTCATCACGACGCTTGCGGGTGCGAAGGGCACCATCACGCTTTCGATCTTGTTCACCATCCCGTATTTCATGGACGGTGCCCGATTCCCGCAGCGTGATCTCATCATCTTCCTCGGATGCGGCGTTATCGTGTGTACCTTGCTCGTGGCGACGTTTATCGTTCCGCTCGTTTCGCCGAAGAAGGTGAGCGAAAGCGAGGAGGTGGCACGCGAACGCGAGGCGGAGTTGAAGATCGACATCCTCAGAAGCGTCGTCGAGGAGCTCACCGCAAGGCAGACGCCGGACACCCGGCGCGCGACGAGGAGCGTGGTCAGCTCCTATAACGATCGCATCGAGCGCATCAAAGAGCAGCATGGTTTCGACGAGGACGAAGACGAGGCCTGCTCCGACCTGCGCATTCGCGCTATCGGGTGGGAGCGGGAATGCGTCAAGAAGCTCGCTGAGCGAGACGACATCGACAGCGAGATCGCGCTCAAGTACCTCAAGCGTTTGAAGCATATCGAGGAGTTGAGGAAGCACAGTTCGGGGCGTTGGTCCATCCAGAACATCTACCTGGTGCTGCGTACGTTCTTAAGGCGCGTGAAGGGCGTCGTCCTGCGCTATGTCGCGCATATGGCGTCTTCCCCGATAACGGCTGCCGATCAGGCGGCGGAGATGCGCAAGATTCAACAGAAGGCAGGCGAGTGCGTGATTGGACGCCTGAACGACATGCTCGCCGATTCCGACTGCAACGTCCCGAGCGAGTATGTGAGCGAGCTCCTCATCGAATATCAGCGCACGGTTGCCATGCTTGCCGCCGAGCTTGCGGCCCCTTCGGCGACGGTCATCATGCGTGCGTCCGACAAGGCGGAGGACGTGAAGCGACTTGGCTACTTGCTCGAGCTTGAGCAAATCCAGTCGCGTTACGAAGAAGGCGAGCTGACCCGTGCCGAGGCGAAACGGATGCGCGACAACACGAACCTTATGTTGATGGATGTGGAGGATAGTGTGTAGGACCGGTTTTCGCGGGAGGGACGATTACTGGTTAGGACCAAAACTGTACAAGAATGACGATAAGTTGCGAAGAACTCGTCAAATGAGCGAATTATCAGGCATTTCGCAAAAAAATAATCCCCAAACTTAAGCAGATTGGGGATTATTCAACACTGAATTCGGCAGTCTTTACAAAGCCTTCACAACTTATCGTCGATTTCGTACACGACCAGTTGCTTGCCTTTATTGCGCGTTGATGGTGGTCATCTGAAGCGCTTTGCCGAACAGCTTGCCGGCAGCGTTCTTGCAGGCGAACTTCACGGCTTCTGGATCGGCCACGACGCTGCCCGAAAGCGATTCGACGCCCCACTCGAAAAGGTACGGCGCCATGATCACGCTGGGACCCACCATGCAGACGGTAGCGTCCTTGGCGAGGGTCAGAAGGCGCGGCGCGGTCTTGTTGATGAGCGTGACGCCGGTGATGAAGGCGTAATCCGCGGTCGGCATAACGTATTCGCAGGCTGGATCGGGGGTATCCCACTCATCGCGGCAGGAACGCTCGAGCACGGTGAGCTTGGCGTATTCCGCGATGTTCTCGACGTGGGGGAAGTGCCCGACAACGACGACGTGGGCGTCGCCGCCCGCTTGCTCGATGCGAGGGCGATACGTCTCGAAGGCGTCTTTCGACGACGTGCCGCCGCGCTTTCCCTTGTCTTCCTCCTCCTCGGTGTCGTATGTCGCACCCAAAGGGTCGAGCAGCTCGCGGCGAGCATACCAGGCGTTCAGGGCCGCGATGCCAAGCGTGGCCTCCTCGAAGCACCATGATTTCGACAGCTCGGCTACCTCGCGCAGCGATTTCCCGCGCAAATCGCCCTTGTACGTGCGCTTTCCGCCGTTGCGTGCGGTGAAGGCGACGCCGCATCCGCAATCTGCCTCAACGTAAGACCAGTTGAGTCCGAGACAGTAATCGCGCACGAAGATGTTCTCGGGGACGCCCGCGATGAGGTGGTTGTAGAGCCGCCAAGGTGAGGCTGGGTCGTCGGTGCCGGGGAAGGCGATGGTCGAAGGTTCCGGCGCGTGCTCCATAGCAGAACTCCTTTGATTGCATGCTGATATTTTTACCTGAATTCAGTATAAACCAGTTACTGCAATGGACAAGATGGGTCGATGCGAATCCGTGGCCTGCTGTCGTGTGCTGCTCTGCTACAATTTCGTGACGTTCAAACGAATCGCATCGAAGGGACTTGATACCATGCTCGTAGCTTCCATTGAAAACGCCGAAACGCACGATTACCTGTCCGAACGCCTGAAGAAGGCCTATGCTTTCCTGCGCGAAAACGACCTTGGCGCACTTTCCTGTGGACGCCATGACATCGATGGGGAAGACGTGTTCGCAAACGTCATGGAGTACGACACTGTCCCCGCGGAGGCGAAGAAGCTCGAGGCCCACAAGCTCTACTACGACGTGCAGTGCGTTGCCTCCGGAATCGAACGCGTCGAAGTGGCTCCCGTCGAAGGGCTTGTTTGCGCGAAGGAATATGATGAAGCTGACGATTACGCGCTGTTCGAGTCTCCGATGCCGGCAACATCGGTTGTGCTTCATGCGGGCGAGATTGCGGTGCTCCCCCCTGAGGACGCGCACAAGCCGGGCTGCATCGCGGAGGACGCGCCTGTCCACGTGAAGAAGGTCGTCGTGAAGGTTCGCGCATAACCTGCGGGCATGGTGTATCATGGGCGCATGAAGCAAGGCGCATATGCGCTGATGATATGGAAGTTTTGGCTAAGGCCGCGCAGGCTGTGAAGGAATGAATGAAGCACCTCGGCGATCGAGCATAAGGCGTCGAGGCGCTTGAACGTGAGGTAACGTCGCCCCATGAAACGTGAAGAGAAGACAATCGCGAAGAATCGCCGTGCGTTCCATGATTACGAGGTCGTGGAGACGTTTGAGGCGGGAGTCGAGCTTTCGGGAACGGAAGTGCGGTCGCTGCGCGAGAACAACTGCCAGTTGACCGACTGTTTCGCACTTGTGCGCAATGGGGAAGTATGGATGCACAATGTGCACATCACGCCGTTTTCCCATGGCAACATCAACAATCCCGACCCCGATCGCAAGCGAAAGCTCCTGCTCCATAAAAAGCAGATCCGCTACCTTGCGGAGGCGACGCGCGAAAAGGGCATGGCGCTCGTTCCCCTGAAGATGTACTTCAAGGAAAACGGGCTGGTCAAGGTCGAGCTTGCGATTTGCCGCGGCAAGAAGCTCTACGACAAGCGCGCGAGCATGAAAGAGCGCGACACCAAACGGGAAATCGATCGAGCGCTGAAGGCGCGCTCTCGTTAGAAAGGGTCACTGCCATGAGCGAGGATCAGATCGCAACTGCAACTGACGAGGTTGATTCGCCAGCGGAGGAGACGCAGGAAGAAGCTTGTGAGGCACCGGCCTCGGAGGCGGGGGACCCTGCCGATTCCGAGCACGCCGAGGAAGCTGCGGGTGAAGACGAGCTTGCTGATTCGGAAAACGTGGTAGAAGAAGAGACCGAAGAGGCCGAAAAGTACGAAACCGTCGAGATTGAGTATTCCGAGGACGACATAGAGGCCTATATCGTCGACGAGGACGACAACGAGATCGGGTTTATCCTGCTTGACGAGGATGGCAACGAGATCGAGTACTACTACGATGACGACGAGGAAGCCGCGAAGGGGGAATCCGATGAGGACAACCCCTATGATTTGGGCATCACCCGAGAAGGCGTTGCCGAGGCGACGAGCGACATGAACGACATCTATCGCGATGGCGTCGCGATTGCGGTCGACTTGAAAGACGCGCTCTCCGAAATCAAAGAGGCACTCGATTTCTCGGACATCCTTCCGACGAAGAAGAAATAGCCTTTTCGGCGCTGACTTGACAGAGTAGGCCGCTCGGCTACAATATTTCTTCTGCAAGAGCACGTCTTGCGCACTTTGACAAGGTGGAACGCATGAGTTCCCGCCCGTCGGCGATTGGCGCCGACGAATTCGGGGGCGACTGGTTTCGACATGGTATGTTTGAACTGAGGAGCAGGTCGTGGTCTCCTCGCCACGTAAAACAGGGGTAACGTCAAGTTAATTGGCAAGAAGAACTATCAGAGCGCTCCTGCGCTCGCCATGGCTGCTTAATCAGCACCTGGCACGTCAATCTCGGGTTGTCCCCGACTCGGGTGCGACGTCATTTTAGGGGACTGCATCAAAGCACGTAATCGGTATGGCTTTGGTAAAGATTGAACCGATCCGGGTCGGCAACGTTAGTTCGCGGACCGAGACGGCCTTGAATCCGAACGCGAAATAAGCTTGTAGAGCCTCAGCGAGAATATAGTATGGACCGGAGTTCGATTCTCCGCGCCTCCACCACAACATGCCAGGCAGGCCCGAAAACGAGTCTGCCTGTTTTATTTCCGCGGCTTTGATTAGGACGACAAGCCTGGCTTTCCGCTCACTTTTGAGCCGTGCGTCAAGTATTCGTGCAACGTGCCAGAACGTGTCCTGCCAAGGCGGGTTCTCTTGCTACAATGAGCCGAATATAAGAAGCAAGCTGAACCGGATGAATCAGGAATGACCAAACGTAACGAGCAACCCGCTCCTTCCCACGGAAAACATGCAGCACACGCCAAAAAGGCTCCCAATGAGCCGCCTCGCGTTGCGCCTTCGCACGGGAAGACTCAGGCGATTCCCCCTGTGGTTCCTGCGGGCATGAAGACATCTGGCGTCCCAGCGCCGCATAACGGCAATGGGTTTGCCCCCGAAATCTCCGATGCGCCGACTCTCGGCAGCAAGCCTCGCGCTGCCCGCATTGCGGGAATCGTTCTCGGTGTCGTCTTCGGGGTCCTGCTCGTCGTCTACCTTGTGGGGGTTGCCGTCTTCTCAGGCCATTTCTGGCCGAAGGCGACGATCGGCTCTTCCGACATTTCCTTCCAAACGCCCGACGAGGTCGCATCGGTCCTCGAGCAGGGAATCAACAAGTACTCGTTGCGCGTTCATGGCGACGGCTTGGATGTGACGCTTTCTGCTGATGAAGCGGGCGTGCGGTTCAATGCGGAGCAGATCGTGAGCGATATGTTCGCGCAGGCGAACGAATGGGCCTGGCCGGTCGAGGTGTTCCGTGAGCACGATGAGACGGAAAGCCTTGTCGCTACCCTCGACAAGTCCGGCGTTGCCGACAAGCTCCATCAGGCAATCGACGCGGTGAATGAGAACACGGAAGCTCCTGTGAACGCCACGGTGGCGTTCGATGAGGACGCGAAGATGTTCAAGATTGTGAAGGAGAAGTACGGCACGCAGATCAACACCGACGTGGTGATGCGGGACGTGGAGCGGGCCGTCGCCACGCTCGAGAGCGAGGTCGTGCTCGACGAGCGCGCGCTCTCGCAGCCGACGATCTTCTCGGATGACCAGCGCGTGATCGATGCGACGTCGCAGGCGAACAGCATGATCCTCGCCAACGTGCAGCTCATGATGGCGGGGAAGAGCGCCCTCGTGTTCGACGCGTCGGTTATCGGTCCCTGTATCTCGATTGGGGAGGATTGCTCGGTGTCGTTGAACGAGGACGCGCTCGGCGCCTGGGCGGACGAGGTCGCCTCGGCTTACACGACGGTCGGTTCCACGCGCTCCTACACGCGCGCGGACGGCGCGCAGTTCAGCGTGTCGGGCGGTTCGTATGGCTGGAAGGTCGACCGCGACGCGCTCTTCGATTGGGCGAAGGCGGCGATCGAGGCTGACCAGACGGGCGAGGCTGACTTGCCTTGCAGCCAGACCGCGAACGCGTGGAACGGGGTCGGCGGTCGCGATTGGGGCGCTCGCTACATCGATATCGACCTGTCGGCGCAACATGCGCGCCTCTTCGATGAGAACGGCGAGGTTATCTGGGAATCTGACATCGTGAGCGGCAAGCCGCGCGGCGGTTCGGGAAGTCTTACCCCCACGGGCGTGTACGTCATTAACTCAAATTCGGGCGGATCGACGCTCGAGGGCACCAACGATGACGGATCGAAGTACAAGACGCCCGTCACCTACTGGATGCCATTCGTCGGGAATTTGATCGGCCTGCATGATGCCAGCTGGCAATACGCGTTCGGCGGAACGCGATATCGGGACGGCGCGGGGTCGCATGGGTGTGTGAACCTTCCGACGAGCAAGGCTGCCGAGTTGCACGGGCTTTGCTCTGTGGGCGACGTCGTGGTGTCGCACTGGTAAGAAAAAGAGAGCCTGCCTGCTTCGGTCGATGCGCGGGCAGGCTCTCTTCGTTTGCTGCGGGTTTTGCCAGCGCGATGCGGCTAGCTTACTGTGATGTCGGCGTAGTGAAGCGGGATGACCTTCTCGAGGTCGCTCGGGGCAAGCTCGACCTGGCACCCGATGCGTCCGCCCGAGAACATGATCGTGTCGAAGAGTTGTGCCGTTTCGTCGATGGTGGTCGTGAACAGCTTCTTCATCCCGACAGGGGAGCATCCTCCGTGCACGTAGCCGGTCAGAGGCAAGAGCTCCTTCGACTTTAGCATACTCACGGCCTTCTCGCCGACAGCTGCTGCCGCCTTCTTCAGGTCGAGCTCTTCGGCGACGGGCACCATGAACACGTAGTGCTCGCCCGATTTCGCGACGGTGACAAGCGTCTTGAAGGTTTGATCTGGGTCCTGCTGGAGGAGTTTCGCCACCTCGACGCCTGAAAGTGCCTTCTCGCATGGGAAAAGATGGCTCTCGAAGGGCACTCCTGCGGCCTCGATTTCCCTCATAGCGTTCGTTTTCGTTTCCTTTTGCTTCGACATGGCTCTCTCCTTGGTGGTTGCTTCGGAAGGGTAGCACATGTTTGATGAAAAGATGCATTGAACCATTTATTCCTTGCAGAGTGTTTTAGCTGTGATATATTTTCGCAGCTAAAATATTTAGGATGAAAAAGATGAGGAAGAAAGGGGTTTGCTGCGTGGAACAATCCATCGAGGAATTGAAGCAGCGGCTCTTTGCGGCCACGAGGCGCGTGCGCAAAAGCCGATCGCACCCGCCTTTGCCTGAGGGCATCACGCCGGCCGAGGGCTTCGTTTTGATGTCGATTTCGCAGCTTATGTCTGACGGAAAGCGCGTCCGGTCGGGCGATATCGCCAAGCGTGGCCACAACACTCCGAGTGCGACGTCGCAGGCATTGAGGTCGCTTGAGGAGAAGGGCTTCATCACAAGGCATCGCGACGAGGGCGACAGCCGCGGCGTCACGGTGCGGCTGACGGAGCTCGGCTGGAAATACGAGCAGATGAACAGGCGTATGCACGATCGCCGCCTCGAGGACCTTCTCGAGTTCCTCGGGGCAGACGACGCGCGTGAGTTCGCTCGCATCGCCGAGCGCTTGTCCGACTTCGAGAGCACCCACCCTTGGAGCGCCTATGTCGAGGGGCCTCGCGAGCTTAAGGACGATTCCACGCGGAAGGAGCCTTCGCAAGAGGCTTTCGCAGGAAGCGGTTCGGGGGAAGGCGGCGAGCGATGCGAATAGCCAAAAACCTTGCTCACCATAAAATCGCGGTGCTGCTTATCGTTGTGCTTCTGGCCGTGCAGGCTTTCTGCGACTTGTCGCTTCCGAGGTACACCTCCGACATCGTTGACGTGGGAATCCAACAATCGGGTGTGGAGCATGCGTCCGCGTCGCAGCTGTCCGCACGCACCCACGACCTCGTGGAGATGATGCTGCCCGAATCTGACGAGCAGTTCTTCGCCGAGGCGTACGACGAGACCGCAGGCGGAGACTATACCCTCACCGAGGTGGGCTATGATCAGCGAGAGGACCTTGACGAGGCGATGGCGCTTCCGCTCTCTGTCGTCCACTATGTCGACCAGATTCCCGATCTCGACCTTGACAAGGTGAAAGCAGCGTTCGATGCCGGGCTTGTGAGCAAAGACGACGTGATGTCCATGCTCGATGAGTCTCGTGAGTCGTTGGGCGATATGGCGGATACGCTTATCGCGCAGCAAGGCATCGCCGCAGCTCGGGCGGAATACGAGCAGCTGGGTGTCGACATGGACGCCATGCAGATGGACTATCTCTTCTTCACGGGCGCCAAGATGCTCATGCTCTCCGCGCTCGGCATGGTCGTGGCAATCGCAATCGGCTTCCTTGCGTCGCGAACCGCGGCAAAGGTGGGACGATCTCTGCGCGGGCGGCTTTTCGACAAGGTCGTCACCTTCTCCGACGCCGAGATTCAATCGTTTAGCGCGGCGTCGCTGATCACGCGCGGGACCAACGATGTCCAGCAGGTGCAAATGGTTACCGTGATGCTGCTGCGCATGGTTCTCTATGCGCCCATCCTCGCGATAGGCGGCGTCATCATGATCGCGCGCACCAACCTCTCGATGGGCTGGATCGTCATCGTCGCCGTGCTCGCGATCGCGCTTATTCTCGTGGTGCTCATCAAGGTCGCCATGCCGAAGTTCAAGATTATGCAGAAGCTGATCGACCGCGTGAACCTTGTGTCGCGCGAGATGCTCATGGGCCTTTCGGTCGTGAGGGCGTTCAATCGCGAGCAGCATGAGGAGGAGCGCTTCGACGAGGCGAGCACGCGCCTGATGAAAACGCAGCTTTTCACGAACCGCGTCATGACGTTCATGATGCCGCTCATGATGCTCATCATGAATCTCGTGTCGGTTGGCATCGTGTGGTTCGGCGGTCATGCAATCGACGCGGGCACGCTCCAGACGGGCGACCTCATCGCGTTCATCACCTACTCGATGGTCATCATCATGGGCTTCCTTATGATCGGCATGCTCTCGATCATGCTCCCGCGCGCCGACGTCGCAGCCCAGCGTATCGAGGAAGTGCTCGAATGCGAGCCCTCGATCTGCGATCCCGCCCCTGTCGATTCCAAGGATGCTGAGCTTTCGGTCTCTTGCGTGCCCGGTGCCGAGGTCGCATTCCACGACGTGTGCTTCCGCTACTCCGATTCCGCCGAGAACGTCCTCGACCACGTTGATTTCACGTGCAAGCCTGGAAAGACCACAGCCATCATCGGCAGCACGGGCAGCGGGAAATCGACCATCGTGAAGCTGGTGCTTCGGTTCTACGACGTCAGCCAGGGAAGCGTCACCATCGACGGCGTCGACGTTCGCGACGTGAGCCAGCACGCGTTGCGCAGGCAGCTCGGCTACGTTCCCCAGAAGGCGTTTTTGTTCAGCGGCACGATTTCGAGCAATATTGCCTACGGGGCAGAAGGCGCCGACGACGAGCGGATTCGCCGCGCGGCCGACATCGCCCAGGCAAGCGAGTTCATCGGCGAGAAGCCCGAAGGGTTTGAAGGTCCCATTGCTCAGGGCGGCACGAACGTCTCTGGCGGCCAACGGCAACGCCTCGCTATCGCGCGTGCGCTTGCGACCGACGCGCGCGTCTTCCTCTTCGACGACAGTTTCAGCGCGCTCGACTACAAGACCGACGCCGCGCTTCGCCATGAGCTTGGTGCCCGCTTGGGCGGCAAGACCGTGATCATCGTCGCCCAGCGCATCTCGACCGTCCTCTCTGCCGACCAGATTGTGGTGCTCGATGAGGGGCGCGTCGTCGGCAAGGGCACGCACGCGGAGTTGATGGATAGCTGCGAGGAGTATCGAGAAATCGCCATGTCCCAGTTATCGGAAGAGGAGCTTGCGGGAGGTGGTGCGCGATGAGCGAGAACGCTCAGGATTTGAGGAAAGTGACGCAGCGGCGCCGTCATCCGCACGGACCGGGCGCGCGGATGATGCCCGGCGAGAAGGCGAAGGATTTCAAGGGAACCATCGCGAAGCTCGTGCGTTTCATGGGCCAATTCAAGGTTTCGCTTGCCGTCGCCATCGTGTTCGCCATATTCTCTGCGGCCTTCAGTATCGTGGGTCCGAAGGTGCTCTCGCAGGCGACGACCGAGCTGTTCAACGGCATCGTCGCGAAGATCGGCGGCACGGGCGGCATCAACTTCGACGCCATCGCGGGTATTATCGGCGCGACGCTCGCCCTTTACCTTGTCAGCGCGGCTTGCAGCTTCCTGCAGGGATGGATGATGTCGAGCGTGTCGCAGCGCACCTGTTATGGGCTTCGCCGTGCCATCGCCGAGAAGATCGACCGCGTTCCCGTTGGTTACTTCGAGCGCAACTCGATCGGCGACACGCTCTCGCGCATCACCAACGACGTCGATACCCTAGGGCAGAGCCTGAACCAGGGCGTCACGCAGATGATCACGTCGATCACCACGCTCATCGGCGTCGTCGCGATGATGGTCTCGATCAACCTGGTGATGACGGGGATCACGCTTGTCATGCTCCCGGTCTCGCTTGTGCTCATCATGGTCGTGGTGAAGCTCTCGCAGAAGCACTTTCGCGCTCAGCAGGAGAAGCTCGGGGAAATCAACGGGCAAGTCGAGGAAACGTTCTCCGGCCATGCGATCGTGCGTGCGTTCAACCAGGAACAGGCGTGCGAGGAGCGCTTCGAGGAAACGAACGACAAGCTCTACGAGAGCGCGTGGAAATCGCAGTTCCTCTCGGGCCTCATGCAGCCGGTCATGAACTTCGTCGGCAACCTCGGCTACGTAGCGGTGGCGCTCGCGGGCAGCGTGTTCGCGGTGCAGGGCGCCATCACGGTGGGCGATATCCAGGCGTTCATCCAGTACGTGAAGAACTTCACGCAGCCGATCACTCAGTTGACCCAGGTGAGCAATGTGCTCCAGCAGATGGCGGCCGCAGCCGAGCGCATTTTCGCCTTCTTGGAAGAAGAGGAGGTCGCACCCGAGGAGCCGAAGACGCAAACCTCGCAGGTCCCGTGCAACGTAGAGTTCGACCATGTGCGCTTCGGGTACTCGCCCGACAAGCCTGTCATCAACGATTTCTCGGCGAAGGTCTCCGAGGGCCAGACGGTCGCCATCGTGGGTCCGACGGGCGCCGGCAAGACGACCATGGTGAAGCTGCTCATGCGCTTCTACGACGTCGACGGAGGCGCTATCCGTATCGGCGGCGTCGATGCGCGCGACTTCTCGCGCTCCGACGTCCGCTCGATGTTCGGGATGGTGCTGCAGGACACGTGGCTGTTCAGCGGCACGATTCGCGAGAACATCCGCTATGGCAAGCTCGACGCGACCGACGAGGAGGTGGAGGCTGCGGCGCGCGCGGGCTGCGCGCACCACTTCATTACCACCTTGCCCGGCGGCTACGATTTCGTGATCAACGAGGACGCGACCAACATAAGCCAAGGCCAGCGCCAGCTTCTCACGATTGCGCGTGCGATCTTGGCGAACCGGCGCATGCTCATTCTCGATGAGGCGACGAGCTCGGTCGACACGCGCACGGAGGAGCGCATCCAACGGGCCATGGATAACCTTATGGAGGGCCGTACGTCGTTCGTGATCGCGCATCGGCTCTCGACGATCAGCTAGTCGGACTTGATCTTGGTCATGCAGCACGGCGACATAGTCGAGCAGGGCACTCATGACGAGCTGCTCGCTCGCGGTGGCTTTTATGCGGAACTGTACAATTCGCAGTTCGACGAGGGCGAAGAGTAGGTATGCTTTGCAAGGGCGCCTCCTGGGGCGCCCTTGTTTGCTCGCTACTAGATTCTCAGTGGAGTGTTCGTGGAAGAAAGCGCTGATAATTCTCAAGTATTGTCGGAGGCCGACGGTTCGGTCGCATCGCCTGCCGACTCATCTGACGACCCGTCGCCCTTCGTGCAGGAAGACGGGCTGGTCCATATCGCCGCATTCGATTTCGATGGGACCTGCATCTCGGGTAACTCGCCGGTGCTTTTAGTCCGTCGGCTCATGAAGCTCGGCATGCTGAAAAAAAGCGTCCTTGCGCGCATCATGTTGTGGGGGATTGCTTACAAGCTGCGTCTTCCCCAGAACGAGAGCTGGGTACGCGGGCTCGTCTTCCGCGCATTCGCGGGCAAGCCGGTCTCGCACGTCGATGCGTTCCTGCGGGATTTCTACGACTCGGACGTGGCGTCGCTGTTCCGCGAGCAGGCCGCGGCGGAACTGCTAAGCCAAAAGGAGCAGGGCAGCGTTGTCGTACTCGTGTCGGCGACCTTCGAACCCATCGTCTCCCGTGCGATGGAGTTCCATCCGATTGACTTTCAGATATCGACGCGCATGCGTGCGGCAAAGGACGGCACCTACACCTGCGAGGTCGAGGGGCTCCCCGTGGAAGGCGATCAGAAGATCGTGCGCCTGCGCGAGTTCGCCGATGAGCGCTTCGGTGCGGGCCGCTGGGTTCTCGATGCCGCTTATGGCGATCACCATTCGGACCGCACGCTTCTCGGGGCTGCGAGAAATCCTGTTGCCGTGACTCCCGATCGTCCCCTTGCGAGAACGGCGAAAAGCGAAGGTTGGCGCATCGCGGAGTGGTAGCTTCCCTGGCATGTCGCGGAGCTTTCTTCCCGTTTTCTTTCGTCCGTGTAAAGAATCGCGGGAATACCGTCACTTGGGGCCAGATCCGCCTCCCGTAGTTTAATATAAGAGGTTAAACATAGAGAATGCGATGCGCGTGCGCATCCGCTTTTTACGAATGGAGGTGGGTCCATGCTGGAGAACGCTGACAAGCAAAGCTGTGGTGAAGGTGCTGACGGAAGCGATGTCGATTATCTGCTTCGCGCCAAGGACGCGTGCGCGCAAGGCGACGCCGTGCTCGGCATGCATCTGTATTTGACCGCCTTCGAAAAGGCAGCGGGAGCTGCCGGCGATCCGAGCCCCGAGGCTGTTGATGCGCTGAAGAAGGCGTGGGATTTGGCGTGCGATCTTAAGGAGCGCTCTCTCGCTGAGTACATTTTCGGCAAGCTCGACCCGTTCCTGAGCGCGGGGGAGTCCTCAGAGTGCTCGGAGCGGCTTCAGCAGCTCGCCCTCGACAAGCTCGAGGAGTTCGGGCTTTCCAGGGGAGATCTTCAAGATGTGGCGGAGGCGATCTCGAGGGATCTCCTCGGGTTTGACGCCAAGCTGTTCAAAGTGGAGCCTCTCGGCGATTTCCCGTCGGGGGACCTGTCGTCTCTTTTGACAGGGAAGGGCAAGGCCGAGGCGGAAGGGGAACCCTCTTCTGACGGCGATGTCTCCCGCGCATCCGATCGTGCGGAGCGCGATGGCATGACTGTGCTTTCGAAGCTTGCGGTCGACGCCGGAGTCAAGTCCCCGGGCGATCAAAAGGAAAAGCTCACCTACGACGACCTTGCGGGATATGACGCGTCAGTTGCCACGATGCGCGATTTCGGCATTGGCATGCAGGATGACCCCGACTTCAAGTCGCTCGTCACCATGCTGAACGCGCGCCATGGGCTTGACCGCCTTCCGGTGACCGACACCTTCGTGTTCCGCTCGCCGGCGCGCGAGGATGCGGGTCGCTTCGTGCAGGCGACGATCGGGGAGCTTAAGCTCCCGGCGATGCGCATGCGCATGGAGGAGAACCTCTCGGGCATGCCGATTCTTTGCGTGATGGGGCCTTCGGGCAACGCGACGCGGGCGGTGCGCGCGGACAGCGTCTTCTCGGGGCGCGGCGTCCTTGTGCTTGAGGACATCGATCTGTGGAGTGCTCCCCAGGCGGACGGGGGTGACGACTTCGAAGGTTTCGTGTATGCCTCGCTCTCGCGCGGCGCCCGCGAGGCAATCGAGCTTATTCGCTCGGCGGTGGACAACCCTGACGTCTACGTCTTGGCCTCGGCTTCGAAGAACGCCGATATCGACCCGTTCTTCCTGGAGCTTCTTGAGCCGCTGTCGCTTATCGACATCGAATGCCCGACGGCCGAGGAACGCGTCGAAATCTGGATGGAAATCGCCCGCGATCACCCTTCGATTCGCAGCATTCGAGTTGCCGACCTGGTGCGTTATTCGGTGAACATGCCCCGTTTCGACATCTACATGGCAGCGCGCGAGGCTATCGAGGAGGCCTACAAGGAAAGCCTCTTCGCTCGCCGCTACGTTCCGGTCACGCGTGACAACCTCTTCGATAAGCTTGCCGCCTACCAGCCGCTCGATTCCAAGGAGTACCGCGAGCTGGAAGATCAGGTAGTGCGTGATTTCCGCTCTGACTTGGAAAACATCGAAGACCTACTTTCGGGCCAATAGGGGGAGGGCTCATCGATGGATATCACACGACGCTGCGACTATGCGTGCAGAATCCTGCGCGCCGCATACCGTAATGGTGATGAGCGTATGTCCGTTGCGGAGCTTGCCGAGCGCGAGGGAATTCCCTATGCGTTTGCGCGCAGCATCCAGCATGACCTCACGAAGTGCGGCTTCGTCAACACGACGCGCGGTGCCCGCGGCGGTCTGCGCCTTGGGTGCGACCCTGCTACTGTGACCGTTCGCGATGTGGTCGAGGCTGTGCAGGGGCCGGTAAGCGTCTCTGAATGTGGCGCAGGAAGCGCGCCATGCGGCCAAAGTGACACCTGCGCTTACAACAAAGTTTGGCGCGGTGCCGATCGCATCTTAAGCGACTACCTGGGGTCCATCACGCTGAAGGACCTCTTCGAGATGGGTGGCGAGCATCCGAAAGTGCGCGAGGCGCTCGGCGATTGCGAAGGCGGTTGCAACGCCTGCGCGGGCCGCATCAACCTCGCCCTAACCGAATCCTGCCATGGGAAGGCATCCAGCTAGCATGGAGCTGCCTTCCTGCGCGTGGCCTGCGAACGCCCCCTCCCCGGAGGCGTTCGTTGCTTTGGTGAGTCGCGAGGGCGCGCGGCTCTACCGCGATCTGCCCTGGCGGAATATCGATGACGCCTATGCGGTGCTGGTCTCCGAGGTGATGCTCCAGCAAACGCAGGTGAAGCGCGTCCTCGGCCGCTGGGAGCGCTTCTTGGCGAAGTTCCCCACGCCCGATGCCTTGGCGAGCGCGAGCACGTCGGACGTTGTGGGCGAATGGCAGGGGCTTGGCTACAACCGCCGCGCACTCGCTCTCAAACGCGCATGCGAAATCTGCTCGCAAGATTTCGGGGGGAAGCTGCCCGAAACGGTCGACGAGCTTAAGGCTCTTCCAGGCATCGGTCCTGCAACGGCGGCAGGCGTTGTCGCGTTCGCGCACAACCGCCCCGCGATGTATCTGGAGACCAACGTCCGCACCGTGTTTCTGCATGAGCTTTTCCCTGATGAAAAAGCCATTCGGGACAAGCAGCTCGAGCCCCTTGTCCGCGCGACATGCCCTGCGGATAACCCCCGGTCGTGGTATTACGCGCTGCTCGATTACGGCGCGCATTTGAAGGCCACCTTCGGCAACGCCTCTCGTCGCAGTGCGCACTACACGCGGCAAAGCACGTTCGAGGGGTCGCGTCGTCAGAAGCGGGCGGAAGTGGTGCGCATCGTGCTTGCCGCCGAGGGGGCGATTTCGCTCGAGAAAGTCCACTTGCTTCTCAACGACTTCGAGCGCGACCACGGGCGTGATGGCGTTGAGGATGAGCTGTTCGCATCGATCGCGGCCGATCTCGCGCGAGAGGGTTTTTTCGCCGTTGAAGATGGCACTGCGCGAGCCTAGTTGCGGCCATGTGGTAGAACCCGACTTTTGCAGATAAGGGGAGCCATTTGCCTATTATGAGCTGGGCAAACG
>JAUNWQ010000145.1 GCA_030540225.1 Coriobacteriia bacterium | reverse complement strand
TGGCGGTCATCATCCGCGGAATCCTCTATCTGCAAAAGGTCGACGCAGCGGCACCCATTACGCTTTTCATTAACAGCCCCGGCGGCGAGGTGAGCTCGGGTTTGGCGCTTTACGACGTGATGCAGGCCGCGAGCTGCCCCATCCGCACCGTGTGTCTGGGGCTTGCGGCGAACATGGCAGCGCTGCTGTTCATCGCCGGCGACACGCGCGACATGCTGCCGCACAGCCGCGTGATGGTGCACGATCCGCTCATTTCGGGAGGCGTGGGCGGAAGTGCCCTTTCGGTGAAGGCACGCGCCGACGACCTGATGCGCATTCGCGACATAACGGCGCAGGTCATCGCCCAGCATTCGGGAATGGATCTCGAACAGGTCTTCGAGATCACCGCCCGAGACACCTACTTCGAGGCGGAAGATGCAGTGGCGGCGCACCTCGCCGATCGCGTGATAAACACGCTGTAGCGGCGCGTGGCGGGGCATCGAGCCTGCTCGGATAGCGGGCGGGTAAGCTGTGCGCCAGCCGTTCGCTCCCTCGCCCGCCCATCCTTCGCTCGCCCTCCCCCGCCCGCTCATTCCCCATCCACCGTCAACTCTCAACCTGAGGAGCAGTTTATGAAGGCCACTGAATTCAAAACCATCGCCAAAGGCGCCGCGTGCAACAAGCTTGCGCAAGCTTTCGCGGCCGCAAAAACCGAAAGCGAGCCTGCTTGCAACCCGCAGCGTATTGCCTACCAGGGAGAAACCTTGCTTTCCGCCAACAAATCCGTCAGCTGCGATACATGGCGAAGCGGGCTGAACAACAACGTTCTCGTGCTCGGGTCGTCGGGCGGCGGGAAAACGCGCAACCACGTCAAGCCGAACCTGCTGCAATGCCAAGGGTCCTACATTGTGCTCGATTGCAAAGGCTCCCTCTATCACGAGATGGGCCCTTACCTCGAGGAAAACGGCTACATCGTCGACTGCATCGACTTCAACGCCATGGACGGCACCATCGGATACAACCCGCTCGACCACATTCGCTGGTGCGAGGGCCGGCCGATGCAGCAGGACATCATCTCCATCGCTTCGGCCATCTGCCCTGTTGACGAGCATGCGAGCGATTCCTTTTGGCCGCTTGCTGCGGTGAACTATCTCACGGCCTATATCGCCTACGTGCTCGAGGCCCTGCCCGACGAGGCGCAGAACATGTCGTCGGTAATCCGCATGTTCGAGCTTGCCGTCGCTCGGGCAGTTGACCCGCTCTTCACTGACCTGCAAAAAGAAGACCCCGAAGCTTACGCGCCCTCGCTGTACAACCGCGCGAAGGCCACGTGCGGTGCAGAGAAGATGCATGCGAGCATCTTGGGAATCCTCGCGGCCGACCTTGTGCCGTTCGGGTTCGAAGGCGTCATCAGGTCGTACAGCAATCCTCGGCAAATCGACTTCAGCAGCTTCGGGCGTGAAAAGCGCGCACTGTTCGTCACCATCGACGACATGGATCGAAGCCTCGATAAGCTCACGAGCCTCTTCATCCAGCAGGCGTTTTCCTCCCTGTGCCGCTCGGCCGACCGCGATTACCCCGACCATCGGCTCCCCGTGCCGGTGCGCTTCGTGCTCGACGACTTCGCGAACCTGCGCCTGCCCCACATCGACGACGTGCTCTCGGTTATCCGCAGCCGCGAGATCAGCTGCACGGTGGTGTGTCAGACGATAAGCCAGCTTGAGGCGCGCTACGGCGAGGCCACCGCCAACTCCATCGTGGGCAACTGCGACAGCCAGCTTGTTCTCGGCTTTCAGGACGAGCGCACCGCCACTTACTTCTCCTGCCGCGCGAACAAAACCGCCAGCACCTTGCTGGAAACGCCTGCGGGGATGTGGTGGGTGTTCCTGCGCGGCCAGCGCGGAGCGATGGACCCTGCCAGGCGCTTGGAGGACCACCCGCGCTATCTCGAGCTCATCGAGGCGAAGTGCGCGAAGGAGGCTCGGATCGAGCTTGAGGAGCAGCGGCGCAGGAAGGAGGAAGACCGCATGCTCCGCGAGATTGAAGAGGAGCTCAACGTCAGCTTCGAGGAGCTCGAGATGGAGGATTTCGACGAGCGCAACATCGCCTAGCTGCAAAGAAACCCCCTGTTCACGAGGTAATTCTCCTAGAACAGGGGGCGGGTTTCCCGCTTGGCGCATGCTTGCCAAATTTAAGAGGCAACCAACACGAGCGCTATCAGGGCGAAAACGGTCAACACGTAGACGGCTCGCATGATGTCACGCGTTCTCTTCCCGATTCCCAGGTCACGGGCAAGGGACTTCGTCGCGATGCCGACATGCCAGGCGAGCGCGGCAAGGAGGAGCAAGAAAGACACCCTCGTCTGATGGGGAAAGACAGGAAGGCTGCCAATCGAAGGCAGAAACGATAGGAGGAAGTCGCGGCGCTGGGAACGCTGAGGGCACGACGGGTGCTGGGAACGCCAGGAGGCATTGGGCGTCAGGCACCGGGAAAGACGCTGGCGTCGGGCACCGGGTAAGCATCGTCGTCGGGTACTGGGTTAAGGCACCGGGCGAGGCGCCATGCTGAAAAATAATTGCCTTCGATGCAGAAAAACCGACCCCATGCTGCCTATAATTTATGAGGTTATGTCACGTGCGCCCGCATGCGCAGGCGCATTCCCATCGATTTTGA
>JAUNWQ010000041.1 GCA_030540225.1 Coriobacteriia bacterium | reverse complement strand
AATGCTAAAAAGTGCAGTGAAAAGGGAAGATTCTGGCACAAAAGCCGAGGTATCCCACGGAAACAGCTGGAGTTTGGGAGACGGTCACGACTCGGCGTGGGCTTCAAAATGAAACACCAGGTCACAGGCTCGTGAGATTTGAGATTGATCCCAGCTCGATCTTCTCTTGTGGGATACCTCGGTTTTTGTGCCAAAATCCGTTCAAATGAGTGAACTTTTTGGTAGCGTCCCGAATGTTGGTGTATCAACCCGTTTTCGGAGGGCGGGCGAAGCCCGCCCGAGGAAAACGGCCATCGTCTAGAATCGTTCTCACCACAAGCAACGAATTCAGGAAAGGCGATGACCGTCATGGACACTGTACTATGCAACGACCCGGAAGTGAAGAGGCTCGCGCTCGCGGCGCTCGAGGAGTGCACCGACCTGCAGGCGTTCGGCAGGAGGTGCCTGGAGATCCTCCTGAACTCGCTCGTCTCGGCGAAGGCCGACGAGGCGTGCGGGGCGCCCTACGGCGAGCGCAGCCCCGGGCGCACCAACAGCCGCAACGGCTACCGGGAGCGGGGCCTGCTCACGCCCGCGGGGGACATAAGGGTCAGGATCCCGAAGCTGAGGACGGGGACGTTCTTCCCCGAGGACCTCATAGAGCGCTACTGCCGGGCGGACCGCGCGCTCGTCGCCGCGGTGGCCGAGATGTACGTGCTCGGCATCTCCACGCGCAAGGTCGAGGAGGTGGCGGGGGCCCTCGGCGTGTCGTCCATGTCGAAGTCCCAGGTCTCGCGCCTGTGCGAGAGCCTGGACTCCGAGGTCGCCGCGTTCCGCCGGCAGCGCTTCGACGGCGTGCGGTTCGCGTACCTGTGGCTCGACGCCGCCTACGTCAAGTGCCGGGTCGACGGGCGCTCGGTCTCCCAGGCCGTCGTGACCGCCATCGGGCTCGACGACACGGGGCACAAGCGCTTCCTCGGCGTGGACTGCGTCGACACCGAGTCCTACGACGGCTGGAGGGAGTTCCTCTCCGACCTGCGCTCCCGCGGCGTCGCCGCCGGCGAGGACGGGGTGCAGCTCGTCGTGTCGGACGCCCACGAGGGGCTGCGCCGGGCCATCGCGGAGTCGTTCCAGGGGGCCGCCTGGCAGCGCTGCATCACGCACCTGATGCGCAACGTCGCCGGGCACATCCGCGGGAAGGGCGACCAGAGGGTCGCGCGCGAGGCGATGAAGGCGGCGTTCGCCCAGAAGAGCCCGCTCGTGGCGCGGGCGTGCTACCAGAGGGCCGCCGAGGAGGTCGCGAGGCTGTCGCCGGCGGCGGGCAGGGTCATGATGGAGGCCGAGGAGGAGGCCCTCGCCTACCTGGCCTTCCCCGTGTCGCACCGCTCCAAGATCCGCACGAACAACGTCCAGGAGCGGGCCAACCGCGAGATCAAGCGGCGGACCAACGTCGTGCAGGGCTTCCCCTCGCGCGAGTCCCTCATCCGCCTGGTGGGCGCGGCGCTCATCGAGGCCGACGGGGAGTGGTCCGCGCGCTGCGTCATCTCCAGGCCCTCGCTCGCCCACGCGTGGAGGAGGCCCGAGGCGCCGGCGCCGAGCGAGGAGTCCGTGCTCGCGGCGAGGCAGGCCGCCGACAGGATAATCTCGGCGGCGGTTGACCTCGGGGGCGAGCAAGGGTAGCATTCGCCTGGCAAGGGTGGCCGGCGGTTCCGGCGATGGCCCTTGATACACCACAAATCGGGACGCGATCAACTTTTTTATATGGTAGGGCATTCCCAATGGGCAACGAAAGGCTAGAGGCCAAGGGTTTGGGGTCAAGCGTCGGGTGCGAAGGCCAAGCGCGAAGGCCTGGTGATGAGGCCAAACACCAGGCGCCAAGCGAGAAGGCCGGGAGCGAAGGCCAAGTGCGAACGCTAAGCGCGGGAACGTTCTCGGCTCAATCTGTCTTTGCTGTTCCCTGTTGGATGGAACGTGTCTAACTCGATGCCGGCTCGGCGGTTTGGCAATTGCTCATTACATACGACGCGCCAGTGCATTTCCTTGCTGCGGCTTTCTGACGCGCCCGATTCCGCCTCCTGGACTCGTTGCGTCGTCATTGCTCGAAGGATCTCGTTCGGTCCCCGGTCCGGGTTACTTGTTTTTCTTCGCGGCGTCTTGAGCTGTCTGCTTTGCTGATGAGATGGCCGATCCTGCAGCCCTTTTCGCACTTGCGAACAGGGGCTTCGCTTCGCGAACAACGTTTTTTGCAGCAGCGCACGTGACGTGGGCGGCTGTGGCGGCCCCTCTCGTGAAGCCTTTTGCGACCTCGGGAGCGCTTGTCGCTGCCATCTCAGCCGCTTCTCGCGCTATGGCTCCCGTTTTGAGGGCGGCGTCCTTCGCCTTTTCGCCTGCTTTGCCCGCTGTTCGCTTTGCGGTGTCTGCGGCGAGGTCTGCCACCTTGGAGGCTGCCTCGTCGAGGCGCTCTTCCAAAGGGGTTGCCGTGCGGCCTGTGTAGTTTCTATTTCCCCTGCTCACAAGTGCTGCTCCGCCGACGATTGCCGCAACACCCGGCCCAGGGAACACGAGCATGGGAATTCCCGCCGCCGTAAGCGCGCTTCCTGCCGCGATCTGCGCAATGCCCTTCGCCTTCTTCGCGAACGTTGCCTCGCCTTCCATGGGGAGGACTTCGGGAATCACGACCCGGCTTTCCGCGGTTGTTGCGTTTGCTGTTGCGTTCTCGGGCATCTCGGCTCCTTCGCTCGGCTTCTTGCTAAGAGGGTAGCGGCGCTGAAGGTGAAATCGTCCGTTTGAAACGAATCTGTTGCCAAGAGCAGCCATGCAGTGCTGGTCGTTCTTGAGATTGTTGGGCGTTGCGGGTGGCGTCGGTGGTCGTCAGGATTGTTGGGCGTTGCGGGCGGTGTTGACAGTCGTTGAAATTGCAGGGCATAGCGGGTGGCGTTGGGAGATGTGATTGCCCTCCATTGAAGAGGGCGTTCTCGAGAGCCGCTTTTGCAGGGCAACGCGTCTGTGGGGGGGGGGATGGGCGCTGCTGGGCTTGTAGGGGAGCTATGGACGTAGCTTGCCGTTATCGGGGGTGTCAAGCGGCGCCTGTTCGCTTGTCTGCCAGACTTCTGCCAGGTTTCTGCCAGGAAACGATGATTGTGCGCAGCATTCGCAAAGAAAACTTGCAGATTGCCTCGGAGAAATCAAGGCGAGTGGTGCATCTTCCGAAGGGGAAATCGGCAAGCTTTTGGCAATGGTTCGGCAAGAATGCGTTGCTACCATGCTTGCATGACCATTTTGCTCAGCCATACCACCGCACTTCGTTTTTGGCGAAGCAGCGCACGCCGAAGTGAAGCGCTCGCCTCGCCTCGGCGAGCGCCGACGCAGCGTGCGCGCATTGCTCTTTCGAGGTGTAAAAAGGTTGAGGTCCCTACCTCCTTGCTAATCGAATTCGAATCCGGGGCTGTCGACATACTCGTTGGTTCGAAGGGGATTCGCGCCAGAACGGCGCGGCTTGCGTCGCACGTGTGGAGCCTGCCTGTTCCCAATAACTCGTTTTGCTCATGCTCGAAGAACGTGGTCGTAAGCTCGCCCGAGTTCTGCTTTCTCCAAATGGCGTCTACTCTCAGTATCGTCGGGTTGATACAGCTTGGATTCGAGCTGTGCGGAACATACGTAATGCGTGACGAAGGGTTTTCCGTCGCCGAGGAGCCGCTCACCACTGTCGCGCAGCTTGGCCGGTTTCTCGAGACGGCTCAGGGTTTGCGCGGACTCGATAAGGCGAAGCGAGCCGTTCGCTACCTTATCAACGGGTCGGCTTCTCCCATGGAAACGGCGTTCGCGATGCTTTTGTGCCTTCCTTACGCGCTTGGTGGATACGGAATCAGCCGGCCGCAGCTAAACTATCGGGTGGAGGTTCCCGCTAGCTTGCGCGCTGAGGCGGGTCGATCGATTCTCGTTTTCGATATGTGCTGGCCAGCGTTGCGTTTGACGTGCGAATACGATAGCAACACGTGGCATTCCGACGCTGCTGCTATCGACAAGGACGCGCGACGCAGGAACGCCATGCTCATCCTTCTCGGCTATCGATCAATCACGGTATCGTGGGCGCAAGTCGCCGATCCTGCCGCGTTCAATCGACTTGTGCGCCAGATTGCCCGCGCGACGGGAAAGCGGCTTCGCTATCGCGACCCTGGTTTTACGAGAGCGCATTTCGCGTTGCGGGAGTGCGTGCTGCCGCATCGACGATAGCGTTCGGTTGTTTGCGTTCGCGCGTTGAGGAAGCACCGCGCGCTTATGGGTATAGAGGTCGTTTTTGGACCCTGTCTTTTCCGGACGTCCTTTTCGCTGGCGGTACTCGCCGCTTATTTGAGTGCGGCGAGCTTGTGGATAACATAGCTTTTGGGGTTGTTGCGGTGTGAAAGCCGAGGAATCTCGAAAAACGTGCACGTCGAGGGGGAAATTCTGGCACAAAAACCGAGACGTCCCACGGAAATTGCTCTCGTTTGGAAAACTGTTTCGGATTGGGAAAGTGACTCAAAAAGAAACCCCTGGTCACAGGCTCTCGTGATCTGGAACCGTTTCCAGCTCAGCCTTCCTTTGTGGGATACCTCGGTTTTTGTGCCAGAATTGGCTCTTCGGAGTGCATTTTTTATGAAGCGATCACCGGCTGCGCGGAGCGTTGCGGCAAAGGCGGGGTGAAGACGCTCGAGGGTGTAGTTTTTCGAAGCGGAACCGTCTGTGTGAGCCTCTCGTCAGCATCTCCTCGGCCGCTTGAGCTGGGCTCATCCCGTTCGCTGTTGCGCGCGTGCCGTTGCGCGCGTACTGTTATTCGAGTTGCGATCGGGTGGCTTGCGATTTTGGAGTCTGCGAGATGAGCGAAGTGCTTTCTTTTATTGGCAAGGCGAGGAGCGCGTTGCCTTCTCGTTTCCCGCTTGTGATGATGGTTGCCGGATTGCGCGTTGTTGTGCATCGCGGGCGTCAGACTTTGCCCAGGTCGTATGCTTGTGTGAAATCGTCAGCCTGCGGTCTGCCTCTTCGCGTGCATGCGCTATACTGCTTGCCATTATGGACAGTTCGAAAACCTCCTGTCGGTAAACAAAACTAGGGAGCGTCGAATGCTGCTGGCGAGTTATGCCAGAGCGTCCGGCGCGTTATGCAGGAATGAGCGTTCGGAGCTGGGAGCTCGTGCGCTCGGGGTGTCGGGTGCAAGTCGCGCAGTGGCGTGTCGCCCGTGCGCGTCGGGTGTCGGGCGCGAGTCGCGTCGATCGCGCTTGCGGCGTGTACCGCTCGCGCGATGCGATACTTGTCCTCGCGCAGCCCATGTCGTATCGCGCGAGATGCGTATCTTGCTCGCGCGGTGTCTTGCGGGCTGTGGTTGTCCCAGGTGGGCGGCTGCGATTCGCATGAATCTGCGCTGGCCAAGCGGCTCGTGCTTGCGGCTTGCTCGTGCGGTGCTCCGCTTGCTCGCCGTCGCCGTTCCTGCACCTAGGTTTCCCCACGGTGGTTTTCACTTGCGTGAAAGGTACGCCGATGTACGGGCTTAAAACTGAGAGCAGCTTCGATGCCGCTCATTTCCTCACCGACTATCACGGCAAATGCGAGAATCTCCACGGCCACCGCTGGCGCGTAGTTGCCTATTTGGAGCAGGAGGAGCTCCAGACGCAGGGAACTCACAAAGACATGGTGATTGACTTTGCCGACTTCAAGGGCGCTCTGCGCGACTTGACCGAAGCCTTCGACCACTCGTTCGTGGTGGAAGAGGGGTCGCTTGCCCCCGACACGCTCGCGTGCCTCGAGCGCGAGGGCTTCTCGCTTTCAATCGTTCCCTTCCGCACGACGGCGGAAAATCTCGCGCGTTATTTTTACGGGAAGCTGGCGGACGCGGGATTCCCCGTGTCGCAGGTCGACGTGTACGAGACTCCCAACAACTGCGCGATCTACCGTGGCTAGCAATCGGGATAGCGCGGGCTCGCAGACGCAGGCCGCGCTGGGGCGCGATGCTGCGGGCGCGCGCGAATTGGGGCGTGAGGTTACGGGCTCGCAGACGCAGACCGCAGGCGGGGAAATCGTGAACACGCAGGTCACGGGCGTGCCGGGGCGCGATTTCGCACGCGGGTCGGCTGCGCCCGCATTCTCCGAACTGGCAACGAGCTGCATGCTTCCTGTTGCCGAGCGCTTCGTCAGCGTGAATGGGGAAGGGCGCGCCGCGGGCAAACTCGCCGCCTTCATCCGCTTCACGGGGTGCAACCTGGCGTGTTCGTACTGCGACACCATGTGGGCAAATGCGCCCGTTGCCGCGGAATGCGCCGAGCGCGTATCGGTCGCGGACCTCGTCGCGTGGACGCGCGAGACGCGAGTGGAGTGCATCACCCTCACGGGCGGCGAGCCTGCGCTGCAGCCTGAGCTTCCCCGCCTCGTGCGCGCGCTGCTTGCCGAGCCCGGTCGCCTCGGGCGCGGGCTTCGGGTGGAAATCGAGACGAATGGTGCCGCTGACCTGTGCGAACTCGCAAGCTTGCGCGAGGAGTGCGCGTCGCTTCCCGGCAGCCTCACGTTCACGGTCGATTGGAAGCTCCCCGCAAGCGGTATGGAAGATCGCATGCTGCGCGAGAACTTCGCGCTCCTCGACGCGCGCGACACCGTGAAGTTCGTTTGCGGCGGGGAAGGCGACCTGATCCGCATGCTGGAAGTGTCGCGCGAGCTGGGTCTTCCCAATCGCGTGCCGGTGTATTTGAGCCCCGTGTTCGGACGCCTCGACCCTGCGCGCATCGTAGATTTCATGCAAGACAACAACCTCATCTGGGCCACCGCGCAGCTGCAGCTGCACAAGATTATCTGGCCGGGTGTCGAGAAGGGAGTGTAGCCTCGTGGCCACTATCGAAGAGAAGGCGCTCGTTTTGTGCTCGGGCGGCGTGGACTCGACCACGTTGCTTGCCATGGCCGTTTCGCGCTACGGCGCCAAGAATGTGTACGCGCTTTCCATTTCCTATGGTCAGCGTCATAACAAGGAAATCGAGAGCGCGAAAGCGGTTGCCGCGCATTACGGTGTGGAGCAGCGCTTCTTGGACTTGGGGGCCATCTTCGCCGACAGCGATTGCAGTCTGCTCTCGCATTCCTCGCAAGACATTCCCGAGGAAAGCTACGCCGACCAGCTCGCCGAAAGCGATGGCAAGCCGGTGAGCACCTACGTTCCCTTCCGCAACGGGCTTTTCCTCTCGGCGGCGGCTTCGATGGCGCTCTCGCTCGGGTGCGGCGCGATTTACTACGGCGCGCATCACGACGACTGGGCGGGCAACGCCTATCCCGATTGCTCGCGTGAATTCGTCGACGCGATGAACCGCGCGATTGTGGAAGGAACGGGCGGCGAGCTGCATCTTTGCGCGCCGTTTGTGGAAATGTCGAAGGCTGATATTGTCGCGCGCGGCATTGAGCTGGGCGTTCCCTACGAGCTCACCTGGAGCTGCTACGAGGGCGGCGACTACCCTTGCGGTGCGTGCGGGACGTGCATCGACCGCAACCGTGCGTTCGAGGCGAACGGGATGCGCGATCCGCTGCTCGACAGGCTCGACGCTGAGCGGGCGGCAGCAAACGCGGAAGGGGAGGAATAGCATGGCGAACATGACGGGCGCGATGGACGCGGCGAACGAGAAACCGCAGCGCGAGGGGACCGACGACCTGTCGCTTTTGGGCAGCCAGGGGGTGCGCTACCCGCAAACCTACGACCCGAGCGTCCTCGAGACCTTCGAGAACAAGCACCCGGGCAATGACTACTTTGTGAAGTTCAACTGCCCCGAGTTCACCAGTCTGTGCCCGATCACGGGGCAGCCCGACTTCGCCACGATCTATATCGCCTACGTGCCGGGCGAGCGCATGGTCGAGAGCAAGAGCCTGAAGCTGTACCTGTTCAGCTTCCGCAACCACGGGGACTTCCACGAGGACTGCGTGAACATCATCATGAAGGACCTCATCAAGCTGATGGATCCGAAGTATATCGAGGTCTGGGGCAAGTTCTTGCCGCGCGGAGGCATCTCGATCGACCCGTATTGCAACTACGGGAAGCCGGGCACGCGTTGGGAGGACGTGGCCTGGGAGCGCTTGTCTCACCACGACCTTTACCCCGAGAAGGTGGACAACCGCTAAAGGGGCGCGCGGGTAGGGACGCACGAGCGGGCGATGCGCACGGCCTGCGGGGACTCGCGACCCGACCTGCGGGCTGGTTTGCTGCCACGACCGCGCCCCGCGACGTCGCTTCGCCCTCTGTACAACACGAGCACGAGGGGCCGCCTGTAGTTCGAAGCTGCGGGCGGCCCCTCGTTCATTGGGGTGCAAACTGTCGGGTGACTACTTCACCGCTTCGAAGCCCTGCTCGAGGTCGGCCAAGACGTCCTTGATGTTCTCGGTGCCGATAGACAGGCGAATCGTCGTGGGGGAGATGCCCGCGGCCTCAAGCTCCTTATCGGTCAGCTGCGAGTGCGTGGTCGACGCCGGATGGATGACGAGGCTTTTCACGTCTGCCACGTTCGCGAGCAGGCTGAACAGCTTCAGGCTCTCGGTGAACTTGCAAGCGGTCTCGGCCGTGCCCTTGATCTCGAACGTGAAGATGGAAGCAGCTCCGTTGGGGTAGTACTCGTTGTAGAGCTCCTTCGCGCGGCCGGTCGAAAGCGATGGGTGGTTCACGCGCTCGACCTGCGGGTGGCTGTTCAGGAAGTCGACGATCTTAAGCGCGTTCTCGACGTGGCGCTCGACGCGCAGCGAGAGCGTTTCCGAGCCCTGGAGCAGGATAAACGCGTTGAAGGGGGACAGCGTTGCGCCCTGGTCGCGCAGGAGCGTGGCGCGCGCCTTGGTGATATAGGCGGCCTCGCCTGCGGCTTCGGTGAACACGACGCCGTGGTAGCTCGGGTTCGGCTTCGCGACGCCGGGGAACTTGTCGGCGTTGCCAGCCCAATCGAACTTGCCTGCATCGACGATCACGCCGCCCATCGCTGTGCCATGGCCGCCGATGAATTTCGTGGCGGACGCGACCACCACGTCGGCGCCGTGCTCAATCGGGCGCAACAGGTAGGGCGTCGAGAAGGTGTCGTCCACGACGAGCGGAAGATTGTGCTTGTGTGCGATGGCGGCCCAGCCCTCGATGTCGAGTACGTCGGAATTCGGGTTGCCGAGCGTCTCCGCGTAGAGGAGCTTGGTGTTGTCCTGGATGGCGGCTTCGACGGCGTCGAGGTCGGCAGGGTTCACGAATGTGGTGGAAAGCCCCTGCTCGGAAAGGGTGTGCTCGAACAGATTGAGCGTGCCTCCGTAAAGGTTGGTGGAGGAGACGATATGGTCACCAACCGTGGCGATGTTCTGCACCGCGATAGTGATTGCGGCCGAGCCGGTGGCGACGCCAAGCGCTCCGACGCCGCCCTCGAGTGCGGCGATGCGCTCCTCGAAAACGGAAACGGTGGGGTTGGTTAGGCGGGAATAGATGTTGCCCGGCTCGGTGAGTCCGAAGCGCCCGGCTGCGGTCGCGGCGTCTTTGAACACGAAGGAGGACGTCAGGTAGATCGGCACGGCGCGTGCATCGGTCGCAGGGTCGGGGTTTTCCTGCCCGGCGTGGATCTGCAGGGTCTCGAACGAATAGGTGTTCTCTTTTTCAGACATGTCGTTATCTCCTAAAACGATTGCGATTGAATTCGCTAATTCATATAGCGGTGGTAGTTATACGTGGTAACGCCCACTTGGTCAATAGGCTTTCGGGGAAAATCGAAATATTTTCTACTGACCTGCTAAAACGTCGATAACCGCTTATCTATTGCATCGATAAGCGGCGGGGAAGGCGAGTCTGCGGTTGATTGCCGAAAAACTGGCTTTCTCATCTTTGGGATTGGCATCAAACTGTTAAATAACGCTTTCACCTGCGTAAATTATTGTTTACAGAACTCGTTTCGCCAATTGTGGAGCTTGCGTGAAGGAAGGGATGGCGTTACTATGGATACCGTTTAGATTGAGCTTGACCGACAGACGCATTCGCGTCGCGTTTGAAAGAGGGGCCATCATGGATTTGAGCTTCATTCCCGACAATCCGGGGATTATCGCCGGCATCGTTGCCGTCATCGTCATCATCATCGTCGCGTGCATCGCGAAGGGCTTCATCGACGAGCTCAAGAAGAAGTAGCCGCATCGCGTTGGCGAGCGGTCTGGCAGGGCATCGACGGCATTGGCGTTCGAGCCGCAAGCCGCAATTGCGCCTGCGCGCAGGGGAGATGAGTGAGCCGCCGACTGTCGGTCGCATCGCGCCTGCGAGGCGGGCTGGCCGTCGGCTGCATCGCGTTGCCCCGAACCCGTTCGGCGTGCGGCGACTGAGGCGCTCCCTCTTCGCAGGGCGCGCTTGCCGATGAAAATTGCGTATGCGAGCATCTGTGGCGCCCCCGCTCGGGGGCGTCGCTTATTATAGTGAGGTTTCAGCGAAAGCACGGATTGCGGGGCGCGGGCTCCGCAGTGGGGAATCCACAGGAAGGCGAGTATGTCCACGAATCGTCGAGGGCGAGGGAAAGCGCAGTTCAACGGGGGCGTGCATATGCGTGCGACCGCTCCTGCACGCGCGGTTGCCCCTGCGCGGAAGCGGCGCTTCGGTCTTTGGACCGCGATCCTCATCGTGGCCATCGCGGTGTTCCTTGCGGCTGCATTCGCCTTGGGGAGTATCCTTCTCACCTACCATGAGGGCCAGAAATCCTACGACGACGTGGCCGATAAGGCGTTTCTCTCTGACTCTGCGCTCTCCGACGCGTCCGGCGTATCGCTTGCCGACCTCACCGTCGATTGGGATGCCCTTCTCGCGATCAACCCCGATACGGTCGGGTGGATCTTCATCCCGGGCACGAACGTGAACTACCCCATCGTCCACGCGCCCGAGTCGAATCCCGACAAGTACCTCACCATCGATTTCCAGGGCAATTCGGGCGGATGGTGGCTGCCTACCTACGGCACACCGTACCTGCTCGCGTCGAACGCCGCCGATTTCTCGGACAAGAACAATATCGTGCAGGGCCATCACCTGCAGAATGGGGAAATGTTCGCCGCAATCGCCGATTTTGCCGACGCCGAGCAGTTCAACGAGCATCGCACGGTGTATCTGCTCACCCCGAAGGGCTCGTGGCGCCTGCAGTCGGTGTCGCTTGTTCACTGCAGCGGGTCGGAGTCCATCGTGCAGACGAAGTTCGAAAGCGACGCTGCCTTCACCTCCTACGTTGCCGACAAGATCGACCGCAGCATCGTCGAGTGCGATCCGGCGGCGCCCGATGCGTCGGCCATTTCCCGCTTCTTCATGTTCTCTACCTGCGATAGCAACACAGACGCGCGCTACGTGCTGTGCTGCGTGCCGGTTGAATACGCCGCCGTCAATTCTTCTGGTATGGTGCCTGAAGGATCGGCCGCGAATAATACGAACAATGCGAACAACGCAAATGGCGGCAGTAGCGGGATCGGCATGGTCGACCCTGCTGCTGCCGCGACAATAGACGATGCAGCAAAGGAGATCGTTTCATGAGCACTTCGATACTGCCGGGCGAACGCCCCGACCGCCTCGAAGAGGAATGTGCCGTGTTTGGCGTCTTCGCTCCTGGTGAGGACGTCGCGCGTATGACGTGCTTCGGCCTGCAGGCGCTTCAGCACCGCGGGCAGGAAAGCGCGGGAATCGCTGTGGGGGATGGCGAGACCATTATGGCTTCCAAGGACTTGGGCCTGGTCACGCAGGTGTTCGACGAGGCGAGCCTCGCTGCGCTCACCGGCTTTGTGGCAGTCGGCCACGCGCGCTACTCCACCTCCGGCGCCGCGGCGTCGTGGGAAGCCGCCCAGCCTCACATCTCGGCGATCGACGAGACGCTCATCGCCCTTGCCCACAACGGCACGCTCGTGAACACGAACAGCCTGCGCGCCCGTCTGATCGACGATGGCATCCAACTTCGCTCGGGGACCGACTCCGAGGTGGCCGCGAAGGCGATCGGCGACGTTACCAAAAAGACGCATCACCTGCGTGAAGGCATCCGCTTCGCCATGGAGCACCTGAAGGGCGCCTACGCCATGGTGCTCGCAAGCCCCGACTGCCTCTACGCGTTCCGCGACCCGAACGGCATCCGCCCGCTGTGCATGGGCAAGCTCCCCGACGACCGCGGTTGGGTCGTTTCCTCCGAGACCTGCGGGCTCGATATCGTGGGCGCGGAATACGTGCGCGACGTGAATCCGGGCGAGATCGTGCGTTTCAGCAAAGACGGCGTCACTTCCGAGCAGGGCGTGCCCGCCGGCCGCCGCGCGAGCTGCATCTTCGAGTACGTGTACTTCGCCCGCCCCGACTCGGTGATGGACGGCCAGTCGGTCTACCAGGCCAGGCGCAACATGGGCCGCATCTTGGCGCGCGAGGCTCCTGCCGATGCGGATCTGGTGCTCGGCGTGCCCGACTCGGGAATTCCCTCGGCCATGGGCTTCGCCTTCGAGAGCGGCATCCCCTACGCCGACGGCATCGTGAAGAACCGCTACGTGGGTCGCACGTTCATCCAGCCGACGCAGGCCATGCGCCAGCTGGGCATTCGCCTGAAGCTGAATCCGCTGCCGAGCGTCATCTCGGGCAAGCGCCTCGTCGTGATCGACGATTCCATCGTGCGCGGCAACACCTCCAAAAAGCTCATCGAGATGCTGCGCCAGGCGGGCGCCACCGAGGTCCACATGCGCATCGTGAGCCCTGAGGTGCTCTGGCCGTGCTTCTACGGCATCGATACCGACACGCGTGACCAGCTCATCGCCGCGAACATGACCAACGAGGAGATGTGCGAGTGGATGGGCGCCGACTCGCTTGCGTTCATCAGCCTGCCCGGTCTGCGCGAGTCGCTTCCCGACGTGCGCGAACCCGGCTTTTGCGAGGCGTGTTTCTCGGGCGACTACCCCGTGGAGATTCCGCCCTCCACGGCCAAGAAGAGCTTCATGACTAAGGCGGATTTCGCCGCGGAATACGCGCGCGAGAGTGAGAAAGCTGAGAAAACCCAGGTCACCCTGTAATTACTTGCAGGATGGGAACGTTACGAGAAGGAGCGAAAAGTGAGCGAGGAAATTACCTACGCGGCGGCGGGCGTTGACACGGCCGAGGGCGCGCGAGCGATCGATGCGATCAGGGAAACCGTGCATTCCACCTACCGCCCCGAGGTTGTGGGCGACATCGGCGGCTTCGGCGGCCTGTTCTCCATCGCGGCGGCGAAGGATATGGAAGACCCGCTGCTCGTGTCGGGCACCGATGGCGTGGGCACCAAGCTCAAGGTGGCCCAGCTTGTCGGCAAGCATGGCACGGTGGGCATCGACCTTGTCGCCATGTGCGTGAACGACATCCTCGCCTGCGGCGCCGAGCCGCTGTTTTTCTTGGACTACATCGCGATCGGCAAGCTGCGCCGCGAGCATGTGGCGGAAGTCGTGGCGGGTATCGGCGAGGGCTGCCGCCAGGCGGGCTGCGCGCTCATCGGCGGCGAGATGGCCGAGCATCCTGGTGTTATGGACCCTGATGATTACGATCTGTCCGGCTTCACGGTGGGCGTGGTCGACCGCCCGAAGATGCTCGACCCCGAAAGCGTGCGCGAGGGCGATGTGCTCATCGGGCTCGCGTCGTCGGGCTTGCACTCCAATGGCTACTCGCTCGCGCGCAAAGTGTGCGTGGAGGGGAAGAGCGCCGAGGATCTTCTGGCCCCCGTGGACGCACTCGGCGGCCAGTCGGTGGGCGAGGCGCTGCTCACCCCGACGCGCATCTACGTGAAACAGGTGCTCTCCGTGCTCGCTGAATGCCCGCAGGCCGTGCGCGCGCTTGCTCACATCACGGGCGGCGGCATCACCGAGAACCTCAACCGCGCGCTGAATGCGCAGGTGAATGCCCAGGTTGATTTGGGCACATGGCCCGTTCCCGCCATCGCGAAGTACGTGTGCGAGGCAGCCGACCTCTCCGAGGGCCAGGCGCTCAAAACCTTCAACATGGGTGTCGGCATGGTCTTGATCGTCGACCCCGATCGTGCGGACGAGGTCGAGGCCGCGCTCGCGAAGGCGGGCGAGACCACCTATCGCGTAGGCCGCATCGTCTCCGGCGAAGGCGAAGTGGAATACGCGGGCGAGGGAAACCTGTACGGCTACGAAGGCTAGGCTCGCCTGCAGGGAGACTCCGCCTCTGCCATGCTTCTTTGTTAAGCCTAGTGTGTGGATATGATTTCATTTTGCCACCGCTGCACGTCTCGTGGTAGAACTACAGTGCTCTTGCGCTCTTTACGCAGATGAAGGGTGCAAGGGCATTTTTTTCTGCAGACGAGGAAGGTGGGTTGAAAGTATGGACGAGGAGCAATCTGGGCAATCGAGCTCAGGGAAATTCGATCAAGCGCGCGAGGCTGAGCTTCGCCACCGCATGGACGCCACGAAGCCGACGGGCGTGTTCAAGAAGGTTATGGCGCTTACTTCGGCCGGCGTGTTCGTGGATGCGGCCGATGTGTACCTGGCGGGCGGCGTGAAGAGCACGTTGACGGAAACGGGTTTCGCGAACGATGTCACCGTGGCGACGTTTCTGTCAGCGGGCTTTCTCGGCCTGTTCATCGGGTCGCTTGTCGCGGGGCTTGTGGGCGACTTGCTCGGGCGGCGGCGCGCGTTCCAGTTCAACCTGCTCCTTTTCGGCATCGCGACCATCCTCGGCGCCTGCTCGCCGAACATGGAGTTCATGATCGTCATGCGTTTCTTCGTGGGGCTTGGCCTGGGGTCTGAACTGGTCACGAGTTTCTCGATGATCAACGAGTTCGCGCCGGTGAAGCGTCGCGGCATGTGGTGCGCCATCGGCTCGACAATCGCGAACTGCGGCTCGCCTATCGGCATGTTCCTGTGCCTGTTCTTCATCACGATTTGGAGTCCGCTCGGCACCGATTCGTGGCGCCTTGTGTTCGCGGTGATCGGCGTGGCCGCCATCGTGGTGTGCATCCTGCGCCAGTCCATGCCGGAGTCTCCGCGCTGGCTGATCCAGAAATGCCGCTACGACGAGGCGGAGGCCATCATCTCCAAGATAGAGGGGGAAATGGCGGCCGCCGGCATCGAGCCTGCGACCGACGTCGTCGAGCATCACGAGAAGATGCGCTCCGACGAGCACTTCCCGCTGTATCTCTTCGTCGGCATCGTCGCCGTGGTGGGAACGTCGCTCACGCAGTACACATACACCACGTTCGGCCCGTCGATTCTGAAGGAAGTGGGCCTCGCCACGCAGACGTCGCTGCTCTCCACCACGATCACGATGCTCGCCGCGCCGCTCGGTGCGCTCCTCGGCGCGCTGCTCATCGAGCATCTCGGTCGCCGCGTCGAGGTGGCAGGCGCGTTTGTCTGGGTCGCCGTCTTCGCGTTTTTGTACGCAATGGCGCTCGGCGCCGGCAACGCGACGGTGATCACGGTACTCGGCTTCCTCATGACAATCGGTTTCTACGTGCTGAACGCGTCCGTTATCAGCGTGTATGTGGGCGAGCTGTTCTCGACGAAGTATCGCTTCCGCGGCGCGGGAATCTCCCAGGGCGCTGGCAAGCTTGTGAACGTGGCCATGCCGTTCGCGGTGACGTGGCTGCTCGCGAACTTGCAGCCGAGCATCATCTACTTCGCGATCGTCGGCATTGCGCTTGTCGCCGCGATCGTCGTTATCGCGGTCGGGCCCGAGACGCGCGCGAAGCGTTTGGGCTAGACGCCGTCACTGCGCTACAATAAGCGGCTGGCGCGCATGAGGCGCGTCGGGAAAGATAGGGAAATAAGCATTATGCCAGAGCAGAGCACGGGCGTCACATCCGCGACGGCGCCTTCGCGCGAGCATTTCGCATCGCGTTTGGGGTTCATCCTCATCAGCGCCGGGTGCGCAATCGGGCTGGGGAACGTGTGGCGCTTCCCCTACATCACAGGGCAGTACGGCGGCGCGGCATTCTTCCTCATCTACCTGGTGTTCCTTGTGATTTTAGGGCTGCCTGTCATGGTGATGGAGTTTGCTGTCGGGCGCGCGTCGCAGAAGTCGGCGGCGCAGGCGTTCGACAGACTGCAGCCTTCGGGCACGTGGCACTGGTTCTCCTGGTGGGGCTACATCGGCTGCACGGTGCTCATGATGTTTTACACCACCGTGTGCGGCTGGATGCTCTCCTATGTGCCGAAGATGGCGTCGGGCGTGTTTGGTGGGGCGGACGCTCAAACGACAGCGGCCGTGTTCTCGGACATGCTCGCCGACCCTGTGGGGCTTATCGCGTGGATGGTGGTGGCGGTCGTGGTCGGTGCGGTTGTGTGCGGCATGGGCCTGCAGAAGGGCGTCGAGCGCATCACCAAGTGGATGATGGCGACGCTGTTCGTCGTTATGCTCGTGCTGTGCGTGCGTGCGGTGACGCTGCCGGGTGCGGGGGAGGGCATCGCGTTCTACCTCGTGCCCGACTTCTCGCGCCTGTTTGCGGGCGTGACGCCAGCGGAGCAGTGGGCGACGTTCAGCGACGCGGTGTTCGCCGCTATGGGGCAGGCGCTCTTCTCGCTTTCGCTCGGCATGGCCTCGATGGAAATCTTTGGGTCCTATATTGGGCGCGAGCGCAGCCTCACCGGCGAAGCCGTCTCAGTGACCGCGCTCAACACCGTCGTCGCTGTCCTGGCGGGCCTCATCATCTTTCCCGCATGCTTCGCCTATGGTGTAAATCCAGATCAGGGGCCGTCGCTTGTGTTCGTGACGCTGCCTGTGGTGTTCGGGCAGATGCCTTTGGGCAACGTGTGGGGCGCGCTGTTCTTCGTGTTCATGAGTTTTGCCGCGCTCTCGACGGTGATTGCCGTGTTCGAGAACCTCATCAGCTGGTCGATCGACAAGTGGGGCATCACCCGTCGCCGTGCCGCCGCGATCACGGGCGTTCTCGTGCTTACGCTGTCGCTGCCGTGCGCGCTCGGGTTCAACGTCCTTTCGGGCGTGACCCTTCCGGCCGTCGGGGACATCCAGTCGATCGAGGACTTCATCGTGTCGAACAACCTGCTTCCCCTAGGCGCGCTGTTCTTCGTGCTGTTCTGCACGACGCGCAGGGGCTGGGGCTGGGATGGCTTTCTCGCCGAGACCAACGCGGGCCGGGGCGTGCGCTTCCCGTCGTGTGCTCGCCTGTGGCTGAAGTACGGGATTCCCGTGCTGATTCTCGTCATCTTCGTGCTGGGGTACGCCCCGAAGATCGCGGCGTGGCTGGGGCTTGCGGGGTGATTGCGCTCTTTCCCGATTTCCGCCTTTCGTGGACAAAAATCGTCGATATGTGAGTCCTCGAGCCTCGACGAGGCCGTCTGCTCGCGCTTCTGCCGACGTTTTCCCAGGTCAGATTTTCCGAAAGAAAGTTAGCTTGTCGATACTCCTCACATATCGACCTTTTTTGTCCACGACGATCCGATTTTCGAGAAGAAGGCCCCGCGATCGTCGGCGTCGTCGGCGCTGGCTCCACGATGGTGGTCACGGCGCTCGGCTTCCATAAGTTGAACACCCCTATTCCCCGAGAGGGGACGTCATCGATGCTAATCAGTTGACGCTTGCGCTTCTGCGGCGGAATCGGTGCGCCTTTTGCGTATACTGTTTGTTGCTGTGTCGCCGGGCCATTCCTTCGATGGCTCGGCTCATCTTGCGGAAAGGGCGGTTACGTGACCGACAAACTTAAGATTGGCGTGCTGCTTTCAGGCAGCGGAACGAACTTGCAGGCGATTATCGATGCGGCCGCCGAGGGCTTGCCCGTCGATATCGCGCTCGTCGTGTCGTCGCGCCCCGACGCGTACGGCATCGAGCGCGCTCATGAGGCGGGAATCCCCACGCTCGTGATGAATCGCGAGAAATACGCCGACGTGCTCGTCGCCGACGCGCAGATCGTCGAGGCGCTTCGGGGGGCGGGCGCGGAATACGTGGTCATGGCGGGTTACATGCGCAAGGTGACCTCCGTCATGCTCGACGCGTTCCCCAATCGCGTGCTCAACCTGCACCCGGCGCTCCTGCCGTCGTTCAAGGGCGCGCACGCCATCGCCGACGCGTTTAACGCAGGCGTGAAGGTGACGGGCGTCACGGTGCATTTCGCGAACGCCGATTACGATAAGGGTCCTATCGTTGCGCAGCGCGCGATTACAGTGGCCGAAAACGATACGCTCGACACGCTCGAGGCGAAGATCCACGATGTGGAACACGTGCTCTATCCCGAGGTCATCGGGCTGATCGCCGAAGGGCGCGTCGCCGTCGACCCCTCCACGAACAAGGTTCACATCAGCTGATGGCAACTACGACGTCGGCTCTCTGCGCCGGCGTCGTCAAGTGCGGCGCCACCCTGCGGCGGCGTCGGGAACGCGATGCCGGCCCCAACACCGGCGTCGATGGCGCGACGCTTATGCCCCTTAACGGCGGCGTCGGGAAAACGGTTTGAAGAAAGGACAGCTCCATGAACAAGGCCGTGCTGCAATCCATCATCGACGACTTGAAGGCGGGCCAGACCCCGCAGCTCTCGTCAGAGGATTTCCCCTGCTTTTCCGCTGAGGCGCTCGCGGGGAACAACCACGTTGCCCCCGATTATCTCGACGTCATCGCGAAGAGCCTGACCGAGGCCGACATTCCCACGTTCGAGCGCGCCATCCGCGCCGTCGATGAGGGCGATCTGGCGTGGCTCGGCTTCAAGGTGATCTATGACGCCGCCGAGGCGCAGAAGAACACCGACAACGAGGTCACCAAGAAGTACGGCGACCAGGGTTCCGCCGACGGCGAGCCGCTCGTCTTCTTCTGCAACGACGCGAAGGAAATCGTGTCCTCGCGCACGCCGAGCCCGCGCGACATGTTCCAGATGAAGGACGTCACGCGCGGCCCCTCGATGCACAACGAGCAGTTCGAGGGCCTGACCTGGCGCTCCGTCGCGCTGTTCGACCAGGTTCATGTGTGGCTTTTGGGCGCCTCCGACGCCGCGAGCGAGCTTTCCGCGCTCGCGACCCACGTCGGCTTCAAGGTGACGGTCGTCGATTACGACCCCGCCTACATCTCCGAGGAGCGCTTCCCCGACGCCGTGCGCATCGAGCTTCCGGGCGACAACTTCGACGGCCTCGACGAGTACCACGCCGCGCCCGCCGATTACGTCTGCGTGCTCACGCGCGGGCACATGTTCGACCCCGAATCGTGCGTGTGGGCGGTTCGCCACAACGTGCACTACGTGGGCATGATGGGCTGCAAGGGGAAGAACACCACGGTGCACGACCTCGTGACCTCGCGCGGCGTCACCGAGGAGCAGTGGAATTCCATCAAGCGTCCTATCGGCTTGAAGTTCGGTGCGAAGACGCCCGCCGAATTGGCGATCGCTATCGTCGCCGAGCTCATCGACGTGCGCTACAAGGAGCGCTACAGTGATGAGGCCCGCGAAAGGCACGATCAGTCGCTTGGACGATAGCGACTGGTTTCTTGGCTTGCGCGAGGTGCGCGGCGAGCACAGGGCCGCGCACCCTTAAAGAAGTTCCAACCCTTGAGAGGAGAGCATACATGGCTGATCCCAAGATCAAACGCGTCCTCATGTCGGTGACCGACAAGACGGGCGTCGTCGACTTCGCGCGTGCGCTACACGACGAGTTCGGCGCGGAAATCATCTCGACGGGCGGTACCGCGAAGGTCATCGCCGAGGCGGGCGTTCCGGTGACCCCCATCGACGAGGTGACGCATTTCCCCGAGATGATGGACGGCCGTGTGAAGACGCTGCACCCGATGGTGCACGGCGGACTTTTGGCGAAGCGCGACAACCCCCAGCACATGGCCGAAGCTGCCGAGCACGGCATCCAGATGATCGACATGGTCGTCGTGAATCTGTACGCCTTCGAGAAGACGGTGGAGTCCGGCGCCGATTTCGGCACCTGCATC
>JAUNWQ010000040.1 GCA_030540225.1 Coriobacteriia bacterium | reverse complement strand
CCTGAGAGATGGGCGCCCAAGGCGAGCGCCCATCGTCGAACGAGATTCCGCCATCCGCCCGCCCGCGAATAGCAGGATGGAAAGCGGTCGCATGCGCGTGGCCGCGACTGCTAAGAGCAACTTCGCGCTACGCGACGCCCAGGTTTGCGAGCACGATCATGACGATCAACGCGCACAGGCCGGCGCCCATGGAGATGGCGGCGATGTGCTTGTAGGAGTTGCCGTGATTCAAGCCCATGGCAGCCAGCATACCGAACATCGCGCCGGAGTTCGGAAGAGCGCCGCCGATGGTCGCAGCCGTCGCGATAATCTTTGCGAGGGCAGCCGGATCACAGCCGGTGGCCAGGTAGGGCTCGAGGAAGTTCTGCGCAATAATGCCCACGGCGCCCGAGCCAGATCCCATGACGCCGCCGAGAACAGCAGCCATGGTGGCGGCGGAAACATAAGTGCCGCCGGGCATGTTGAAGATGGCCTCGTAGATGACGGTGAAGCCGACGGATGCCGCGGCAACCGTGCCGACACCAACGGCTGCAGAGGTGAACAGCGCAGGGCCGAGAGCGTTCTTCGCGCCGTTGCCCATGGTGTCGCGTTGGCTCGGGATGTACTTGTTGAAGACGATCATGGAAACGACGACGGCGACGATCATGCCGATGTAGACCACGTTCGCCACGCCGAGCTGCGAACCCGCGATGATGATGACAATCAGCAGGATAAGCGGCAACAGAGACATAAACAGGCCCGGAGTCTCCTTCTGCTCACAAGCCTCGGAATCGGCAACGGTGACCTCGTAGGTCTCGCCCTTGGCCTGAGCGCGCTTTAAAGCGAACTTGATGTAGATGCAGGAAACAACGATCGCGATGATGGAGCCGACGACGCCGAGTATGGGAGCCGCGGTCATGGAGACGCCGCAACCATTGGCAGCATTGATCCACGCGATGGCAGGAACGCCCGGAATCATCGCCATCGTGAACGAGCAGGCAGCCAGAGACCATGCCGCGCAGAACAGATGCCACGGAATGTTGCATTCCTTGAAAATCGGGCGAGCCAGCGGGATGAGCGCGAACATCGCGACGAACATCGAGATGCCGGCATAGGTGAGAATCGCACCGACGGCGGAGATTGCCAGAAGGACCAAATACGGGCTCTTCGTGCCAACCTTGCCGATGATAGCCTGCGCGATGGATTTCGCCGCGCCCGACTTGTCGATGTACTCACCTAAAATAGCTGCGCCTATGAAGATGAGCAGGTTTTTCTGAACGAAGCTCGCGAGTCCTGCCACATACGACGACTTCGCGCCGAGCATTGCATCGGCAATGCCCATGCCGTTCGTAACCGCGATGATGACGGCAGTCACGACGGAGGTGATAAGAACATTCCAGCCTTTCATGGCTGCAATGACGAAGAAGACGAGACCGACGATGATGCCGATAACTCCAATCCACTCCATGTTGCTTTCCCCTTTCGTAAAGCAGGTTGATTATCTGCAATGCCGTTGCAGTCAAGCCCGACCGATGGCGGCGGCAAGGCTCAAACGCAGCGACGTGCATTCAAAACTAGCGGCCTATTCCGCGGGCGACTTTCGAAGCCCGCGGAATCCCCTTTTCAGCTAGGCCATGTCATTGCGCGTTGCGCGCATGAGATCGATGACCGAATCGTGCTTCATCTGCAGCTCGTTGCGGCGGATGGTGCCCTCGTCGAAGGTTTTCAGGTCCTCGGCGCTCTCGAACATCGTGCCCAGATCGCCGCGCTGCTGATTGAGCCGAATCGCCTCATCGGCGTCGTAGGGCAGAAGCTGCGTCTTCTCGCGCGGGTTCCAGATGATGAAAGAGGGCTTGGTGGCTTCTGGGGACGGCATGCCCACGCAGTAGCGCACATCGCCGTACTTCTCGACAAGCTCGTCGATCGGACCAAAATCGAAGGCGCGAAGCGGGCAGCTTTGGGTGCACGCGGGCTGCTTTCCCTCGGCAAGACGGTCGATGCACATGTCGCACTTGCTCATCTTGCACGTGGGCTCGTCGGTCGCGAAACGGGGCGCACCGTAAGGGCACGCGTCGTAGCATTTGCGGCAACCAGTGCATTTATCCTGGTCAACCAGGACAGCACCGAACTCGTCCTCCTTATAGATCGCTCCCGACTCGCACACTTTCAGGCACGCCGGGTCCTCGCAGTGAGCGCAGGGGAATGCGAGCGAGTGCAGACGGATGTTCGGGAACGTTCCCTCTTCCCATTCGTACACCGTCATGAACTTCTCGGCACCCGGCTCGATGCCGTGCCAATCCTTGCAAGCGATGCTGCATGCCTGGCAGGCGTAGCAGCGGTTCATATCGAACATGAATCCATACTGGGTCATCGTCTTATTCCTTCCCCTCACCAAGCGTGCGGCGGAAGTCCAACGCCGCTTTCGCACCGCGCATGCCGCCGCGTTCGGCCTCGTTGCCGAAGCCCTCCGCATCGCCGTCGCGGACTTTCTCGACCTCGACGAGGCCGGCGATGATGAGCGCGCCCAGGATATGCGGCAGATGCCCGTCGTCGAGCAGGATGTTCGGGGTACCGCGAAGGTCCTCGCCGAACTTGTTGCGCTCGGCCGGCGTGCCATCGGTCTGGAACCAGGCGCCATGGTGCACGGCTGCCGTGCCCGGCATCATACGGTTCGTGACATAGGCGGTAAGCTCGACTTCGCCGCGATCGGAATACACGCGGCAGATATCGCCGTCTTTGATGCCGCGCGCCTGGGCATCGACGCCTGAAATCCACACGGCATGGCGATAGCAGTCCTCGCGCATGAGCGGGTTGTTGTCGTTGGAGGAATGCTGGCGGTAAATCGAGACGGGCGACACCATCGAAAGCGGGTAATCCTTCACCTTCGGGTTGTAGAAGCCGTCGTTGGAGGCCGATCCGATGTCGCCCTCCACGTAGCTCGGGCTCCACACCGGCATCGGGTCGATCTTGCCACGCCAACGGGATTCGGTCATGTCGTGAGTCTTCACGTAGTTCGACACGAACTCAATCTTGCCGGTCGGGGTGCCAAACGGGCTTTCGCCGCGCTCCATCATCGTCTTGAACGGGTAGTACGGCACGTCGATTTCCGTGCGGACGACCGGGTGCGCGTTGAACTCTTCCCAGGTCGGGCGCTTCTCGTAGCCGAGATAGGCCATGACGGTCTCGTTGTTCGCCCAGTTCTCGAAGGCCTCCTTATAGACCGCCTCCTGCGCGTCGACCCAGTGCTCGGCGTCAACGTCGAGCATGCGGGGATTGTACTTGTCGGCCACGCCCAAGCGCTTGGCGATCTCCGTCCAGACCCATTCCTTCGAGCGGACTTCGCCCGGGAACTCCAGACCACGTGCGCAGAACGTGAAGTAGTTGCGCATGCCGTTCGGGCCCGACACGAAGCGCTGATGGCCGTACATGTACTCGTCCATGCCTTCGAGCTGCCAGATGGGAGCAGGCAAGATGATGTCGCACAGCTCTGCGGTGGGCTGGTTCAAATGCCACTGGAAGCCCCAGTTGAACTCGGTTGCAGCCATGCCCGCGAAGCGCTTGTTCACGTTGGAATGGTTGTTGCCGTAGTTGTTCTCGAAGATGATCATCTGGATGTTCGGCAGCGGGCACTCGTTGTTTGGCGAACCGATGCGATGACGGAACTCCGACTCGCTCATGCGGCCTTCCCAGTAGTCCTTCTGGCAGGCGAGAATCTCGGTGAGGCAGTTGTTGTTGAAGAGCACCGGCACCTTGTAATCGCCCGGATCGCGATGCCAATCGGCGCGCGGGGCGGGAACACGACCCGGCGTGGGCAGGCATGCGCCCGTCTGGCAGCCGCCAGCGCACGCGATGTTACCTGTCATGGCCTGGAGCAGCATGGAAGCCGCAGCGGAATAGTCGCCCATGTGACGCTTTGCGCAGGAGTAGAAGTACTGCAGATGGACCGGCTTGGTAGTGCCGTACAGACGCGCGAACTCCCGAATGGTTTCGGCAGGCACCGCGCAGATGGGGGCGGCCCACTCCGGCGTCTTCTTGATGCCGTCGGCGCCCTCGCCCATGCAGTAAGCGCGCCATTCCTCGAAGCCGGCCTTGTCGACCCATTCGTTCACAAACTCATGGTCGATCAGGTCCTCCTCGTAGAGCACCTGGGCGACCGCGAGCATCATCGCGAGGTCGGTGCCGGGGCGGATGGGAATCCACTGGTCGGCAAGGATTTCGGCCGACTGCGTATAGCGCGGATCGATGACGATCGTCTTGCAGCCGTACTCATGGGCGAGCTGCATGTAGTAGGAAGTCGGACCGAACCACGCCACGACCGGGTCCATTCCCCACATGACGAAGAGCTTGGAATTGAAGATGTCGGACGCCTCGAAACCAGGAAGCGCCTCAGAGAGCCCCTTCGCGGTCTTGGAGAGATTGACGCCCAGATGCAGCATCTCACCTGCGGCGTGACCCGACGTGGAGTGCTCGCCCCAAGCGCCGAAACCTGCCTCCCACCAGGGTGCAAGCGGGAAGCCATTCTTCTCGAAGCTGGGGTACTGCGAATGGAAGATTCCGTAGGGGCCGTACTTCTCCTTGATTTCCTTCAGCTTGTCGGCAATCGTGTCGAGCGCCTCTTCCCAGGAAATCTGCACGAAGTAGCCCTTGCCGGGGCCCTTTTCACCCACGCGTTTCATCGGGTGGAGGAGGCGCGTTTCGGCCTCAATCTCCTTCTTCCACGAGTGGCCCATCGCGCACGGGCGCATCTGGACATTACCCTTCCAGATGTTCTCCCAGCCGCAATCTTCACGGCTGTCGTTGGCGTTCACCGAGTCGTCAGGCTCGACGGCGATGAGCTTGTTGTCCTTCACGTGGCATTTCAGGATGCATGCCGAGTCCCAGCACCCGTTTGCGGGGCACGAAGTGTAGAAGATCCGCTCCCCTTCGCGTCGCTTTCGGCTTGCATCGATGATTGCTTGTTTGTCCACCGATTCCTCCTCATGCTTTGGCGCCGCGTTTTGCCAGGATGGAAGATGCAGGATCGCGCTTCCCCCCGGTTGCGCAGCTGTTCGATTCGCCCTCGTCTTATTGCCGCAATTGCTCCAGAAAGGAGCCTGTCAGCGGTATTTATTTGGCGATGACTGGCAGGATAGCCACCGTTTGGGGCTTGCGAAAGAGAGGCGAGCGGAATCGTGGATGCGATTCCTTCCCGCTGCCGTAAAGGATTTTTTGCATGGAAAGAGTGCTATACAGCCGCTGATTACCGCAGTTGACAGCAGAGAAGAGTTAGCTTCGTTTACTTGAGTGAGGAGCTATAAAGAAAATACCCCCAATTGGGGGCATTTAAAGATTATGGGGCAACGCGCGCGACGCTACTCGTCCGACTGGAAATAACCGTCCGGGATGTTCTCCCGAATGAAGTCCATGAACTCGAGCGCTAAAGGAGAGATAGCTCGCCCCGAATGCCACGCAATGTCGACAGGATAACGCATAGGGTCGGTGTCGACGTCGAACCAGATGACACCTGGCTCATGGCGATACCGCCGAGCGATGCAACGGGGAACGCTGGCCCAGCCCAAGCCGGCGCGCACGCCGTTCATCATGGACTCATGGGTATCGAAACGCGCAACCATATTGTGATCACGAAGGGAAATGCCATAGCGATCTCGGAAATGGCGGTTGCCCACCATATGGCGGCCAGAGTTCCACTCGTAAATAACCATCGGCCATTCGAGCAGCGTCTTCACCTTCACCGGCTGAGGCACCGAATTATAAGGCGACTTGTCGGGCGCGCAGAAAATGAGCTGCGAGAAGCCTAGGGTTTCACTCGATATGCCGTCTTCGATCGACTCGTTTTCCAGAATAGCGAAATCGAGATCGCCGTCTTTGAGCTTCTTCATAAGCCCCGGCTCGTAGCCAGCGTCGAGATGGACAAGGGCATCGGGATGAAGGTCGCGGAACTTCTTCACGAGCGCAGGTAGAAGAGCCACGCCGTCTGCTAAGCTCATGCCCACCTCGATCGTCGAGTCGAAATTCTCATCAACTGCGGCAAGCTCTGCGGCCAACGCGCTTTCAAGCGACGTCATCTTCCGCGCGAACTTCGTGACGATCACACCCGCGGGCGTCGGCACCACGCCGGTCGAGGTGCGCTCGTAGAGCTTCATTCCGAAACGCGATTCTATGTTCGCGATTTTCTGCGAGAGACCAGGCCTTGACATGTACAGCTTCTCGGCAGCTTGCGAGAGGCTCTTCGTCTCGGCAACCGTGACCAAAACCTCGATATCGTCCAATTGCATTCGATCCCCCCTTGATGTCAAGAAAACTATGCAATCACGATTTGTTTTCCTGAGTAAAACATCCCCCGATGCAAAAAGGAGTTTACACCCATTTTCAGGTTTCTCAACCACCTGAGAAAGAATCAACGAAGCCGCGCTTTCTCGTTTTCGCGCACAATCGGCCGTTTGACAGTTGCGAGGGCCAGCCCCTCGTGCCACCATAGGAGCGAAATTGGAACAGGAGCAGCCATGGACTATCTGAAAAACCTCGAAATCGACCCCACTGCTCACATCGCACCTTCCGCCACGGTGATCGGCGATGTGAAGGTCGGCGCCGAGTGCACCGTTTTGCAAGGAGCTACCATTCGCGGCGATTTCGGCGGCCGCATCGAAATCGGAAAGCAGACCAACATTCAAGAAAACTGCTGCATCCATGTGAACCACGACGAGGTCACGCGCATCGGCGACAAGGTGACCATCGGGCATGGGGCAATCGTGCACGGCTGCGACATCGGCGAGGGTACGCTGATCGGCATGGGAGCAACCGTGATCGACCGCGCCAAAATCGGCTCGCAGTGCCTCGTGGGAGCGGGTGCGCTCGTGACCGGCACGGCAAACATCCCCGACGGGTGGCTTGCAATAGGCTCGCCCGCGCGCGCTGTGCGCCCCCTCACCGAGAAGGAGCTCGCAGAGCTCGAAAGCGCGTGGAAGGAATACTGCGAAATCGGCACCGATATGGAGCGCCAAGGGCTGCTTTTGCCCGGAAGCGCGTACAGCCCCCTGTCGCGCTCCGCAGCTTTCCAATAGAAACGAGCGGGGAATCGCGAGTGCCGCTAGCACACGCGATTGACGAGTTCTTCCCCCGCTGCAAGCCGGGCGATGTTTTCCCAAATCGTTCGGTGCGCCCGATAGAACATGCCCTCCGCGACGCCACCCACATGGGGCGAGAAGACGACACGCGCCGCCGCCTCGGTCGAAAGGTTCACAAGGGGGTTGTCGAGCGTCACCGGCTCGGGCGTAAGCGTATCGAGCCCCGCGGCCGCGATGCTTCCCTCTTCGAGCGCCGCAACAAGCGCTTCCTGATCAACAATGTCGCCGCGCGCTGTATTGATAAGCACACCATCGGAGCGCATCTTCGCAAGGAACGCCCCATCGACCATGCCGCGCGTCTCGTCGGTCACGGGAACGTGCAGGCTTACGATATCGCAGGCGGCAAGCAGGTCATCGAGGCTTGCGAAGCGAACGCCCAGCTCGTTCTCGAGGCTCTCGTCGAGCGGATGACGCTTGTTGTAGAGCATCTTGCAACCCCAGGGACGAAGGTAGCGCGCAGTCGCCTGGCCGATTGCGCCGAAGCCCACAAACCCGACCGTACAATCCCCCAGCTCGCGAAACCCCTCCACCATCATGCGCTCCTTAAGAGCGATTTGACGACCCTCGCGAACCGCCCTGTCGCCTTCGAGCGCGCGCCTCAAGCACATGAGCATGAGCATGACAGCCTGCTCGGCGACGGTCCCCGCGTTCACGCCCGCGCAATTGCACACGGCAATGCCCCGAGCGCGCGCCGCCTCCACATCGATCGCGTTGAAGGCAACCCCCTCGGAATGGATGAGCCTGAGATTCGGCATGGCCTCGATGAGCTGCGCGCCTATCGGGCTTATGGCGTCGGCGACGACAACGGAGGCATCGGGCGCGAGAGCGAGCAGCTCATCGTTCGAGGCGCCCCGTTCGGCGCATACGAGCTCGGCGCCGCGCGTAATCGGCAAGTCAGGCAGATACTTGCGCGTGCGCGCCTCACTCCCAACAGTGAGAATCTTCATGTAAATCCCCTTTCAACCATCACGGCAAGCCGCTACAGCAAGCCCATCCACTGCCAATACGGCACGCAAACCACAAGCCCCGCAAGGCAGGTCGCGAGATAGACACCGCAGTACTTGGCAAGTTCGGAATGCTTCGCCATCTTACCATCGACCGCGTAGAACGCAGCGAGGTAAATCGGGCTTTGATATTTCGCGAACCAAGCGATGACGAGCGCATATGCTGAAAAACCGAGCACCCACGGGTTCACGCCCACGCTCGCCGCCATCGGCACGAGGAACGCCATGAGCAGATTGAGGTACGCTACCTCGGAAACGATGAGGAACCGAAGCACTACCGTGATCACGCCGATCCCGAGCACGAGAAGGTACGGATTGCCCGCAAGCGCCTGGAAAGCAGGGCCGCATGTCTGCATGACCCAATCGTTGAGTCCCGCCTCGGCGAACACCGAACCCAACCCGAGCGCGATGCCGATGAAGAGAAGCGATGTCCAGTTCACACCCGACTTGAACGCAGGGACGTCAATCACCTTCAGCACGAACATGAAAACGAGTGCCGCAAGACCGACCGCCATGGCGGAGATGTGGTGGAACGGCTCGGTCGCCCACAATACGACCGTCACCAAGATGATGGCGAGCATGCGCTTCTCCACTGCCGAAAGCGGTCCGAGTTCATCGGAACCCGGCTGGCTGTCGCTCAAGTCCGTCCCTCCGCGCGAGGGCTCGGCAACAGAGCTCTCCGCTTCACCTCGCCTGGAGTCGGCGCATTCGGCGGCGCCCACAAAGCGAGTTCCGCAGCGCAGCGAGGACTGTTTGAGCGACTGGGCGTTGCCGGGTGCGCCGACGGTCTCAGAGCCAGAACCGGCCTTCTCCCCTCGCCCGTACATCCCCATAATCAAGAAGTAGTTCAGCGCAAGCACAACCACCAGCCACGGCAGCGCCGCCACAAACCACGACGCCATGTTGAACTGTTCCTGCACATCGGCAGGCAGCGTCGCCATGAGCGCATAACCGGTAACGGAGGCGGAAACAATCGTCGGCGCAACCGTGCGGATGCCCACGAGCATCGCCGCAAACAGCCCAGTCGCACGCTTCCCCTGACGCTCATATCCCAGCTCGTCCCCGATGCTCATGGCAAGCGGGGCGAGCATGGCGCCTTTGACGGCAAGGCTTGGGATCAAGGGGCCGAGAACCGTGCCCGTGACAAGTTGAGCGATGACCTGGCATCGGAACGTACGCGGGAACTTGCGCACAATCGCCAGCGCGATGCGCCTCATAAGACCGCTCGTCTTCATGCCGACTCCAAGCGTGAAGGCCGAGAGCAAAAGCCACCAGGTAGACGACGCGAACGTCGAGAACGTCGCGCCAACGGAGATACCGGCGACCACAACGAAGAGCACCGCCATCACCACCGCGGTAACAAACTCGGGCAGAACGCCGGTAATCCACCACACGATAGCCATGATGAGGATACCGAGCACCGCCGTTGCCTGATAGGAGAGTCCCGGAATCGGGCAGGTCGCGATAAGAACCGCCGCCACAAGCGCACCCGCCGCAGCACATCCCAGCTTGATCCTTCGCTTCGCTTCCTCTTTCACCAGCACACGCCTTCCCTCGCAATTGACGCGGTCAATCATACTCCCAAATGAAAACGGCGACGCGATTCTCTCCACGCCGCCGCCTGGTTATCTCGATTGGGAACGCATATCGGAACGCACCTTAGAGCACCGCCTCCTCGACGATGCCCTCTACGAGCCGGCAGAACTTCGGCTCTGCTTCTTTGGCGACCTCGAACACCTCCACATCGCTCGGGGAAGCGCCCTCGACCCCGCACGCCATGTTCGAGACGAGGGAGATGCCGAGCACGCGCATGCCCACATGGCGAGCTGCGATGACCTCCTCGCACACGCTCATGGCAACCGTGTCGGCACCCCAGGCGCGAAACGCGCGGATTTCGGCGGGAGTCTCGAAGCTCGGGCCCAAAAGCCCCAGGTAGACGCCTTCCTGCACCTTCACGTTACGCGCATCTGCCACCCTGTGGGCCACAGCGCGCAGCTCAGGGTCGTAGGCATCCTTCATCGAGAAGAAACGAAACGCGATGCCGTCGGGCTCGGTGCCGACGATCGGGTTTCGCCCGGTGAAGTTGATGTGGTCGCTCATGATGCAAAACTCGCCAGGGGCATAGGACTCGTTGATAGCGCCCGCCGCATTCGTCGTGATGAGCGCGCGCACGCCCAGAAGATGCATAAGCCAAATGGGGAACGCGACCTCCTGCGGCGAATTCCCCTCGTATCCGTGCAGGCGGCCTTGCATGGCGAGCACCGTCTTCCCGCCAAGCTCGCCACATACGAAGCGACCCTTGTGACCCGTCGCCGTGCTGCGCTTCATATGGGGAATCTCGCCGAACGGGACGATGACGGCATTCTCGATTTGCTCAGCCAGAGGGCCGAGGCCCGAGCCGAGCACGATGCCGACCGCGGGCTTGCGATTGCCGAGGCGCTCCCGCAGGACGCCAGTCGCTTCTTCGAGGTTCGCTTTGAGCACGTTATCAGCAGACATGTACGCTCCTCACCATAGTAGACATAGTCGAATAGCGCTATTCTACCGCAAAGGGAGCGACCGCCGAAGCTCGCGTTGTGCGAGGTACTAGCACTCCGGCTTTCGCGCCGTGAGAACGCGCGGCCTGCCAGCGAGGTCGGCGACGATGCGCACATCGACGAAGCCCGCCGCGCGCGCAAGCGATGCCGCTTCGTCAAGGCAGGTCTCGTGCAGCTCGAACGCGCAGCCGCCGCCGGGACGCAACGCCTGCCGGCACCATTCGATCTCGCGGCGGAACACATCGAGCCCATCAGCGCCCCCTTCAAGGGCAAGCGCGGGCTCGAATGCCGCAACCTCCTCGGGAATTTCTGCCATAACGGCGGTGGGAACGTAAGGCGGGTTGGAAACAACCAGGTGAAGCTTGCCGATTGCCGCCTCGGGAACGCCCGCCGCAAGGTCACATTCGACGACGCGCACGCGGTCGGCAAGCCCGAGCGCGCCCGCGTTCTCGCCCGCGAGCGCAACGGCGTCAGGAGAGATGTCGGTAGCGATGACGCGCGCGTCGGGACGCTCATAGGCTATCGAGCAAGCAATACAACCACTCCCCGTGCACAAATCGGCCACGAAAAGCGTCTCGGCGCCAGAATCACCCGAGGCTTCCGCGCCCTCCGAAGAGAAGCCACCCGCCTCCTCAAGCGCACTTGTTACCTGGGAAAACGTATCAGAGCCATCGCCTGATTCCCCGACAGCGGCCTCCGCTGCGCGCAAAAGATCGCCCTCCCAGGCACCGATTTGCGAGTCGCGCGCCACGCGGCGGCCTGCGGGAGGCAAAAGCGAGAGCGCCTCGCTCACAAGTACTTCAGTCTCGGGACGCGGGATGAGCACGCCCGGGCGCACCTTCACCGCGATATGGCGGAACGCGACCTCGCCGGTGATGTACTGCAGCGGCTCACCAGCCCCGCGGCGCGACACGTAACCGCGAAGGATGTCGCGCTCCTCCATCGAGAGGGGCCTCTCGAAATTGACGTAGAGCTCAACGCGACGCAGGCCCGTAGCCTCGGCAAGAAGCCATTCCGCCGACAGACGCGGATTCTCGTCGCCCTTGCGCGCAAGATACCCCTGTGTCCATTCGAGCGCAGCCTTAATCGTCCACACGTCATCCGTCATTGAAAAACAACCCCTTCCAAAGGCACACGATGATTGATGCCCCTGCGCTCGGCTTCGCCGTGCTCGGGGTTGAAAAGCCCACTGGGCTTTTCAATCGTCCACACGTCATCCGTCATAGGGAAACATCCCCTTCTCGCATCGCACTAGCTTGCAGTAAAACCAACAAGAAGGGCCCCTCCCTTGAACTCGCAGGATGCAGAGGCAACGCGCACTCTTTTGGTACGCGAGCCCGCATCATCGTGCAAGCGCAAGGCAGGGACCCTTCGCAGCGTCACATTTCTCGTCGCACGTCAGAACAGAGAAACTAAACAGCTTCGGCAAGCTTGCGGGCGCGGTCTGCCGCCTGAAGTGCGGTGATAACATCGCCCAGCCCGTCGCCGTCGAGAACCGAGCTGTACGTGGAGTTGAAGCCAATGCGGTGGTCGGTCACGCGGTCCTGAGGAAGGTTGTAGGTGCGAATCTTCTCGGAGCGATCGCCCGAACCGATCTGCGCGAGGCGCTCGGCACCTTCGGCAGCCTGCTGCTCAGCAAGCATCTTCTCGTAGAGGCGCGCGCGAAGAACGGCCATCGCCGCAATCTTGTTCTGCAGCTGCGACTTCTGGTCCTGAGACTGCACGACAAGACCGGTCGGCAGGTGCGTGATGCGCACGGCGGAGTCGGTCGTGTTGACGCACTGTCCGCCGGGGCCGCCGGCGCGGAACACGTCGATGCGCAGGTCGTTCTCATTGATGTCGACCTCAACCTCGTCGGCCTCGGGAAGCACGGCAACAGTCGCCGTGGACGTGTGGATACGACCCTGGCTTTCTGTCTTGGGCACGCGTTGCACGCGGTGCACGCCAGACTCGTACTTCATGACGGAGTACACCTTGTCGCCCTTCACCTTGAACTGGATTTCCTTGTACCCGCCTGCCTCGGACGGGGAAACGTCCATAAGCTCGATCTTCCACTTCTGGGAAGAGCAGAAGCGCTCATACATCTTGAACAGGTCGCCCGCGAAGATCGCCGCCTCGTCGCCGCCGGCAGCAGCGCGGATCTCCACGATGATGTCCTTCTCGTCGGCAGGGTCCGAGGGGATAAGCATGAACTTGATGTCCTCTTCGAGGGCAGGCATCTTCGATTCGGCCTCGGCGATGGTCTCCTGCGCGAACTCCTTCATGTCGGGGTCGGCGAGCATCTCTTTGGCGTCGTCGATGTCGCTGCAGCATGCGAGGTACTCGCGCGCCTTCGCGGCGAGCGGGCCTTGATTCGCGTATTCCTTGGCGAGGTGGTTGTATGCCTTTTGATCGGCGAGAACTGCAGGGTCGCTCATCTTCGCCTGGAGCTCCTCGTAGGCGGAAATGATCTTCTCAAGCTTCTCGCGCATGTCGTTATCTTGCATTGCGTGCGTTCCTTTATGCGAATTGCGTTATCCGTAGCTGAACAATGATACCAAAAGGGCGCCCCTCGTGTGAGAGACGCCCTTGGACTTTCGCAGGAAATACGCTCATGGAGGCGAAATCGTCGGCGAAGGCGAAACCTTGCAGGTTGGAAGCTTCGTTTTACTCCAACACGTCACGCTCAAGCGTTGCGGTCATCTTGCCGACGGCAGAGCGCCAGGCCGAACCTTGCGGGTCGAGGTAACGCGTACCATCGATCTCCCGACCGTCCATAACGCCCGCGTCGAGCGCCCAAGCCAAGCTGGCGCGCGCCCAGGGGCTAACCGTCGAAGCATCGGGCATGGAGGCAAGCTTCGTGCCGTCGCTCGACACATCGACTCCCCAGAGAATATTCGCGTACTTGGCGATCATCACCGCGAACTGCTCGCGCGTGACATAATCTTCGGGCCCGAACAAGTTGAGCGGAGTGCCGTAAACGGGGTCTGTGTAGCCGCCGATGATTCCCGCCGCACGAGCCCAGTTGATTGCAGCCGAATAGTACGAGTCGCTGGGCACGTCATAGAACTGCTCCACCGAAACGTCCGGCTTGCCCGCCATACGCCACAAGATCATCGCAACGTCGCCGCGCTTGATCGAGTCGTAGACGCCCAGTCGGTGAGTGCCGTCGTTGTAGCCCGTGATGAGGCCATTGTTGAGCATGTACACCATGGTATCGGCATACCACTCGCCCGCCTCGAAATCGGGGAAGAACAGGCCCAGGTTGCACTGGCCCATTTCGAGATTAACATTGTAGGTTCCGTTTACGGCATCCTGCTCGGTTGTCTCGAACGGCTGATAGCCGAAGAACTCGACCCAATAGCCATTGAAGCATGCAACGCCGACCATGTTGAAGTCCTCGCTGATCATGTTCGCGTAGTGGCCGGGGGAGTTTGTCCACCAATAGTTAGCCGTCGCTACGTCGTACGTTGTCCCAAGGATGTTCTCGCCAAGCGCGTAGTAGGGATTGCTCAGCATGACGTCATCAACCACAGTGAAGCAAGTGTCGCCGCTCGGGCGCGTATGGCTGGAAAATCGTTACCTATAGAAATCTCGGCGGCACGCTGCATCGCGCAGACCTCGAGCTCGTAGCTCCACGTCAGCGGGGCCTTGCCTTCTGCGCTGCGGGCCTCGTTGATGTATCCGAGCATATCGCGGGCAGTGCTCTGGTAGAACGTGCCCGTCGCGACGAAGGTAACCGTCGGCTTGTCCACGCGGCCGTAAACGCTTTCGGGGACGATGCCCCCATCGGAGCAGTCCCACGTGGCAACCTGGCTGGCCTGCGGCGCCCCATTCGCGGCGGGTTCCGCGTTGATAGTGCCATCAGCCCAGGCCACAGCAGGAATCGTACTGAGTAGTGCGAACATCGCGAACGCGACGATGCCCTTTCGAAGCGAACTTATCATCTCTCTCCTCGTTATCGCAAGCTTATACGCCTCGGACACTATACCCCAATACGGGCCCTATTGAAACGGTCCCTCACTTGCATCAAACCGTATTTATCTTCGCTTTTGCTTTCGGTCTCACCCGCCGAGATTGCTCCGCCACGCGCCCGCCAGCGGACCCGCCGAGCGCACACCGCACGCCCACCCGCCGGCCTCGCCCGCGTTCCTGATCACCCGCTATCGCGAGGCAACGTATGCGGCGGCGCTCTCGGCGGCTATCGCCCCGTCGGAGACGGCCGTCACCACCTGGCGCAGGCCCTTCGCGCGCACATCGCCCGCCGCGAACACGCCGGGCACGCTCGTAGCGCCCGACTCGTCGGCCACGATGTAGCCACCCTCGTCAACAGGAAGCACGCCCTCGAGGAAATCGGCGTTGGGAATCGTTCCGATAGCAACGAACAGCCCTTCGACAGGAAGCGTCCTCCGCGCACCCGTCGCCACATCCTCGACTTCCACAGCGGCAAGACGACCCTCCTCCGAGCGCAGATCGGCAATGCGCGAGTTCCACACGAACTCGACGTTGGGAAGCAAGGAGAGGCGCTCCCGATCGATCGCCGAGGCGCGCAGGGTATCGCGACGATGGACGAGATAGACGCGCTCGCAGATGCGCGCAAGGTACTTCGCGTCCGCCGCGGCCGTGTTCCCGCCGCCGAGCACGCATACGCTTTTCCCACGGAAGAAGTTGCCGTCGCAGGTCGCGCAATACGACACGCCGCGGCCTGCGAGCCGCTCCTCCCCCGCAAGGCCCATCTTGCGCGGCCGCGCGCCCGTTGCCACGATGACGCTTCTCGCCTTATGTTGGCCGAAAGGCGTCGTGAGCGTCTTCACCTCGCCTGAAAAGTCGACCGCCGTCACTTCCTCGCTCACGATGATCGCGCCGAAGTGCTCCGCCTGCTCCTTCATCGCCCACGCGAGCTCGAAGCCGTCGGCCCCCTCGGCAAAGCCCGGGTAGTTTTCCACCCGCTCGGTTTGCGCAAGCTGTCCACCAGGGGAAATCCTCTCGTAGATGGCGACCGAGAGCCCCGCGCGCGCCGCATAGAGCCCTGCCGTGAGCCCAGCGGGCCCCGCGCCGATCACCGCCACGTCGAGCACGTCGTTTTCGTTCATGGCATTTCCACCTTTCACCCGATTGGGTCCCGTTCCCACAGAGTATACCCTCGAAACGCAAAAAGGCGCTGCAAGGCGAACGTCGCCCCGCAGCGCCTTCCCATTGCGCTCGGAAAATACGTTTTACGCGAACAGCGCGAGCACGTTCTGCTTCGGCTGCGCGCCCACCATCTGGCGCTTCGGCGCGCCGCCCTCGAACAAGATCAGCGTCGGCACGCTCATCACGCCGTAGCGCTGCGCAATGTCGGGGCTTTGATCGATATCGAGCTTGTACACCTTGGCCTCGCCGGCCTTCTCAGCGGCGACTTCCTCGACCACAGGGCCGAGCATGCGGCACGGGCCGCACCATGTCGCGAAGAAATCCACAAGAACGGGGACGTCGGACTTCAGAACCTTCTCTTCGAAATCCGAAGAAGTTACCATTTCGCTCATGTTCCCTTCCTCCTGAACAAGTGATTTGAAACCAGGATTCGCATCAGGCGCCAAGCCCGACGCTTGCACCAACGTATTGTATCGCTTACCCGCGAAACGTAAACGAGGCGTTACTGGAACGGCATGAAACTGAACTATAATGGCACCCGACAAGAGAAAGGGTGGCCCATGAGCGAACCTACGGAAGATCAGCTTTCGGTTTTTGCAGCCAAAACCGCAGATGAGAACAGAGAACCGAGCGAAGGCGGCGGCGAGGGCGATCCCTTGCACGGCGCACCTGCATGGGAGGGCGCGACGCTTGCCCACGCGAACCTCGTGCTCGAAGGCGGGGCGATGCGCGGGCAGTTCACCGCAGGCGTGCTCGATTTCTTCATGGACCAGAAGCTCTTCTGCGAATACGTCGTCGGCGTGTCGGCGGGTGCGCTTTGCGGCGGGAACTACGTGGCGGGCGCGCCCGGCAGGTCGAGCCTGATCAACGTGAAGTACGCTGCCGACAACCGCTACTTGTCGATGCAAAGCTTCGTCCGCACGGGAAACGCCTACGGCCGCGAATTCGCCTTCCACGAGATTCCCGACGTGCTTGACCCGTTCGACTACGAGGCGTTTCGCCGCTCGCCCATTCGATTCGAAGCCGTGTCGACCAACCTCGAAACCGGCGAGGCCGACTACCATGAGGTGCGCGACTACCACGATGACCTGCCCTATCTCATCGCATCGTCGTCGATGCCGCTCGTAAGTCAGATCATCGAGGCGGACGGCAAGCTTCTCCTCGATGGCGGCACCTCCGACAGCGTACCGCTTCTCCACTCGATGCTCACCGGCGCAAGCAAGCACATCGTCGTGCTCACCCAGGCCGCTGGCTACAAGAAGAAGCCGAACAAGCTCATGGCGCTCATGCGCCAGCGCTACGCCGACTACCCGTACTATCTCGATCGATTGCAGTATCGTCACTACGAGTACAACCGCCTCTACCGCTGGATCGAACGTGAGCAGGCAGCCGGACGCATCTTCGTGATCCGCCCTCCTGAGCCCGTCACGGTCTCCTCCATGGAGCACGACACCGATAAGCTGCTCGCACTGTACGAACAGGGGCTGGCAGCTGCGGCACAAGCGTGGCCGAAGCTGCAGGAGTATCTTGCGGGCTAGCAATACGTCGGGCTCACAACCCGCAAGCCCGTTGTGAGCGAGCGTCCCGCCAGCCCACCGCTCGCACGTTTCGCCTAATCGCTGCTCGCCTGTGCCCCACCAGCGCTCAGCACGCAAGCGCCCTCAAACCCCTCAGCAGAAAAGATTCCCATGCCCACCGATTTCATATCGCTGTTCACCGCCGCACTTGTCGCCGCGGCAGCCCCCATCATCGCCAAGCTTGTTCCACGCGGACTCGTTCCCGAAACCGTGATTCTGCTTTTGGCGGGCGCGCTATTGGGCCCCTATATGGCAGGGGCCATCGAGCTGACCGACTCGATCGACATGCTCTCCGAGCTCGGCCTCGCGTTTTTGTTCCTTCTTGCAGGCTATGAGATCGACCCGAAGAGCCTTTCGGGAACGCAGGGAAAGAAAGGACTTGCCACCTGGGTCGTCAGCATGGCGATCGCACTTGTCCTGGTACTGTTGTCACCAAGCCTCTCCGTAAGCCACATCGACGGGCTCGCCGTCGCCATCGCGCTGACCACAACGGCGCTCGGCACGCTCATGCCGATCATCAAGGAGCGAGACCTCGAGGGGACCCCCGTCGGCGAGGGCATCCTGTCGTTTGGCACCTGGGGCGAGCTGTGCCCCGTGCTCGCCATGGCGCTCCTGCTCTCGTCGCGCAGCGAGTGGAAGACGCTGCTCATCCTCGCCGTGTTCATACTCGTTTGCGTGATCATGGCGATCGTGCCCGCCAAAGCGCGCCGCGGCGGACATCGCATCTATCGATTCCTCGCGAGCAAGCGCAACACCACCTCGCAGGCGTTCGTGCGCGTGACGGTAGTGCTTTTGATCGGGCTCGTCACCGTATCGGCCGTGTTTCAGCTCGATATCGTACTCGGCGCGTTCGCCGCGGGATTCATCCTGCGCTATGTCATCCCCGAAGGAGACCACGAGCTCGAGTCGAAGCTCGACGCAATCGGCTACGGGTTCCTCATCCCCGTGTTCTTCGTCGTTTCCGGCGCGAAGATCGACCTCGCCGGCGTGGGCGAGAACCCGCTTCTGCTCGTCTTGTTCATCTGCGCGCTGCTCTTGGTGCGGGCCGTACCTATCGTCGTGGCGCTCTCGCTCGGCAAGGGCGAGGACAAGCTATCCATGCACAACCGCATCACCGTGGCGCTCTACTGCACGACGGCGCTGCCGCTCATCGTCGCGGTGACGTCGGTTGCCGTGAAGGCGGGCGCGATGACCCAAGACGTCGCGGGCACGCTCGTCGCTGCAGGCGCCGTGACCGTGTTCCTCATGCCGTTTCTGGCATCGCTCACCTACCGCGTGATCGACGCGAAGCCGATTGCCGCGGTGCAGGAAATCGCCGCGCACCCGAGCGACATCCGCACGATTCTGCACGAGCACTTGGATATGGAGCGCATGATGGTGCGCCAGGAAGCTGCCGCACGCCTCGCCGTGCACGCAAGCGAATCGAAGGACGAGGATATCCCCTGGCAAGAAGCAGCTTTCGCCCTACAGCGCAAGACCGAACGCAAGCGCGCGCTCGATGCGCTGCTCGATTCTGCGGCCCAGGACATCGCTGCGCACAAAGACGAAATCGAGCAGTACATCGAGGAAGGACCGCGCGGCGACATCGTCGAGAAAGCGGCGCAACAGCGCGAAGAACGCCACAAGAGGCTCGCTCAGGCGGCAGTTCGCGAGCATCGGCGCCGACAAAGCGAAATTGGCCGCATGATGAACCGCGAAAAGAAGGAACGCTAGCGAGGCTCGCGGCAAGCCGACGGGCGAAACGGCAGGAAACGCAGCAGCCGAGGTACGAGAAGCCCAGTCGCGCGAAGCCGCCGCGGGAGAATCTCAGTCGCAGCCGGCCACAACGCACGAAGCCGGGTCGCATCCACGCAGCCCGGCTTCTTTATGCAACAACCAGTTCCCTTCACGATTCCCTACTCGGGGAAGAACACCTCGCGCATGCGCTTCTCCTCCGCCGCATCGCGCCGCCCGAGGAGGCTTCCTAACACCATGAGCACGCCTGCGACCGTGATGCCGATCGCGATTTGGTGCAGGCCCATCACCTTGAATCCGAGCGCCATGCACAGGCAATACGAGGCGCTGCCGCCAATCATCGACAGCAGCGCACCCCATTTCCCCGCCCGCTTCCAGAACAGACCGCACACGAGCACCCAGAAAAACGCCGTCTCAAGGCCGCCGAACGCGAACATGTTGATTTTCCAGATGACATCGGGCGGAACGATTGCCAGCACGAACACGATCGCGCCGACGCACAGCGTAACGGCTTGGCTTGACCGCGCAATCTTGCGCTCGGTGGGCTTTTTGCCAGACGACTCGCAATGGTGCAAGTAGACGTCCTTGATAATCGCCGAAGACGAGGCGATGAGCAGGGACGACACCGTGGAAATCGATGCCGCGATCGGGCCTATGATAGCCACACCGGCAAGCCAGGGCGGAAGCGTTTGCGCAATGGCCTGCGGAATGATGTTGTCGACGCTGCCGCCGTAGCTGGCAAGGTCCCCCGTGAGCACGCCCGCGGACAGCACGCCGAGGGAGGTCACGCCGATCATCATGAGACCGATGATGACCGTGCCCATAATCATCGCACCATGGAGCGCCTTGGTGTTCTTGAAGCCCATGCAGCGCAC
>JAUNWQ010000039.1 GCA_030540225.1 Coriobacteriia bacterium | reverse complement strand
CAGCCATAAAAGGGCCTCCCATTTCTCGTGTCCAAGAATTGGGATGCAGTTCATTTGCTGCGGGGCCTCTTTTTTCCAAGGAGCGCCTTAAACAAGAGGCAGCCAACCGCGCCAACCCCCAACCACGCCCTCACCCCGCCTCAGCAAAAAGAAACCCCGCCGCTCGGATGAGCGACGGGGTTTGCAACCGTGTATGTTCCAGAAGAAACTAGCGCTTCGAGAACTGCGGACGCTTACGAGCCTTCTTCAGGCCGTACTTCTTACGCTCGACCACACGAGAGTCGCGGGTGAGGTAGCCGGCCTTCTTGAGCTCGGCGCGATAGTCGCCGGCGTCGAGCAGAGCGCGGGAGATGCCGTGACGCAGAGCGCCAGCCTGACCCGAGATGCCGCCACCGTTGATGCGAGCGATCACGTCGAAGTGATCCATAGTGTCGGTTACCTTGAACGGGGTCTTCGCGTAATCGAGAAGAGCCTCGCGGCCAAAGTACTCAGCACCCTCACGACCATTGATGGTCACCTTGCCCGTGCCCGGGACGAGGCGCACGCGAGCAACGGCGTTCTTACGACGGCCAGTGCCGTAATACAGAGCTTCACCTGCCATGATTAACCCTCCATCTTGATCTCGCGGGGCTTCTGAGCCATATGAGGATGCTCAGGGCCAGCGTACACCTTCAACTTCATGCCCTGGGCACGACCCAGCGTGTTCTTCGGCAGCATGCCCTTGACAGCATGCTCGATCACGCGCTCAGGATGCTTCTCCATGGCTTCGGTGAAGGTTTCGGACTTGAGACCACCGGGAAAACCACTGTGGCGGTAATACTCTTTCGCTGCAGCCTTCGTGCCGGTAACGCGAATCTTGTCCGCGTTGATGATGATCACGAAGTCGCCCGTATCAACATGCGGGGTGTACTGCGGCTTGTGCTTGCCCTTGAGAATCTGTGCGGCCTTGGTGGCCACGCGGCCGAGAACCTGATCGGTTGCGTCGATCAGAAGCCATTCGCGCTCGACTTCGCCGGGCTTCGCATGATACGTCTTCACTTGCTTCCTCCAATAGATACTCTGTTCCTTGAACGAGCTAAAGAGCCCTTCCAAGGGGCGCTTGCGCGTTGCCGCAAGCGGGTGTTTGTTTTCAAAAGTGCAGGTCAGCCAGATGCCGGTTTCCTACGCCGACGCGCATACCTCAGGCCTGGACTCCGTTGGCACAACGCTTCTGCCTTTACTGCTTTCACGGGGCTTTTGAAAGCGAACTTTTGTAGTCTACCCGCCTCGGCGATGAGAAGTCAAGCTGAATTCGCTTTATTCATGGCCATCTGCAGAAAGTCTTCGAAAATCGGGAGTGAGGAGAACGCCTCGCGCCATCCGCTTTCCCGATTTCCGCGATAATGTGTTATCACTGCTTCATATAATCGGGTGAACTGATTTTTTGCTAGGATAGCGAGGAAGTTTCTATCAGACGAAAGGATGCGCCATGCCTATCAAGATTCCCGATTCGCTGCCGGCAACCGCGCAACTCGAAAAAGAGAACATCTTCGTCATGACCGAGCACCGCGCGCTGCACCAGGATATCCGCCCGTTGCGCGTGCTGCTCCTAAACCTCATGCCCACCAAGATCACCACCGAGACGCAAATTCTGCGAAAGCTCTCGAACACGCCGCTGCAGATCGAGGTGGAGCTTCTCCGTACGAAGAGCCACGTCGCGAAAAACGTCTCCGAAGAGCACCTCGAAACGTTCTACGTCTCCTTCGACGACGTGAAAGACGAGCACTTCGACGGCCTCATCATCACGGGCGCGCCCGTCGAGCTGCTCGATTTCCACGACGTTGATTACTGGGAAGAGCTCACGCGCATCATGGACTGGTCGAAGACAAACGTCCACTCCACCCTGCATATCTGCTGGGGAGCTCAGGCGGGCATCTACTACCGCTACGGCGTCGAGAAGTACGAGCTCGACGAGAAGACGACCGGCGTGTTCGAGCACCGCGTCGTGAAGCCGTCTTCCCCCTGGGTGCGCGGGTTTGACGACCGCTTCCGAGCGCCCCATTCGCGCTACACCAACGTGCGAGCCGAGGACATCGAGGCGAACCCCAATCTGGAAATCATCGCCGAGTCGGACGAGGCCGGCGTCTACATGGCGAAAAGCACAGACAGCCGCAATTTCTTCGTGTTCGGCCACCCCGAATACGACCGCGAAACCCTGAATGTGGAATATGAGCGCGACTCGAAGACCCACCCGAACGCGCCGCTGCCCAAGCACTACTACCCCAACGACGACCCCGCGCAGCCTGCGGAATCGACCTGGCGCGCGCACGCGCAGTTGCTCTACACCAACTGGCTGAACTACTATGTGTACCAAACGACGCCGTATGAAATCGACGCGATTGGACACGAGGAGGCAGCAGATGGCGAATAGCGCTTCGGAAGACGAGCAGGGCAAGACGCGAAAAACCGCCGAGGAGCTTCTTGCCGAGGCAGCGCGCAAGCATGCCCCTGCGCATCGTGATCCCTGCATCCGCGCCGAGAGCGAAGACGACGACGGCTACGACCCCTATTCCGACCGACGAGAGACAAACCCCCTGTTCGAGCGCGACCCTTGGGCGTAGAAATTCCCGATTACAAGCCGACCACTATTCACGAGCCGTGTCATAAAAAGGCCGCTGCAGCACTCCCGCGCCGCAGCGGCCTTTTTTCCTGCAAAGACAACTGGACCGACCCGAAGCCGCGCCGTCTCAACGCGCCGCCGAATAGCCCCTAGCCGAGAGCGCTGTCCGGAGGCGCCCCTGACCCGCGCGTCGCGCTATCGGGATTGATGGTCATGCTCTCGAACCGGTTCGCCATGAAGTTGTTGTCGAAATACGTGGCGTAGAACTGTTCGATGGGCGTTTCGGGAACATGCCCCGACAACCGCCCGTACCAGCAATCGAGCGATTGCAGCGTCATGATGGCGTTCACGAGCATGAGCGCTGTAGCGACCGCGGTCACGGTATAGCGCAGCTTCCAGGGAATCAAGTTCACCACATCGAGCATCTTCGGCAGGAGCGCCTTTATCCACAGCACGCCCAGCATGCCCCACATCGCCATGAACATGCCGTTCGTGCGTCCGTCGATCGAGAGGAACGTACCCGTATAATCCCAGGCCACCGCGCCGAACGCGGTTTCCATGAACCAGCTGACGAAGAACTCGAACGCACCACCGATCACAGCGCTCACCAAAAAGATCACCGGCACCGGCTTGTCGTGGAAGCGGTTGAGCGCCATGGTCATGAGCACCGCGCCCACGCCGTAGATGGGAGAAAACGGCCCGAACAGCATACCCGCACGATCTTGGTACTCGCCGGGAACGACGATGACAAAGTGATACACCACTTCGATGACCAGGCCCAACACGCTGCAGACCACGAAAATCCAGAACACATTGAAGAAGTTGAGCGCGATATAGCCGCGCCCCGTCGAATCCAGACCGAGCGTTCCCTCTTCTGCCTGGTCGCGCGTCTCCATGTCGCGGAGCTTGCGCTGCAGTTCGCGCTCCTCGGAAAGCGACGGGTCGACGTAGCCCGACACGAAGAACAAAAGCACGAGGATGACCAGCGTCGGCACGATATGGACATCGGTGCCGCTGAGCATGATATTGCAGACAAGTGCCACCGCTGCAAGCGCCATGAGAACCTCGGCGGTGAGCGCAGCATAGCGCCTTTTATTGCGAAGAAGACGCACGCCCAGCAGGATGAACAGCACCAACATAGCCGCTTGGGCAACAACGAGAACCACCGTCACGGCAAGGGGCGTGAGCGCCTCCTCGGCAAGGCCGCCCGACCGCAAAAACTGCACGATGACGACAACTGCAAGCACACCGCTCGGAATGGAGACCGCCCCGCCCACGATGCACAGCACGCCGAACACCTTCAGCAGCAGGGGCATCTTCGGCTTCGGCTCGCATGCGGCATCGATCGCGCCACCTTCGGCCGCGACCATCTCTTCCCTTTCCCCATGCGCCATGATGCTCCCTTTTCAAACGCTGCCTGCTGAATAAACGCTGCCGTCCATTATAGGGAATGCAGTCGCATGTTTTCCTACGGCATGGCAACCATTCGGGCAAATTCGATGAACTCGCCGGGGTCGAGGTCGCGGAAATCGCGCACCGCACGCTCGGCAGAAGCGGAAAGCGCTGCATAGGTTCCTGACATATCGCAGTCGTACACCGCCAGCGTATGGTACCCCGCCCGCTTGAGCGTGCCGACCGCGTACAGCGCGTCTTCCACACCCCAGGTATGGGAAAGCTCGGTGCCCATAAGCGAGCGCGCACGGTCGTACACCGCGGGTTCGCGCTTCGGTTTCCCCACGTCATCGACAGATACCACCGCATCGAGCATCGGGAGGAACCCCGTATGGGAAAGCCCTGCCAGCAAATACGGCATCGGGGAGGAAGAGGCCACCGACAGCCTGATGCCGCGATCGAACAGGGCGCGGACGAACGCGAGCGCACCTGGGCGCGCCGTCGCGCGGGTCGAGTAGAACTCCATCATGTACTCGCCCACCATGCGCACGACCTCTTGGGGGGATGCGCCCAGTCCGAATTTCGTGTGGAAGAACTCGCCCGCCTCGGGCGTGGTCATGGTTGTCAGCCGGTCTTTGTCGGTCGGCGAAAGCTCGCCGCCCGCCCGATGCGCGAACTCGCTTTCCATCTCGCGCCATACGCCCATGCTGTCGAGAAGCGTGCCGTCACAGTCGAATATCACGCCGATTGGAGCCTCGCTCGCCACCTCGCCGTCCTTTCGCCCGTCCCTCTCTTTCCCCTAGAGCCTATCAAGAAAGAAAGTTTCCCTGCGGCGCGAACGCAAGCATTTGGGCGAGCGGCGCGCGGACTAACCCCAGTTGCCGAAGACGAAACGCTGCACGTCCTGGTTGAGCATGATGACGAAGAACCCCAGAAAGAGAATCATTCCCGCCGCACTCATATAGCTCAGGACGCGCGTCGACACGTTCTTGCGCGTGAGCTTCTGGAAGATCTCGATGACGAAGCGGCCGCCGTCGAGGGGCGGAATCGGCAGCAGGTTCATAATGCCGAGCGAAACCGAGAGCATCGCCATGAAGAAGACGAATTCGAGAAGCCCCGCTTCAGCGTAGGTTTTCGACATGACGGCGATGCCGACCACCGACGTCGAATTCGACACGACATCGGCCGCCGTTTGCGGGTTGAACAGGCTTACCACCATCTGGGCCACCGCGCCGATGTAGGCGAATCCGACTTCTATTGAGCGCAAGGGCGACATGGTGATGTGCGAGACCTCGCCCGTCTGCGAGTTCGTCATATCGACGCCCACGATGGAGTACACCACCACGAAGACCAGAACGGCGAACAACAAGTTCACGGCGATTCCCGCAAGGAGGATTATGGTTCGCTTCCAGAAGGGAAGGCTTCGGTACTGCTGGTTGTATTCGTTTTCAAAGAGGGCATGGGGGTCGTCAACCAGGCGCGGTTGTCCCAGCTCATAGGCGAGAGGCACCGGCTGTCCCGCCGCCTCGGCGCGCTTGATCTGCCCCTTGGTGGGACGGGTTGCCATCGCGCGGTAAGTGTTGAACTTGTCCTTTTTCGTAGGACCCTGAATGCTTCCCCACTCCACCAGCTCATCGAGGGCGGCGAGGGCATCGTCGTTCGAGATGCCGCAATCCTGCGCGATGTCTTCCATGTTTGCCGTACCGCGGCGGTACATTGCCGCAAGCACGCTTTCCAGATGGGGGCTCACCTCGCCCGGCTCCATCCCGCACACCTTCGCATAGCCGCCAAGGGGAACGCAGGTCACGCCGAACTTCGTGCCCCATTTGGTGAAGCCGATGCCAGGCCCGGGAAAGCCGATCATGAACTCGGTCACGCGCACACCGAACGCGCGGGACGCCAGATAATGCCCGCCCTCGTGGATAAACACGAGGAAGCCGAGCAGGATCGAAACGTACAAAATCATAAGGACAATATCCATGCAAGCGACTCCTCGGAAGGCTTGAAGGGGTACGGGGCAGCAAGCTCCTCGCATCCAAGGCGGGCGAAAGCGAGTCGCCGAATAACACGTTTAGCGCCCATTATAGGAAAGCTGCGCCGACCGATGCGCCCAGCTCAGAAAACCTACACCCCCTGTGCGGCTTTTGTTGCCGAACCGTTGCCGACTTCCTGCCAGGTTTTCGCCAGGTTTTTGAGAATGCACGTCGAATTTGCGTTGGAGATATTCGAATCGCGGTGCAGTTTCAGCCGAGTTTGTAGGGATTGCCCACCGACTTTCGGGAACCTCCGTGCAGATAACGCGCGATGAAACGGCAAGGTTGGTGCGTCCTCGCCGCCAGAACGCGACGCTATGCTCAGACTCCCCGGCGCAGTGAGCGCATTTCGCGAGAAAGGAGCACCATGAATAGCCAACTTTTCGAACTCGGCACGCAAGGAGGCCCCTATGGCTAGCGCAAGGAGGCTTTCTCAGCCGATTGAACAGGTAAAACATAAGGCAATCAACATAGCTCTGGCACTCGCCCTCGCAATCGGGCTCGCCCCTGGCGCTGCGCTTTGCACGCCTGGGGTCGCGCAGGCGGCGAGCAAGATTCCCATCGAGTACATCCCCGAGGACTCGTTCACGCCAGAAGGGTTCAACTGGGGCATTAGCTTTACCGACGTCGAGATCGTGCGTGGATTCACGAGTGAACCGAATATCAAGCAGTACTATCCTCGGGACTACGACGAGCTGGCCTCACCCGACGATTCCGGGTTCGCGGCACGCATCGACCGCACGACACCGAAGGGCAGCTTCGCGCTTCGCTACACTGGCGCAAGCTATGGCAACGACAAGGTCGATGCCGTTGTCACGCTTTCCAACTGGAATTACGTGGAGCCCGTCATGTCGAACGGCGCATCAGGCTGGGACGAGTACGAGGAACGGGCCGACTACGACACCTTCCAGCCTGGCGTGTTCGTGAACAGCGGCTACCAGCGCACGGGGTCGCTCATCGAGAACCTGAATTTCTACACGGTGGGCCTGACCGACCTTGAGGTGAGCGTCGAGTTCTTCTACGCGGGAACCGACGACCCCTTTGAGGTTAAAGGACATATGACCTGCATCGATCTTGATGTGGGGCAGAAGTTCGGCTTCGGGGGCGCCGTCTCGCTTGCGCAAGTTGTCGACAAGAACGACTTCCTGTCCATCGACGAGGAGCAAAGCATCATCACCTCGCCCGAATACCCATGCGGCGGCGTCGAGGACGAGCATGGAGCCATCAGCGCCGACCCGAACGACCCTCTCTACAAGCTCGGCCTGGTGGGAGCCTATTTCGACACCACCGGATCGCAGAAGGGAACACCCGTCAAGCTCTCGTTCGTATCGTCTTGGAGGGGCTCGAACTCGACGGCGCAATCGTTTTTCGCCATGACGAACGAGTTTCTCACTGCACCGAATCCCAACGACGACATCGTCGAAGACGGCAAGCTCGACGTGCGGAAAACCGCCGACAAGACCGAAGGGATCTCGATCGGCGACACGGTTTCCTACACCGTCGAGGTTCCCGTACATGAGCGTGGCGCGACCTGCCGAAACGGCTACTCCTACACCGACTTCGAGATTGTCGATGTGCTCCCCCTCGAGATGCGCTACGTCGACGGGAGCGGCTATCTCACCGACAATGAGGGACAGCTGATCGAGAACGCAGGTGAAGTGGTCTACGCAGGCCAAGGCGACGAGGGCGAAAGCGAGGACGGAAACGCCGTCAAGTTCGTGTTCTCGCAATGCTACCTGCAGCATTCCATGCGCATGCAGGGCGAGACGTACCGCTTCGAGTTCAAAGCCGAGCTCACCGAGTACCCTGCCGACGGCGCGCTCTCCGTGTCGAACAGCGCCTACGCCCGTGTCAATGACAAGGGAACCTATCCGAGCAACAGCGTCGAGACGACCCTCGTCCCGCCGAGGCTCACCGTCGACAAGACCGCAGACGCCTACGAATACGAGGTAGGCGAGGTGGTCCGCTTCACCGCCTCCTTCGCGCAAAGCGAGAAAAACGCCCAGTGCCGCAAGGCCGTCTTCTTCGACAGCCTTCCCGAAGGGCTTGAGCTTATCCCGGAAACGGTGCAGGTCACAGGGCCTGAGAACCTCCCCGCCCCGAGCATCGAGGACAACCGTTGGAGCTGCCAGCTCGACAAGTTCAACTATGGGGACACGCTCACCGTAAGCTTCGCGGCCATCGCCACCCAAGCGGGCAACGGCACCAATCAGGTGAACATCGCCACAGCCCGCGCGAACAACTGCGAGGAAGCGTCCGACTCCGCCGAGGTTTGGACGAACACGGCGAGCCTTTCCATTGAGAAGACCGTCGATCGCTACGAGCACTTCATCGGGGCATCCGAGCAAGATACCGGGGCGCTCGTCTACACGATCGCCGTCGAGAACACAAAGGATGGCACCATTGCGAACAACGTAATCGTAAGCGACGAGAGCCTTCCCGAGGGACTCAAGATCGGGCGGACAGACACAGGCGAGCTCGCGGTCGACGTCTCGGGCGTCCCCGAGAGCATTTCCTATCCGGTAGGAGCCGAAGGGTCGGCCCCCAGCCAGCTTGAGCAGCGGGAAGTCACCTGCTCGACAAAGCCTTCGGGGACCGGATTCGCAACAACCGTAAGCCACCTTCCCGCGCATATGCCCGTCACCATCACCTGCACGTGCTTCCCCGAGGACTCCATCACGGGGTGGGAAATTGAGAACACGGCGACCGTGAGCGCTGACAATGCGACCGACGCGCGCGACAGTGCGTTGACCTGGCTGAACCAGCCAACTTTGCAGGTTGAGAAGACCGCATCGCAGGGCACCTGCAACGTTGGCGACCTTGTGGCCTTCCGCGTGAAGGTGACGAACAACACGCCGGGGACAATCGGGCGCAACCTGGTCGTTTCCGACCTTTTGCAAGCGAAAGGAGTTGAATTGCAGCAAAACAGCATCAAGGTTTGGGATTCCGAGGGCAACGACATCACCGACAGCTGCGTGATTAGCACCGACGGGGAGAAGCCCTCTTTCACGATAGAGACGAATCGCAATCTCGTCAGCAACTCGCCCGAGCGCACGTTCTATCGCTTCGGCGAGAAGGCCGAGCAAGGGACAAACCCCCTTGGCGAGGAAGGCGAGACGGCCGTGTTCGTCGACTACACCGTCGCCATCGCCGACGCCGCGCTCGCGGGATCGACCGTCGGCAACATAGCGATTGCCGCAACCGACGAACCCAACACGCAAACAAGCGGCGACGCGTCGATTACGGTGAAGGATGCGCAGCTCCAGGTCTCGAAGACCTCCGACAAGCCGCGCTACGAGGCGGGGGATGTCGCCCACTACACCGTCACCGTCGCCCAAACCCGCGAGGGCTCGACTGCGCACAACGTTATCTTCGCCGATCGCTTCGAAAGCGACGAACTCGCCTCGATCGACGCCTCGTCCATCTTGGTAACCGGACCCGACGGAACGACCCTCGACAACCCTGACGTCACGCTGGAGAAAAACGAGGACGGCACTGTCTTCGGTTTCTCCCTCCAACCGGGCATCGATTTGCGCAACGGCGAGGCCCTCACGGTGACATACTCGGCAAAGCTCCCCGTCGCATCCGAGCATGTCGTCAACCGCGCGCAAGCCAAAGCAAGCGACGCCGCCACAGCGAGCGCCGCAAACGACGTCGAAGTGAGCGAGCCCTTAGCGGACGCCTCGCTTGAGAAGGAGGCGAGCAAGGAGACCGCGCAGGTGGGAGATTCGTTCACGTACACGATCACGGCCCGCACGACCAGCGGGATCCTGCGCGACGCCGTGATAACCGACAGCGGCCTCCCCTCGGGCATCGAGGTCGACTTCACCAGCCTGAGCGTTGCCGTGAATGGAAAGACCGTGGAGGAACCCGTCGTGCACCAGAAAGGGGACTCGTTCGCGATCGAGCTCGGCACGATGGGGAAAGACGATGTTGCCGTAGTGTCGTTCAAGGCGAACGTCGCTGATGAGGACCTTGTCGGGCACAAGGTGGTAAACGGCGCGACGCTCTCCTCGCCTACCCTCGAGGGCGAGCGCACCGCGCAGGCAGTGGTGGACATCGTCGCACCTGCAGGCACAGCAAGCATCGAGAAGACGGCATCGACGGAATCCGTCTTTGCGGGAGAGACGGTTTTCTACGCCCTATCGGTCGAGGTCGGCGAGACAGACCTCGAAGATGCGCTGCTCGTGGACGAGGGGATGCCCGAAGGGGTCGCCATCGACTACGCCACGTTCGTAGCAACTGTAGACGGCAAGCGGATCGAACCTGACTTCGCAAGCAGGGACACCCAATCGTTCGCCTTGAAACTCGGCAAGGTGAGCGCAGGGTCGAACGTTTCCGTCGAATATGAGGCCCTTATCGAAGAGGGATCCCTTGTCGGATCGACCGTCGAAAACACCGCGACGATCGAGTCGCCCACGCTGAGCGATAGGCCGCACAGCACGGCGCGCGTTACCGTCATCGAGCGGCCCGCTTCCAAGGTCGACATCGAGCTCGTGAAGAGCGTCGATAGGGAGAACGCGGCCGTTGGCGAGCGGATCGGCTTCACCATCGAGGCGACGGCAGTCGGCGGCACGGTCGAAAGCGTGCTGATTGCGGACACGAAGATGCCTAGCGGGGCCCCTATCGACTTCGACAGCATCCAGGTCGCAATCGATGGAAAACCGGTCGATGCCGCCCTCGAAAGCGATGGCAACACGTTCTCCGCGTTCATCGGGACGCTCGAAAAGGGAAGCACCGCAACGATTACCTTCGCCGCAGACATCGCCGACGAAGCGCTGGCGGGAACGAAGTTCTCGAACAGGGCGGTGCTCACCTCGCCCAGCCTTGAAGATGCGCGCATCGCCCACGCCATCGTGAACATCGACGAAGGCGCGCAGCCCATCGTCAATTCGGGCGGCAGCACCACAAGGGGCAAGGGTCTGGGAAAAACCGGCGATGAGCTTATGGGCTTCGCGCTGAAGATGATCCCCGTGCTCATGGTCTCGGCGGGAGCGGTCGGCATCGGGGCTGGAGCGCTTGCGCTCCGCAAGAGAAAGGCAGGTAGACGCTAGGGGCCGAAACGCGCGGGAGGCCGACGCACAATCCGTCGGCCTCCCGAATAAAACGATGAAGCTCCAGGCTAGCGTATATGCTTCCCGGCTTCCGCACGCGCCCAAGCGTCCAGCGCCTGAAGCTGCTCGATGCTCTCCACTTTCTGCACGCCCTGCGATTCGTGTTCGGACATCACGGCCTCGACGCATTCCGCAATGCCCAGATAGCTTCCCCGCTCGGAGAGGAAAGCGGCGACGGCAATCTCGTTCGCCGCATTCATCACGCAGGGAAGGGTTCCCCCCACCGAACCCGCATGCCGCGCAAGCGCAAGGCAGCGAAACGTCTTCTCATCGGGGGCGGCAAACTCAAGCGATCCCAGCGTCCGGAAATCGAGGGGAGCAACCGGCGCTTCCCACCGATCGGGATACGAGAGCGCAAACTGGATGGGAATGCGCATGTCGGTCGTCCCCAAATGCGCCTTCACGCTGCCGTCGGTGTATTCGACCATGGAGTGGATGGCACTTTGCGGCTGCACGACGACTTCGATTTTGTCGTAAGGCATGTTGAACAGGTGGTGCGCCTCGATGACTTCGAGTCCTTTATTCATGAGCGTAGAGGAGTCGATCGAGATTTTGGCACCCATGTGCCAGGTCGGGTGTTTCAAAGCCTGAGCAGGCGTGATGCCGCGCAAGTCGTCGCGCGTGCGGCCGCGGAACGGCCCGCCCGATGCGGTGACCCACAGCTTGGCGACCTCGCGTTCGTTCTCGCCGAGCAGGCATTGGTAGATTGCCCCGTGCTCGGAGTCAATCGGCATGAGGGCGCCCGCAGGCCCCACCGCGGGAGCAGCCCCCGATGCTCTGCGCGCCTCGTCGACCTGTGCAGCAAGCGGCATAATCAAGTCGCCACCGACAACGAGACTCTCCTTGTTCGCGAGCGCCAAAACTTTGCCGGCCTTGAGCGTCTCATAGCTTGCCCGCAGGCCCGCAGCACCCACAAGCGCGTTCACGACCACGTCAACCTCGGGCAATCGGACCAGGTCGACCACGGCATTCATCCCAAAGCCGAGCGAGCCGTCTTCCCCAAAGGATTTCGCGAACGCGGCAAGCTCTAAAGATCCTTCGCCCGCAGCAGCATCTTCGCTGCCCACGGCAAGGTGACCGACGCCGAACTCCTTCGCCTGCGCAAGCATATCCTGGGCGCGCGTGTTCACGGCAAGCCCCACGATCTTAAGCTTATCGGGATGCTGACGCACCACGTCGAGCGTTTGCGTGCCGATCGACCCCGTCGATCCCAAAACAACGATACGCCTCATGAAAGCACCTTTCTTGAAAAGCGACGTTTAAACGCTAAAGGGAATTGCCCCGGAAATCACCAGAAGGATAGCCGACGATGCCGCAACGAGGAACAGGGAGTCGCACCTGTCGAGCAGGCCGCCATGCCCCGGCATAATCGTGCCAGAATCCTTGAAGCCGGAGTTGCGTTTGATGCGGCTTTCGGCCAAATCGCCTAGCACACCCATAAGACCGCAGATCAGGCCAAACCCGAGCGCCTCGGGAAGGTTCAGGTTCAAACCGGGGATCAGCGTGAACAGCCCCCAGATAATCATCGAGCCGAGGATGCCCGCGAAAAAGCCCTCCCAGCTCTTCTTCGGGCTGACGCGCGGAGCCATCTTATGCTTGCCGATTTTGCTTCCGACCAGGTAAGCGAAGGAATCGTTCGCCCAGATGCTCAGGAAGATGCCGATGACGAGCACGCCGCCCCACGGGTCGGGCAGCGCCGTGCGCGCGACCACGATGCCCGAAAGGAGAAGGCCTGTGTACGCCGCACCGAAAAAGCTCACGCCGACATCGGGCACACGCGCACGCAGCCAAAACACATACCAAACGATGAGCGAGAGCAGAAGCGCGATGCTCACGTACAGCGCACCGACCACACCGAGGAAGTACACGCTCACAGGGTAGAGTATCGCGGCGATGATGCCGAGCATCTCGTTGGGGAGCTTCGCATCGGCGCGCAGCATGTAGTAGAACTCGCCAGCGCAAATTCCCGCCGTCGCGCATAAAAACACGAGCGTCGAGATGTCGCTTACCAAGATGCACGCAATGCACAAGATTACGTAAATCGCACCTGTGCGAAAACGAACCTGCAGGTCAGTTGCATTTTTCAGCTTTTGCGGCGTCTTCTTGTAAGCAAAATCCTTGATGCGGGTAGAACGTGTCGGGCCTGCGTTTTCCTCATCGGTTGCGCGCGCGGCCTTCAGGCTCGCCTTGCGCTCGGCCGAGCGCTTCCACTCCTCCGCAGCATCTCGCGTGTCGGCATCTTTGCGGGTCACGCTACTTCACCGCCCCAAAGCGGCGATCGCGCCCTTGAAACTCGAGCAGGCAGCGCAAAAGCTCGTAGCGGTCGAAGTCCGGCCACAGCACATCGGTCACGACGAACTCCGAATAGGCAACCTGCCACAGAAGGAAGTTCGACAGGCGAACCTCTCCGCTCGTCCGAATGACCAGATCGGGATCGGGCATGCCCGCCGTGTACAACCCGCGCTCAAAGTCTTCGGCGGAAATCTCTTTCGGAACAAGGCCGTCGGCAGTGCAAGCGGCCGCCTCTTCCGCGCAGCGGTTGACCGCACGGAGAATCTCCTGGCGCGAGCCGTAATTCACAGCAACGACCAGGGTCATCCCCGTGTTGTTCTTGGTTTTCTCCCATGCCTCCTCGAACGCCTCGCGCGTCTCGTCGGGCAGAAGGGACAGATCGCCTATCGTCTTCACGCGAACGTGCTCCTCATGAAGGCCGTCCACCTCGGCGAGCATCGTTTTCGCGAACAGGTCCATAAGCCCGACGACTTCCTCTTGCGGGCGCTTCCAGTTCTCGGTCGAGAACGAGTAAATGGTCAGGTAGCGAACGCCAAGATCGCTCGCGCAGCGGATGGTCTCGCGCACCGCCTCGATTCCCGCCTTGTGTCCCTTCAGGCGGTTGAGCGCGCGCTTTTTCGCCCAACGGCCGTTGCCGTCCATGATGACGGCGATGTGCTCGGGAATGCGCGCAGCATCAAGCGCTTCGGGGGCAAGCCCCGAAGGCGGGTTGGGGAAAATGATATCAAGCGGTTTGTTCAAAAGACCTCGAATCAAAGGGGGCTAAACTTCCATGACCTCCGCTTCCTTCTTCTTGAAGGACTCGTCGACCTCGGCGATGAACTTGTCGGTGATCTTCTGGATGGCACCTTCGGCGCGACGCTGCTCGTCTTCGGGCAAGCTGTCTTCCTTGATGCACTTCTCGACCGCGGAGTTCGCGTCACGACGGATGTTGCGGATGGCGACGCGCGCCTCCTCGGAGTACGCCTTGCACTGCTTGACGAGCTCGCGGCGACGCTCCTCGGTGAGCGCGGGGAACGGCAGGCGGATGACCGTGCCGTCGTTGGAGGGCGTCACACCCAGATCGCTCTCGAGGATCGCCTTCTCGATGGCCTTCAGCGTCGATTTGTCCCACGGCTCGATGACGAGCATGTGGGCATCGGGCGTCTTCACGCCGGCCATCTGGTTCACGGGAGTGGGAACCCCGTAGTAGTCCACCTTGATGCGGTCGAGCGCCATCGCGTTCGCACGCCCCGTGCGCACCGATGAGAAGTTGTCGTGCAGCGCCGAGAGGGCCTTGCCCATGCGGTCTTCGGCCTGCGCCTTAATGTCGTCAATGCTCATCTGAGCTCCTTTCGTCCCCTTCGAGCGGCGTCGCCGCCGATAGCATGCCCGCGAAGGTCTCGCCCCCGCTTGGCCGTTGCCGTTATTCTACCGTGGTTCCTACCGCTTCGCCCTTGAGCGCGCGAGAAATGTTCCCCTTCACCGTCAGGTCGAAGACGATCATAGGAACCTTGTTGTCCATGCAAAGCGACGTCGCCGTGGAATCCATCACGTGAAGGCCCTTGTTGAGCACCTCCATGTAGCTGATGGAATCGAAGCGCTTCGCGTCCGGGTTGACCTTGGGATCCGAGTCGTAGACGCCGTCGACCTTCGTGGCCTTCATGAGGCAATCGACGTCGAGCTCGCACGCGCGCAGCGCAGCGGTGGTGTCGGTCGTGAAGTACGGGTTGCCGGTACCTGCGGCGAGAATGACGACGCGGCCCTTCTCCATGTGGCGGATGGCGCGACGCCTGATGTAGGGCTCGGAAACTTCTTGCATGTTGATGGCGCTCTGCACGCGGGAGAACACGCCGTGGCGCTCGAAGGAATCCTGCAGGGCGAGCGCGTTCATGACCGTGGCGAGCATGCCGATGTAGTCGGCCTGCGCGCGATCCATGCCCTCCGTCGCGCCCGAAACGCCGCGGAAGATGTTGCCGCCGCCCACAACGACGGCGAGCTGGACACCGTCGTGCACGATTTCCGCGATTTCGTCGGCCAGGTCATCGACCACCTTCGGATCGATTCCGTAACCCAAATCGCCGGCGAGCGCCTCGCCGGAAAGCTTCAGAAGCACACGCTTGTACTGGTATTCGTTGGCCATCGAAACCCCTTTTTCTGCGTTTGATTTAACCATTTCGAATCATCTTACCCGAATCGACTCGCAGCTAGAGCCTCGGAGCCGTAACTGCACGCCTTTTCCGTCACCTCAAACGAAAAAGGCCGCGTGGGATTAGTCCCCACGCGGCCGAAACCGTGCCGATTCGCTTATCGTGTCCGCTTATGCGGCTTGGGCAATCGCGCCAGATCCCGCATCGGCGCTTGTCCCGCTCGAGCTGGAACCGCCGCCGTAACCGTACTGGCGCAGAAGGTCCTCAAGCGAGCCACCGTTCGACCCGTTGCCGTTCGAGCTGTTAGACCCCGAGTTCGCGCCCGCGCGCGCCTGCGAGCTCTCGTCCGAGCCCAACGTCACCTGCACGTCTTGGCTCTGGCCGTCGCGGTTGACCGTGACGGTGGCCGTGTCGCCCGGATTCTTCGAACGCACGGCGAGCATAAGATCGCTCGCGGAGGAGACCTTCTTGCCATCGAAGGCGGTTACGATGTCGCCCACCTTAAGGCCCGCGGAGTCAGCGCCAGAGCCGCTGCTCACCGCTGCGATATAGGCACCCTCATCCACCGAGAAGCCGTAGCGCTGGGCCGTCTGCGCGTTAATCGTGGACAAGGACACGCCCAGCTGCGCATGCGTCGGCGTCTTCCCCTCGATGATTTGTTGGGCCAGGTTGACCGCATAGTTCGCAGGGATGGCGAACCCGACGCCGGAATAGTTGCCAGAGTAGGACGTAATCAGCGTGTTGATGCCGATGAGCTTGCCGTCCTTGTCGACGAGCGCGCCGCCGGAATTGCCGGGGTTGATGGCTGCGTCAGTCTGGATCATGTTGGTGTAGACCGTCGTGGTGTTCGACTGCTGCTGGCCGTACTGGTACGAGTCGGAAGAGTTGTCCATGATCTGCGAGCGGTTCGTAGCCGACACGATGCCCGTCGCCACCGACTGCTCAAGGCCGAAGGGGCTGCCGATCGACATGACCCATTCGCCCACCGTCAGATCGTCGGAATCACCTAGCTCCATGGCAGTCAGCCCTGAAGCGTTCTTCGCCTTGATGACCGCAATGTCGGAGCTGGGGTCGGAGCCAATGATGTCCGCATCGTATTCCTCGCCCTCGATGGTGACCTTCAGGGCATCGGCGCCCTCGATCACGTGATAGTTCGTCACGATGTAGCCATCGGAGGAAAGCACCACGCCGCTGCCGAGAGACGTCTCGGTAAGGGAATTCTGCGTGCTGTAGCCGTAATAGCCGCTCTGCTGGTTGGTGTACACGTCGATAGCCACCACGGACGGAAGACACTTCTGGGAGACGCTTTCCGCAAGCGTCGCATTCTCATCGGCATTGCCGCTCGTGGATGCGGAAGACGTGCCGCCGAGCACCGTGGTCGAGCCCGACGGGGAGCCGCTCGTCACCGTGTTGACGACGCCGGTGCCGCCGAGCACGAGCACGCATGCAAGCGCCGCGCCCGCAAACGCGATCCCGAACGTCTTCGCACCCGAATGGTTCTTCTTAGGCTTTGGGTCCTGCTTCGCGGCGTACGCCTGCGCGTTGTGCGCACCTGCCGGCTGCGCATAGGGAGACGCGGGATTGACGGGCGCCGTGGCATTCGTCCCCGCCACACCACCCGGGCCCGCGCCCTGGTAATGATAGTAAGAATTCGGGGGGGTCGGCGCGCCGCCCGTCCCCTGGCCGAACGATTGGCTGGTTGACTGAGGGTCGTATCCACCCTGATTGTTCTCGTTGTAATCGCTCATGTTGTTTGCTCCTTCGCCCGCATCGGGTTCTTGAGCAAACCTTACCACGCCATCCTGAAGAGCTCCTGAAACGTGGCGCAATCGTCATCGTTGCACCACGCAGATACACCTCTGGGTGTACCCCCTAAGGCGGCCCTACCCTTGCTGGTACTGGCTTAAGAACGCGCGCGTGCGCTCCTGCTGCGGGTTGTTGATCACGTCCACAGCGCGGCCTTCCTCAACCACCAGGCCCTCGTCCATGAAGATGATGCGGTCCGCCACATCGCGGGCAAAAGTCATCTCATGAGTCACGATGACCATGGTCATGCGTTCAGCCGCCAAGTCGCGGATGACCTTGAGCACGTCTCGCGTGAGCTCGGGGTCGAGCGCGCTCGTCGGCTCGTCGAAGAAGAGCACCTCGGGATCCATCGCAAGCGCGCGGGCAATCGCGACGCGCTGCTGCTGACCGCCGGAAAGCTCGCAGGGGACCATGTCCTCCTTGTCGGCGAGGCCCATCTTCGCGAGCAGCTCTCGCCCGCGCTCGAGCGCCTCTGCGCGCGGACGCTTCTGCACGCTGACCGGCGCGTCGGTGACGTTTTTGATCACCGAGTAGTGCGGGAACAGATTGAAGTTCTGGAACACCAGGCCAAAGCGCGATTTCGCCTGCTTCATCACATCCCTGCCGCCATAGACGGCATGCCCCGCCCCGTTATCTTCAGCCACAGGCAAATCGCCGTAGGAGAGCGATCCGGCATCGAGCGTCTCGAGCAGCGTCATGCATCGCAGAAGCGTCGACTTGCCGCCTCCCGACGGGCCGATGATGGCGACGACCTCGCCTTTGCGAACCTCGAGCGAGATGTCTTTGAGCACCGCGACATCGCCAAAGCTCTTCTTACCGTGCTCGAGCTTTACCAGCACATTATCTTCAGGCATTGCCAAACCTCACCTTCCCAACGGCTAATCGTGGTAATAACCCATCTTCTTCTCGACGCTCCCGAGAACCACTTCCACGACGAAATTGAATACCCAGTAGAAAACCGCTGCGAACACGAAGGGCAGCATGCTCACCTGCGAGGCGACGAGCGCCTTCGCCGTCGAGAACATCTCCGCCACGCCGATGGCGAACGCGAGCGACGTGTCTTTCACCAACGTGATGATCTCGTTGCCCATAGCGGGAAGAATCCTCTTAATGACCTGGGGCAGCACTATTTTCATAAACGTCTGGAGACGCGAATAGCCCAAGACCTCGGCGGCCTCGTACTGTCCGCGCGGAATCGACTGGATGCCGCTGCGGTAAATCTCGGCGAAGTAGGCCGCGTAGTTGATAATGAACGCGACGATCGTTGCGGAAAACTTCGACTCCATGCTCAGGGGGATTCCGAAGATATAATAGGGAGCGAAGTAAATGAAGAACATCTGCAGCATGAGCGGGGTTCCGCGCATGACGGAAATGTAGAACTTCATGATCCAGGCAATCGGCTTCACGCGGCTCATGCGCGCAAGCGCCACCACCACGCCAAGCGGCAGCGACCCCACCAGCGTCAGGAAGAATATCTGCAAGGTTACGACGAAGCCTTGCCCGAGCATGGAAAGCATGGTTCCAATTTCCACGGCAACCTCTTTCTTATTGCAACACGAATCGCGGACAGGTTGCCCCGTCCGCGATTCTCTTCTGCCTACGGGAGGTTATGCCCGCAAGCAAACTAACTTATCGACTGGCTACTTGAGGATCCAGTTCGTGTAGGACAGACCGTACTCCGCGTACTTCTCGCACAGCTTCTCGATGGTGCCGTCCTCGTTCATTTCCTTGAGCGTCTTGGTGATCGCGTCGGCAAGCTCGGTGTTGCCCTTCTTCACGCCGACCGCGTAGTGCTCGGAGGAAAGGTCCTCGGGAAGCTGGACATACGCATCGGGCTTGGCGCTCATCTGGTACTGCGCGATGGAGAGGTCGCAGGCCACAGCGTCGACGGCGCCGGACTCGAGCTGCATGAAGGCGGTGTTGTAATCGCCGATGGTCTCAAGCGAGGCGAAGGTGGCAGCGAGGTCGGCCTTAGTCGCTTCGTCGCCCGCGAGCACGTCGTAGGCGGCAGAGTCGGTCTGCGTGATGACGTTCTTGCCGGCAAGGTCGGCGAGGCTCTCGATGCCGCTGCCCTTCTTCACAACGACGACTTGGGCATTCAGCATGTAGGGATCGGAGAAGGTGTAGTCATTCTCGCGGCCTTCCATGGTGAAGCCGTTCCAGATGCAGGTGATGGCGCCAGAGTTGAGGAGCGTGTCCTTCGCGTCCCAATCGATGGGCTCGAGCTGGATGTCCCAGCCGTTGCGGCTGGCAACCTCGGCAGCGAGGTCGAGGTCGAAGCCGGTGAAGTTGCCGTCGTTGCCGACGAAACCGTACGGCGGATACGACTGGTCGAAGCCGACGATGAGCGTCGTCTTGTCCGAGCTGGTCGCAGCCGCGTCCTTCTTGTCGTTCGAAGCGGTGTTAGAGGAGCAACCGGCCAGCACGCACGCCGCCAAGGCGAGGGCGCATACCGCTGCTGCCATTACCTTCAGTTTCTTCATGAGATTCCTTCCTTCGCACACCGCGCTCGCTCGTCGCGCACGGTGCCCTTCCCTGTTTGTGCTACTGCACTTTACTGCGCTAAAGTGTTGTCAGTATACCACAGAAACCCGCCCATCGCGCAAGCGGTCGAAATAATACGACCACAGGAGGGGCCGCTCGCTGACGGCGCGCGTTATCGGCCCGTCGACTTCAGGCGCGAGAGCAGGC